>NZ_JBFRDA010000008.1:0-185889 GCF_052113345.1 Pseudarthrobacter sp. YAF2 | reverse complement strand
ACTCCACAAACCAGGATCCCCACCCAACACGGCGCGCAACATACCGCACCATTTTCAGGCCATTCAGAAGGGGTTTGGCCGCTATCTTTCCGCATCAGCGGCGGCGACTCAGAAAACAATACACGCCCACCAACCCCGCCGCAAATCAGCCTTTCGCGATGGCCGATGGCCTCAAAATCCCAGTAACAGCAAGGATTCTGGGGCCACCGGCACTCCTTGGACGGCCCTGGCGGCCGGAACTGCGTTTTATGCAGTGAGTCACAGCTGTTTACTTTGCGGCTCCGGCCGCAGGACTCATGTCCTCATCCGGCTGCTCATCAGCTTCCGGGTCATCCGCGGACACCGCAGCAACCGGACCGCCCTCCGCTGCGTGCCGGCCGCTCGCGCCGTTGTCGCCACGGGTCTTCATGAGGCTGGCCGCAGTGGCTACAGCAATGGTGGCGCCGATGAACAGCAGCGAGAACCAGATGGGGATCTCAGGCACCCACAACAGCGGCTGACCGCCGTTTATGAAGGACAGCTCGTTCACATGCAGTGCGTGGAAGACGAGCTTCACGCCGATGAAGGCGAGGATGACGGCCAGGCCCTGTGCCAGGTAGATGAGGCGTTCCAGCAGTCCGCCGATCAGGAAGAAGAGCTGGCGCAGGCCCATGAGGGCGAAGGCGTTGGCGGTGAAAACGATGTAGGCCTCGTCAGTGAGCCCGTAGATGGCCGGGATGGAGTCAACGGCAAAGATCAGGTCCACGAAACCAATGGCGATGATGGTCAGCATCATGGGGGTGAAAAAGCGCGTGGCGCCCTTCTTCACGGTGAGCTTATCGCCGTGGTATTCGTCAGTGACGGGCAGGACGCGGCGCACCAGCTGCATGAACTTGCCGTCTGCGGGGTTGGAATCGTGGCTGCCGAACGCCTGCTTATAGGCCAGGAAGAGCAGCAGCGCGCCGAAGATGTAGAAGATCCAGGAGAAGTTCTCGATCAGGCCGGCCCCAATGGCTATGAAGCCGCCGCGGAGGATCAGCGCAATGACAATGCCGATCATCAGTACCTTCTGCTGGTATTTCTTCGGCACAGCGAACCCGCTCATCACGATCAGGAAGACGAACAAGTTGTCGATAGAGAGGGCCTTCTCGGTGAGGTAGCCCGCGAAGTACTCCCCGCCGAAGGTCCAGCCGGACACCAGGCCGATGCCAACTCCGAACACCAAGGCCAGCCCAATGTAGAAAGCCGACCAGCGCGCCGATTCACCGATGGAAGGCTCGTGGGGTTTGCGCACGTGCGCGAAAAACTCGTAAACGAAGAAAAGGACTGTCACGGCAAGGGTGATGATCCAGATCAGTGGCGTTACCTGCATTTGGGTACTCCAAAGGGTTGGCGTTGATGAATACGCCAAGGTCTCCTCCGCCCGGAAAGATCCGGAGCCGATGGCCCGGGATGCTTCGTTGCATCCGTATTGACGGGCCAATCACAGACGGGAGTACTCCCCTTGAGGCATCAATTCTACGGCATCGCTGGCGGTGGCTGGCAGCCTAAGCACGCCCAAGCCGTGTTCGCCCGTGGCTGTGCCGCCGGGGGGTCCTCAAGGAGGCGCGTTGTTGGGACCATTGGCCTTATCCGCATGCCTGGCCTGTCCTAGGCTCGGCATAAGACAATCAAGCCGGGCCTCCCACGACGACGTGGCGGCCGGCACCGGAGAATCGGGGCATTGTGGAATCCAAAGCCATTGTGGTGGGCTATGACGGTTCAGAACCAGCTGCACGGGCGGTCCGATGGGCTGCAAAGGAAGCGGCCCGGCGCAAGGTTCCGTTGCATCTGGTGCATTGCACGCTGTGGCCGCTGCTGACGAAGAACCTCGGCCCGGTTCCCGGCATCGCGGACAGCGGACTTCAGCACGCGGCGGAAAATACGCTGCAGGAGGGCGTTGAGCATGCGAACCAGGCCGCCCCCGATGTGAAAGTCCTGACCAGCCTGCTGTCCGGGAGCCCAAGCGTCCATCTGCCCAGGGTCTCGGCCGGCCAGGAAATGCTGGTCCTGGGAAGCCGCGGACTCGGAGGATTCATGGGCCTCCTCGTCGGCTCAGTGAGCTTGGAGATGGCAGCCACAGCATCGTGCCCCGTGGCCGTGATCAAACCCGGCGAAGACCCGGACGGCCCCGTGGTGGTCGCCGTTGATGACCCAGGGGCGACGGCGGCACTTGAGGATGCGTGCACCGCGGCTGCCGCGGCGGGAGCCCGGCTCGTCATCATCCACGTCCGGACAGTTCCGGCCGGCTACCGGCTGGTCCGGGACCCAGTCGATCCCGGTGCCGGGGCTGAGGCTTTGTTGGATTCGGCTGTCGCCAAGGCGCAGGAGCTCGCCCCCGGACTAACGGTCGAAAAGCAGCTCCTGACCGACACCTCAGTACCCCGCGCCATCCTGCATGCGTCCCAGGGTGCGCGCCTTACCGTCGTCGGAACCAAAGGCCACGGTCTGATCAAAGGAAGCATCGGCTCCACGGCGCATGCCGTCCTCCACCATGCCAAAGGTCCGGTGCTCGTCTCCAGGCGCCAGCCCGCCGCCAAGGCAGCGCACGAGTCCTAATCCAGGGCGGAGGTTGGTGCCCAGGCCTGCGACCTGGACGCCGTCGCTTCGATGCCATACTCCGTCGCTTCTACTTCCACTGAATCATCAGGGAACGAAAGATCCTTTGGCTACTTTGCGATGCCACCGTGCCTGCTGCAGGCTCCCTGGCGAGTGGCACTAGGCCACACATAACCGTCCTGGCAAATGATGGCGCCTCCGACGATGGGAGCAGCAGGCACCTGCTGGGCTTGTTGTGCCGCCTGCTGGGCAGCTTGCGCCGCGGCCTGGTCGGCAGTGGCCTTGTCGCGCGCAGCTTGGTCTGCTGCCGCTTTGGCAGCAGCAGCTTGATCAGCCGCCGCCTTGTCAGCCGTGGCTTTGTCTGCAGCGGCCTTCGCGGCTGCGGCGGCGTCGGCGGCTGCCTTGTCAGCTGCAGCCTTCTCGGCAGCGGCCTTCTCAGCGGTCACATCGTCAAGGTTCTTGACGCCGAGATGAACGGTGGATCCCTTTGCCGCGTGCGCTCCGTTGGCCGGGTCCTGGGTTGTCACCTGCCAGTTCTTCTTCACGATGATCGATTTGCCGTGAGCAGAGTCAACGGCATCGACTTTGAAGCCCAGCTTTTCCAGCTGATCAGTCGCCTTGTCCAGGGTCTGGCCTACAACTCCGGGAACGGTGACGGACGCTGCAGTGGTGGCAGTCGCGGAGGCGGCAGAGGCCGGCTCCACCGCCGCCTGCTTGCCGCCGCAACCTGTCAACATAAGCCCTGTCAGCACAGCCAGAGCCAGCGTCTTCTTCAACCTGCCGGCGGCAGGCCCGATGTTTTCTTTCATGATTCCCCCTAGGAATGCGAGTGATGGTGATCGTGGTTCGAACAAGGCCCGGAGAATCCCGGACAGGTGCGGCTACTCGCAGGCGATGCCGTCGGAGTCCCGGTCCAGCGCCGGCCGGTATCCGGGCTGGCCCGCGTAGATCGGCGCCGCTCCGGCCGCCCTCGCCGCAGTGCAGTTGGCGTAGTAGGCAGCGGCGGGCGCTGGCGCGGGAGCAACAGGAGCAGGTGCGGGAGCCGGAGCGGGCGCGACAGGAGCGGGTGCGGGGACCGCCGCGGCCGGTGCCGGGACGGGAGCCACAGGAGCGGGAACAGGAGCAGGCGCAACAACAGCAGGTGCCGGCTCAGCAGCAACGGGCACCGGCGCTTGCTGGTTGGTCGGTGCCAGCTGACCGGAACAGTCGCCAAGGATCCGTGCCATCGCGTCGTGCTCAGCCTGGGTCACCCACAACCCGTATGTGGCCTTCACGGAAATTTGGCGGCCAACGTACTCGCACCGGAACCCCTTGTTGGGCGGCAGCCAGGTGGCAGCGTCGCCGTCGCCCTTTTGCTGGTTGGTGGGCCCGTCGGTGGCCTGCAGGTTCAGCGGATCATTCGCAAACGCCGTCCGCTGCTCCGCGGTCAACTGCTGGGCGCCTTTCTGCCAGGCGTCACTCAGCGCCACCACGTGGTCGATCTGCACGGCAGTGCTCGTGGCGGAACCGCGCAGGAAACTGATGGTGGTGCCCGTGTACGGATCGGCGAGAGTGCCGGACTGCACCTTGCAGGGCACGCTGTTCGTGTACGTGATGCCTGTGAGGTCCCGCTTGAGGATGTCATTGCGGGTATCGCACCCGTTCCTGTCCACATCCGCCCATGCCTGCCCGAATTGCGCCCGGTCATACCCCGTTTTCGGCGCCCGGCCCTTGATGGGAAGCGTTGCCAGCAGGTCGATCGCCTTGGTGGTGTAGGCGGGCTGCGGGTTGGGCGCTGCCACGGTGACGCCCGCGGCCACAACATTCGTGGTGTCCGGATCCAGCGGCTCTCCGGTTTCCTCCGCCGTGGGCGAAGGAGTGGGAGTGGACGACGGCGCCGCCACGGGTGGTGCAATGGGGCTGGCTGTTGCGGACCCCGCCTTGGCCGCGCTATCCGCGGAGGCGGCTTCAAGGTCCGCACTTGCCACGCGGGGCAGCGCGACGGCACCACCAATGAGGAGGGCGAAGGACACGGCGATCGCGACGGCGCCGGCCTTGCGTTTCGCCGGCAGCCAGGCCCAGGAGCGGCGCCCGGTGAGCAGCACGTAAAGCCCCGTCAGGGCAGCGGAGATTCCCAGGAAGATCAGGGCACCTCCAATGCCTCCGCTGAGTGCGCCCAAAAGCATGAAAATGGCGGTAAAAGCTCCGGTGACAAACGTCGAAGCGCGTGGTTTCCGCGGCGGCTTCGGCGACGGCGCGGAAGGAGCAACCCCAAAAAGGGTCTGGTAGTCGGACATTTTTCCCCACTGATGAGGAGGCCAAGTAATTCGGCACTCCTATAATTGCCGGGCCTTCTGCTAAGCCCAGCAACACTCGATGCCGCTGAGCCTACGGCCCCAGTCACCTGGGGATACGCCGGCTCCGGGAATCCTCGGCCAACATTCAGCCAGTCTTGATGGGACCTTGAGGAATGGACCTTTTGAGGCGTAATAATTCGGATACAAAATGCCCTGAATGCGGTGCCGGACAGCCGTTCCACGTTGGCATGGGCAAAGGTAGAGTTGCCCGCATGCAAATGCGCCTCGAGGTTGTCCAGGTCCCGGTTTCCGACGTCGAGAAATCAAAAGCGTTTTACACAGAACAACTGGGCTTTGTGCTGGACCACGACGTGGAGCACATTCCCGGCATGCGCGTTGTCCAGCTGACTCCGCCGGGTTCTGCCGCCTCGGTGGTCATCGGAACCGGAATGACCGCCATGGTGCCGGGCAGCCTGGAAGGGCTGCAGCTGGTGGTTCCGAACCTCCCGGCCGTAAGGGAGGAACTGGTCAACCGTGGTGCGGAGATCAGCGAAATCCAGGATCTGGGTGGCGTCCTGTTCGCTTACTTCAGCGACCCCGACGGCAACCGCTGGGTCATGCAGGGACAAACCCCGCCGGCAGTCCGCGACGCCCACAAAGCCGGCTAGCTCCGGGGCCGGTCCCGGACCATACGCAGTTCCGGCACGCTTTCCCACTCCGGCGGAAGGTTCCCGCGACCGCCGTCGAACGTGAAACCTTGGCGCCGGTAGAACGCCTGCGCCTTCACGTTCTCCTCCAGAACCCACAAGTACGCGGGCGAATCGCCGAGGGCGGCCTCAAGCAGCGCCTTCCCCAGCCCACTCCCCTGTGCCCGGGCAAGAACGAAGATCGAGTACAGCTCCAGCGGAAACGGGCTGTCATCGTGGCGCGGCGGGCCGGCGTCGGCGAGGCCCACAACCTCACCGTTGGCATCCTCGGCGACGATCCGGGGGTGCGGCACGTCAAGGTATGGGCGGCGCCGGGCCACGCGTTCCGGAATGGACCGTCGACGTTCGGCGAAAAAGCCGGGCGAAAGCAGGTGTCCGTAGCTTTCCTCATGCGCAGCCGTATGCATCAGCACGATGGCTTCGGCATCCTCCGGGGTGGCCCGGCGAAGTACATAATC
This sequence comes from Pseudarthrobacter sp. YAF2, assembly GCF_052113345.1. NCBI lineage: Bacteria > Bacillati > Actinomycetota > Actinomycetes > Micrococcales > Micrococcaceae > Pseudarthrobacter > Pseudarthrobacter sp. YAF2. Next base: position 179,871 of record NZ_JBFRDA010000008.1, on the reverse strand, counting down.
CATTGCTCCAGCCTAATCAGGGCCGGGCCGGATCAGTGTTTTGCCGGGGCCGCCGTGGACCCCCGGACCACCAACTCGGTGCCCAGCTCGATCCGTTGCGGCAGTTCCTCGTCGCCGTCAAGGTGGCGGAGCAGGGCGCGCATGGCGGTCTCCGCCATCTGCACCACGGGCTGCCGGATGGTGGTGAGTCCCGGCTCAACCCATTCGGCGGCCGGGATGTCGTCGAAGCCGATGATGGACAGGTCCTCCGGGATGCGCAGCCCGGCAGAGCGCGCAGCCCGGTAGGCGCCCAGCGCCTGGTCGTCGTTGCCGGTGAAGATCGCCGTCGGCCTCTCCGGCAGTTCCAGCAGCTTGCGGGTGGCGGCCTCCCCTGCCTCGATCGAGAAGTCGCCGGGCACCATCAGGGCCGGGTCCAGCGCGATACCCGCCCGGCGCAGCGCCGAAATGTAGCCGTCCTCGCGGGCACTGCTGCATTGCAGGTCTTCACGTCCGCCAATCATGGCGATCCGCTTGTGCCCCAGCTTGAGCAGGTGCTCCGTGGCCGAGTAGCCGCCCTCCCAGTTGGCCGCGCCAACCGTCATCAGGTCCGGTCCGGGCTGGCCCACGGGGTCGATCAGCACCACCGGGATCCCCAGCGATTTCACCCGCTGGATCTGCTTGGCGTCCAGCTGGTACACGGCCATCAGCAGGCCGTCCGATTTCCGTTCCGCGAGGTTTGCCAGCCAGGGCCGGATCCGGGACCCGTCCAGGCTCAGGCTGCTGACCACGGTTCCGTATCCGGCGTCCTGCGCCACCCGCTCCACGCCCTCGATGATCTCCAGGGCCCATTCCGAGCCCAGCCCGGGGAACACCAGGTCCACCAGGCCGGCTTTCTGCCGGCGCTTGGCCGGGCGGCGCGCATAATCGCGCCGGGCGATGATTTCCTCCACCCGTGCCCGGGTCTCCGCGGCCACGTGGGCGTGCCCGTTCAGCACCTTGGACACGGTGGGAACGGATACGCCGGCCTCGCGGGCAATCTCGCTGATCGTCGCGCGCCCGGTGTCCTGTTTGCTCACCACGGAAACCACCCTTTCACCCGGGTCACGCGCCCGGGTCTAGTTATCGGAAAGTTCCCACGCCTGAATCCGGCCACACATGCCGTAAATCCTGCGGTTTTCCCGTTTTCCCATCGTAGTTCGCGCGTTCCCCAGATAGATACTTTCTGCCGTGTCCAGAGAAACCAGTTGCTGCCGGGTGACCTCCGCCTGCCGGGCCGCCCCCGCTGCCAGAAGCTCAGCCCAGGTTTCGGCTTTGGCGGATGCCAGCCGGGCCGCCGCGGCGTGGAATCCTGCCAACGCCGCCGGTCCGGAGCGGAGAACGGCCTCCTTCAGCGCCAGGTAGCCTTCCAGCGCCAAATCACGACGACGGCGCGCGGCTTCCTCCGCGGCGTCCAGTCCGGAATCGGCATCCTTGTGCTCCAGGGCCGCGGCGCGGCGGTACGTGGCGGGGTCGGTGAGGTGCTCCGGCGGGAAGGTCATCACGGCGTCCCCGTGCTCAGGCAGCCCTGCGTTTTGCATGACCACCAGGATTTTCAGGTCCCCCGAATCGTTGATGGCCCGGTGGACGGTGCCGGGGGTGAACCAGAGAACCACCCCGGGCATCAGCGCGGTGGTGGTGAACCCGCGTGAATCAAGGGTCTCCAGACGGCCGGTTCCCGCCAAGACCACGTATGCCTCAGTGGAAGCAGTGTGCACATGGGGTGACCCGCCTGCGGCGCCGTCCGCCCCGGGCCAGTCATAAATGCTGATCTCGGACAGTCCGGTGGCGCCGGGGAACGTTGAGCCCATACTCAGGCCCACGTGCCAAGGGCGGCTTGCGCGGCCGCCGCCAGCGCCGCGGCACGGTCCCCGTCCACGTCGCCATCGGCGATCACCACTGCGTAGCGGTACGTCAGCGGTTCCCCTTCCCGCAGCGGGACCTCCTCGCTGAAGAAGGGCGCCGACCCCAGGCAGGCGAACATGGACGACCTTGCGAACCACTGGTTGGGCGCACCCGGGTTCGAACCGTCTTCCACGAAGGCGATGGTGGAGGACCGGCAGCTGACATCGTGCTTGCCGGTGAAGGCGATCCACGGCGAGCGGGTGCCCATGAATTCGTCGGTGCCCGTACCGTCCGGGTTGCGGAACTCCCCGCCGGTAAAGGACCGTGGGCCGCGCCAGAAGAGGCCGCCGTAGCCTGCGTTGTGGCGGCCTTCCGTAGTGGGACTGCCGATCCGGATCTCATCACCGGAGATGTTGCGCATGGTGGTTCCGAAGAGGATGGCGTAGGCACCCCCGGATTCTCCGCCAGCACCGCTGTCCGCCAGCAGCTGGATGTTGAACCGGCGGTCCTCCGCGATGACCGGCTGACCGTCCTGCGATGTCCAGGTGAGGGATTCCGAGGCCGTGATCCCTGCGCCGGAGTGCTCGATCCCGGTGAAGGAGGTATGGGTCATGGCGCCGTTGTTGTCCAGGTTGGCGTACTCGGTGGCGCGCGTGTAGGTGGCGCCGCCCCAGAAGTTGTGTTTGCCCACGTTCGGCAGCGCCCAGGAAAGTCCCTTGTGCCAGACATGGTCCCAGGGCCGGGAGATGGTGACTTCGTCTCCGCCCAAGGTGGTGAGCGGATGGAAGAACGGGCGGGGGCTCTCGTATTGGTGGTCCGTGGGCCGATAGGTGTAGGTGGCGATGGGTTTGCCGTCGGCGGTGAAGGTGAGGGCTGCGCCGTCGTCGGCGACATCCAGCCGGGCTGTGTGGACGGCTGAAGGTGTGGTGGTGGGCATGGCGGGAGGCTCCTTGGGAGGTTTGGGGTGTCAGGCGCGGGCGGATTCGAAGGCTGTTTCGTTGAGGGCTGTGGCATCCAATGCGGCAGTGCCCAGCCCGTCCCCGTCCATCCCGCCGTAGAAGGGATGGCCCGGGACGATCTCGCCGCGACGCACGGCCCTGCCGGTAAACGCGGAGGCGTAGATCGCGGCAGCGAGCTCAAGTGTTTGCCGCGCGGAGTCCGCCCCGGCCGGCAGCGGAAGCCCGGCGTCGAGCGCGTGGTACATGGCCAGGAACTGGGCGGAGTGTCCGCTGCCGCGTTCCAGCGGCCGGCTGTTCCACTCGGTGCGGACCTGGTCTTCGTGGCCTGGCGCGCCGGTGACACTCCAGTTGTCCGTGGCATAACCATAAAGATGGCTCAATTCCACCGTGGCGAACTCGCAGTCAATCCGGATGTCCGAGGTCTCCCGGGGCGAGAGCAGTGAGTTGACGATGGTGGCCACGGCACCGTTGCGGAACCGGACCAGCGCGGCGGACAGGTCTTCGGTGGACGTGGCACGTGCCTGCCGGCCTGCAATCGCGGTGACCTCCTCCCATGGGCCCAGGAGGTGCAGGAGGAGATCGAATTGGTGGATGCCGTGGCCCATGGTGGGGCCGCCGCCCTCAGCGTTCCACGTGCCGCGCCAAGGAAGATCCCAGTAGCTGTCCGGCCGGTACCAGAGGGTATCGCAGCGGGCCACCAGCGGACGGCCGAATCCGGCGCCGCCGATTAACTCCCGGGCGGCGGCGGCAGCATCCCCGAACCGGTGCTGGAACACGCAGGAGAACTGGGCGCCGCCTTTGGCTTGGGCTTTCTCCAGCCGGTCGAAGTCCGCCAGGCTCAGCGCCGGGGGCTTCTCCGAGAGTACGTGCACCCCGGCCTCAAGGCATTCGATGGCTTGATCGATGTGCAGCATGGGCGGGGTGCAGAGGTGCACGATGTCCGGCTGGGCCCCCGCCAGCAGTTCGGCCAGCGTGAGGTACGTGCCGGGAATGCCGTGCTTCCCGGCAAAGGCATCCAGCCGGTCCTGGTCCACGTCGCAGGCGGCCACGAGCTCGGCGCGCCCGCCCGTCCGCGCCAGGTTGTCCGCGTGGACCGCGGCGATCCCGCCGGTGCCCACGATGGCCACTTTGTACGTCCGCATGTTCTCTCCGTCGTTGCAGTGAAGTCGTTGCCGTGAAGGTGCCGGGCCATCTGGCGTTGAGCCAGCCCGGTTTGGAGCTGCTGCGGGCCTCCATAAGAAACTTTCGGCACTCAATCCGAAGTTTCTGATGATCACCACAGCTACAAGTAAGGCCCGGCTTCAACCGTAGGAAGGTTTGGATTCAGGAGTCAAGGGTTTTTCATCTAGAAACTAAACATAAGTTTCTGATACTTTCTTAGAAACATCTTCCGAGCCTAGGAGACGCCCGTGACCAGCGGTGCCGCCGAAAAGCAAGCCCTCCCCTCACCCGCGGCGGGCCTCGAGCCGCCAGCCGCCGTCGGACACTTGTCCCTCGACGAGCTGGTGCGGCAGATGACCCTGGAGGAAAAACTGGCCCAGCTGGTGGGCGTGTGGGTGAATGCTTCCACTGACGGCGACTCCGTGGCTCCGTTGCAGAACGAGATGGCAGGCGACGCCCGCTCCTGGGAGGACGTGATCTCCGCGGGCCTCGGCCAGATCACCCGGATGTACGGAACGGTTCCGCTGGAGCCGCTCGAGGGGGCGCGCCGGCTGGCCGCCGCGCAGGAGCAGATCATGGCCGCCTCACGGTTCCGGATCCCCGCGCAGGTGCACGAAGAATGCCTGGCAGGGCTGGCCGCCTGGAAAGCGACAGCCTTCCCTGTACCGCTGGCATGGGGCGCCACCTTCAACCCGGCGCTGGTGCGCCGGATGGCCGGCCTGATCGGCGGCCAGATGCGGGAACTGGGCGTCCACCAGGGCCTGGCGCCGGTACTGGATGTGGTGCGCGACCTCCGCTGGGGCCGGGTGGAAGAAACCATTGGCGAGGACCCCTACCTGGTGGGCACCGTGGCAAGCTCCTACGTCCAGGGGCTGGAAGCGGCAGGAATCGTGGCCACCCTCAAGCACTTCGTGGGCTACTCCGCCTCACGCGCCGGACGGAACCACGCGCCGGTTTCCATGGGGCCCCGGGAGCTCGCGGACGTCATGCTGCCCCCTTTCGAGCTCGCCATCAAGGAGGGCGGCGCCCGCTCCGTGATGCACGCCTACACGGACACCGACGGCGTTCCTGCCGCGGCCAACCGCGCACTGCTGACCTCCCTGCTCCGGGACGAGTGGGGCTTCACCGGGACCGTAGTGGCGGACTACTTCGGCATCGCCTTCCTCAACGCCACGCACGGCATCGCGGCCGATTCCGGAGAGGCTGCAGCCCTGGCGTTGGCAGCGGGCGTGGATGTGGAACTGCCCACCGTCAACTGCTACGGCACGCCCTTGCTTGAGCGCGTGCGCTCCGGCGAGGTCCCCGAATCCCTGGTGGACACCGCGCTCCTGCGGGTGCTCCGGCAGAAGCAGGAAGCCGGACTGCTCTCGCCGGACTTCGACCCCGCTCCCCCGGCCCTGGCTGCCGGTGGCATCGACCTTGACCCGGCGGCCCACCGGGCGCTGGCCCGGGAGATCGCCGCACAGTCACTGGTGCTGCTGACCAACAGGACGCACGACGACGGGCCAAGCCTGCCTCTGCACGCGGCGGCTTTGGCGTCGCTGGGTGTGGTGGGGCCGCTGGCGCAGGACCCGTTCGCCATGTTGGGCTGCTATTCCTTTGACGCCCACGTCGGCGCATCCCATCCCGAGGTGCCCATGGGCATCCGGGTTCCCACCGTGGCCGGTGCAGCCGCCGAGCGTTGTGGCCACATCCGGACTGCAGCCACGGGAACGTGCGAGGCCATCAGCGACGGGCAGATCCTGGAAGCCTGCCGGATTGCCTCAGACGTGGACACCTGCGTGATCGTGGTGGGTGACAATGCGGGCCTCTTTGGCCGCGGCACCTCCGGCGAAGGCAACGATGCTGCCGACCTGCGGCTCCCCGGCGACCAGCACCGCATGCTGGACCAGGTCCTCACCGCCGCCGAGGCTGCCGGAACGCGCACCGTCGTCGTGGTCCTCAGCGGCCGGCCTTACGCCCTCGGCGACTTCGCAGGCAGGGCCGGAGCGATTGTCCAGGGGTTCTTCCCGGGCGAGGAGGGCGCGGAGGCGCTGTGGGACGTCCTGACCGGAGCCGTGAGCCCCTCCGGCAAGCTGCCGGTTTCCGTGCCGCGGACCTCCGGCGGACAACCCGGCACCTACCTGCACAGCCGCCTGGCCGGGCCGTCCGGCGTCAGCGCCCTGGACCCGTCGCCGCTGTTCGGTTTCGGGCACGGCCTGTCCTACACGACCTTCGACTTTTCGCACCACACGGCCAGCGGACCCACCATGACAACGTCGGGCGCCGTCACCGTGGGATGCACGGTGGCCAATACCGGCCCGGTTGACGGGGCGGAAGTGGTGCAGCTGTACCTCGAGGACCCGGTAGGCGAGGTGGTCCGGCCTGTCCGCGAACTGATTGGCTACGCCCGGGTGGACCTTGCCGCCGGCGCCGCGGCCCGGGTGGAGTTCACGGTGCACGCAGACCGGACGTCCTTCACTGGAGTGGACCTGAAGCGCGTGGTGACCCCCGGCCTGGTGAAGCTGCACGTGTCGACCTCCAGCAGCCAGGACACCCACACCCACGAACTGATCCTGCACGGCGAGCGCCGCGTGGTGGGCTTTGACCGGGAGATGCTGACACCGGTGACGGTAGCGCTGCGCTAGGCACCGGGAGCCCGAAGTCCACGCCGGAATTCCGGCGTGGCCTTCGGGCTTTTTCCTTGGCCCGCTAAGCAGCGGTGAATTTTTCCTCGACGTGCGCCAGCAGCGGGCGGGAATTCAGGCACACCAGGAACACCACGGCGCCGGCGAGCAGCGGCAGCAGGTACGTGGTGGTCATCAGCAGCAGCGTGGCGGTGACGAACAGGATGCCGGCGTTGCCCAGTGAGACGCGCTTCCGGGCGCTGAAGCTGTACAGGGAGAGCCGGTAAAGGTCCCGGGTCCGGAACGAGAACCGGGACAGCAGCAGCAGCGCGTTCAAGGCCGCCGTGGCCACGAGCAGCGCGAGGACCAGCAACGCCGGCCGGAGCGCCGGCGCGGCCGGCCCGAGCGACGGCAGCCCCGCGAGGTTGACCGCGATGACGGCCAGGACCAGCAGGTACGGCAGCCACACCTGCAGGGCCTGGCCCACATTCATCCGGTAGCCGCGGATGAAGTCCTGGTACACCTGGCCCTCATTCCCGGCGAGCATCCGGTTGAACGCATACATGCACGCCACCAGGGCCGGCCCGGCAGGAACCAGCGCCGGCAGGACCAGCCAAACCCCTGTGAACGGGGCCGCCACCAACGCCCCCAACAGCAGCACGTTAGCCAGCGCCAGCAGGGCCGAGCCCGTCAACACGCCCGCCACGGTGCCGGCCGCCCTGAACAGGGGGCCGGCACCGTACTCCGCTTTCTTCTGAACCACCAACTGCCTTTCGGTCACCGCGGCAGGCACCCTGCCGCCGTCGTCCGCCCTACTTCTTGTCCGCGTAGGCCTTATACGCCTTGTTGGCCAAATCTACATACTTGCCCATCCCCTTGCTGTCCAGCTCCTTGACGTAGGCATCGAACTCGCTGAGGCTGCGCTGCCCGGTGATGAACTTCAGTGTGTTCTGCTTGACGTGGTCCTTCAGCGGGGTCAGCGTCAGGGTGGCCTGCTCACGGTCCGCGTCGCTGTAAGGTACGGGCGGCGAGACGGGCCGGGGACTCTTGCTCTTCATGGCCTTCTGGAACGCCAGCTCCTCATCATCGAAGGTGGACTGCAACAGGTCCGTGGTGCCGCCGTACGCAAAATTACCGCCGGAAAAGCCGTAGTCCACCCTCAGGTCCTTGGTGCCGGCCGGGTTCAAGCCCTGGAAGTTGATGTCCTTCGCCAAGACCCGCTTGCCGCCCTCTTTGGTGTAGGTGGTGCCCTGTACGCCCCACTTGGCAAACTCCTGCCCCGCGTCGCTGTAGAACAGCCAGTCGATGTACTGCATCAGCGCTACGAAGCTGTCTTTGTCCTTCACGGACGAGTTCAGCATGATGCCGTTCTCCAGCCGCGAGCCGCCAATAATGTTGCCTGCGGGGCCGCCCGGAACCGTAATCTTGCCCACGGTAAAGTTTCCCTTGCCCAGGGACTGCTCCATGGAGGTGCGGTACGTGATGATGTTCTGCGAGTTGGCGCTGATCACGAACGACTTGCCGGAGGTGAACTTCTGGATCGCGGAATCGTCGGTCTGGGTGAAGCTTTCCGGATCCATCAGCCCCTCGGAGACAAGCGAGTTGAAGTAGGTAAGCAGGTCCTTGAAGGCCGGGGTGCTGGAGGCAAACTCGAACTGCTTCCTGGAATCGTTGAACGCCAGGCCGTCCACCAGGCCCCAGCCGGAGAGAGTACCGAAGGCAGTGCCGGCGATGTTGAGCACGCTGTTGCCGTTGAAGCGATCCGAGAAGGGCACCACGTCCGGGTGAGCCTTCTTCAGGGAGCGCAGCACGTCCCGGAACTCATCCCAGGTCTTGGGTTCGGCGAGGTTTTCCTTCTGCAGGATGTCCTTCCGGAACGCCAAGGAGTAATCCGGCCACAGCTCCTCATGCAGGCCCGGCAGCACATAGTACTTGCCGTCCTGCTGCGTGAGGCCGGCGATTTCCGGCTCCAGTTTCCACTTCTTCACCTTGTCCTGGAAGTTGGGCATCAGGTCCACGTAGTCGCTGACCGGCAGCACCGCACCGGAGGACACGAAGGCCGATTCCTCGCCGGGATATGTCTTGGCGATGATCTCCGGGGCCTTTCCGGAGCTGATGAGCAGGCTGCGCTTCTGCGTGTAGTCGGCGAACGGTACCACCGTGGCGTCCAGGGTGACGTTGTTGTCGCTGGCCATCTTGGTGAACAGCAGCCAGTCCTTCTTATAGGGGTATGTGGGCTGGTCGCTGAACAGGAAGCTGTAAGTGAGCGGGACGGTCGCCTTGAACGTGTCCCCCAGCTTGTAGTTGTCCATCGCACCATTGCGGGCTTTCGAGGTATCGGCTTTACTGCTGGATTCCGAGTCACAGCCGGCCAGCACCAGGCCGAAGGCCGTGAGTGCCGAGAGGCCGAGGAAGTCTCGTCTGCGGATCATGGGCTTTCCTTTCATAGGGGTTATTCCTTGACGGAACCGAGCATGACGCCCGAGAAAAAGTACTTCTGCACAAAGGGATAGATGCACAGGATGGGAATGACGGTGAGGACTATGGTCACTGACTGGATGTTCGCGGCGATCTGGCCCATGTTTTCCGTGGTGCCGCCGGCGGAGCCCGCCGTGGTGACCCCGGCGATCATGTTGCGCAGGTAAATGGTCACCGGGAACATTTCCGGCTTGTCCAGGTAGAGGAACGCCTGGAACCAGGAGTTCCAGTTGGCGACGGCGTAGAAGAGCACCATGGTGGCCACGATGGCCTTGCTCAACGGCAGGACCACCTTGAACAGCACCCCGTACTGGGTGAGGCCGTCGATGGCGGCGGCTTCCTCCAGCTCCCGCGGCATGTTCTCGAAAAACGACTTCATGATGAGCAGGTTGAAGACGCTGATGGCGTTCGGCAGCACCACGGCCCACAGCGTGTCCCGCAGGCCCAGCGAGCTGATGAGCACGTAGTTGGGGATCAGGCCGCCGTTGAAGAACATGGTGAACACGGCGAGACCGATGAAGACGCTGCGGCCCTTCAGGTCCTTCTTCGCGATGGCGTAGGCGAAGGACGTGGTGAGCACCATGGAGATGGCCGTGGCCACCACGGTATACAGGACTGTGTTGCCGTAGTTACGCCAGAACGTCGAATCAGCGAGGATCAACTTGTAGGTCTCGATATTGAAGCCCATCGGGAACAGGTTGACTTGCCCGGCATTGATGAAGCCTTCGCTGGAAAAGCTCTGGGCCAGAATGTTCAGGAACGGGTACAGAGTAAGGAACACCACAACCAGCAGGAACACCAGGTTGGCTGCCCGGAAAACCCGCATGCCGCGCGAGACCTTCATGTCCTTGACCAGGACGCCACTGGCCACGGCCGAAGCCTTGGCCTCTTTCACTGCGGTTTCCTTCACGGTTGCCCCTTTCACGGTTGCCCCTTTCACCACAGGCTCGTTCCGGCAAGGCGCTTGGATATGGCGTTCGCGGAGAGGATCAGCGTGAGGCCGATGACGGATTCGAACATCCCGATCGCGGCCGCGTAGCTGAAGTTGGAGGATTCCAGGCCCACCCGGTACAGGTAGGTGGAAATGACGTCGGAGGTCTGGTAGTTGAGCGGGTTGTAGATCAGGAGGATCTTCTCGAAGCCCACGGCCATGAACGTGCCGATATTCAGGATCAGCAGCGTGATGATGGTGGGCCGGATGGCCGGCAGCGTCACGTGCCAGGTCTGCTGCCAGCGGTTGGCCCCGTCGATCCGGGCCGCCTCATACAGCGACTCGTCCACCCTGGTCAGCGCGGCGAGGTAGAGAATGGCACCCCAGCCCATGGTCTGCCACACCTCGGAGCTGATGTACATGGGCCGGAACCAGGCGGCCTCCTGGGTGAAGTTCACCGTGGTGCCGAACAGGGTATGGCCGATCTGGTTCACCGTGCCGGTCATGGAAAAGTTCTGCAGGATCATGCCGGCGATGATCACCACTGACATGAAGTGCGGCAGGTACGTCACGGTCCGGATGAGCTTCTTGAACTTCTGCGAGCGCAGCTCGTTCAGCAGCAAGGCAAAAATGATGGGCATGGGAAAGCAGAACAACAGCGTGAGCACGCCCAGGATGACGGTGTTCTGGAACGCCTGCCAGAAGCTGGGATCGTTGATGAACAGCGTGACGTACTTGAGCCCCACCCACTTCTCACCGAAGATGTTGCCGCCCGGCTGGAACTGCCGGAACGCTATGACGTTGCCAACCATGGGCAGGTACCGGAAGATGGCGAAATAGGCCAACGGCAGCAGCACCAGCGTGTAGAGCCGCCAGTCGCGCTTGATGGCCAGCTTCCAGCCGCCGGGCTTGTTCCTGGGTTTGTCCTTGCTGCCGGGCGGGTTTGTGGTGACCGCCTCGGGAGGTACTTCCAATCGCATGGCCATGTTTGCCTCCTACCGGCCGGTTTCTGTGTGTGTGCGGGCGTGTTCTTCAGCTGCCTCTTCCAGGACCAGGACCCCGTTGGCGGCAAGTTCCACCGCCCCGGCGATGTGGGTGCCGGTGAGCACGTCCGTACCGCCTGCCCCGACGTCCACCCGGGCGGGTGCGTCATTGTGGTTGAGGACCAGCAGGTAGCTGCGTCCGTTGCCGGTACGACGCCGGGCTTGCACTCCCAGCGGCGCCTCCAGTTCCGGGCGGATCCCCGCAGCGGTCCGTTCGGCGTCGAGCAGTTCCTCCAGGAAGGTGTCGTCCACCCTGGCCGAGAGGTAGACGGCGGTGCCGCGGCCGAAGCTGTTGCGGGTGACGGCCGGCGAGCCGGCCAGCCGGCCCGAGGCGTAGCTGGCCAGCACGTCCGCGGAGGTGGTGTGCAGGTGCTCGGTCCAATAATCCGCTGAGGCCGTGCCGCCGTCGGCCGTTGAAAGCTTTACGGTCTCACCCTCCCCGGCGAGCGGGTGCAGCTCCTCGCTCCACGCGCCCAGGACGGTGCGGAGGGCGCCCGGGTAGCCGCCCAGCCGGATGGTGTTGTCCTGGTCCACGATGCCGGAAAGGTAGCTTGCCACCAGGCGGCCGCCGCCGGAGACGTAGTCCTCGAGGCGCCGGGCGGCGTCGTCGGTGAGCAGGTAGGTGGCGGGAAGGACCACCAGGCTGTATTGGCTGAGGTCGCTGGTGGTGTCCACGAAGTCCACCGTGATGTTGGCGTCGAAGAAGGGCCGGTACAGGCGGAGGACTTCCTGCGCGTAGTTCAGGTCCGAACGGGGCGAGTTGCCCAGTTCCAGGGCCCACCAGCAGTCCCAGTCGAAGACAAGAGCCACTTTGGCGGTGGAGCGGGTGCCGGTGATGCCTGCCAGGTTCTTCAGTTCCCGGCCCAGCTCGCAGACCTCGCGGAACACCCGGGTGTCCGGCCCGGCGTGGTTAACCATGCCTGAATGGAAGCGTTCAGTGCCGCCCTTGGCCTGGCGCCACTGGAAGAAGAGGATGGAATCGGCTCCCTGGGCGATCGCCTGGTAGGAGCCCAGGCGCATCTTGCCGGGGAGCTTGGAGACGTTGACTGACCATTGGTTGACGGCAGCGGTGGCTTGTTCCATCACCAGCCACGGCTGGCCTTTCCGCAGTGAGCGCATCAGGTCGAAATTCAGTGCGGCGGCAACATGGGCGTCGGCTTCGCGCGGGTCAGGGTAGATGTCCAGCGCGGCGGCGTCTTCCTCGGCGGCCCAGGCCCAATAATCGTTGTTCTTGTAGAAGCGCATGAAGTTGGTGACGACGGGCAGGTCCGGCGTGTGCCGGCGCAGGATGTCCCGCTCGGCCTTGTAGTGCGCCAGCATGCTGGCCGAGGTGAACCGGTGGTAATCCAAGCGGCGGGACGGGTTGGACCAGGGGCGGGGCTGGGCAGGTGCGTTGACCTGGGCCCAGTCGGAGTAGACCTGGCCCCACACGTCGGTGCTCCAGGCCCGGTTCAGTTCCTCCAGGCTGCCGTACTTGGCCTGGAGCCATTCCCGGAAGGCGCGGTCCGCGTGCGGGCCGTAGGAGACGGGGCCGTACTCGTTGTTGACGTGCCACATGCAGAGGGCGGGATGGGCGGCGTACCGCTCCCCCATCTTTTCCGCCATCGCCAGGGACTTTGCACGGTAGGCGGGGTGGGAGACGTCGAAGTGCTGGCGGGAGCCGAAGCCGAAGGTGCTGCCGTCCGCCAGGACCGGAAGGATGTCCGGGTGCCGGGCAACCAGCCAGGCGGGCGGGACTGCATCCGGGGTGGCCAGGTCCACGCCGATGCCGTTCGCGTGCAGCAGGTCCATGATTTCGTCCAGCCAGCCGAAGTCGTAGACGCCGTCTGCCGTTTCGAGCCGGCTCCAGGAGAAGACGGCCAGGGTGACCAGGTTGACCCCGGCTTCCTTCATGAGGCGGACATCCTCGTCCCACACCTCGCGCGGCCACTGTTCCGGATTGTAATCCCCGCCGTACGCGATACCGCCGAGCCGCTCATGCAGGCGCTTAAGCCGGTGTTCGGGAGTATGGGTGTGTTGCTCGCTGGTCATCATTGTCCTTTGGTTGGCATGTTGGCCGCGGGCTCCCCACCATTGCGACCTGCATCACAAAGAGAAACTATCGTAAAGTTTCAGCAATAACAACAAGTGCGCAAAAGTAGGAGTGCGCTTCTCTTCGGCGCAGGGCTGCGGATGGGAACGCTAACAAGGCAGTACGCCCAGGCCCGGCCAGCAAAGTCCGCTAATCGGGGTGAGCGCTGGGTTCAGGATTCTCCAGGCGGGAAAGAAACTATCGGAAACAAGCGCCGGGCCGGGCCACCGTACTGGCGCTCGTGAGGATCACATCCCCGGGCCGCTCGCTACCCTGGCTCCTTAATGTCCTGCTGCACTTCATTGCGTCGCAGGAACCAGGGCTTGAAGGGCGGGTCGAACCGGGCGAACCTGGGAGGGCCAACCGCCACCAGGCCCGCCAGCGTAAGTGCCGCCTGCAGCCCCTTGGTGTGCCGCTCGAAGGAGGATGCGGAGCCGCTGCCTGAGAAGCCTTGGACGGCCGCAAGGGACCCGAGAACTCCACGCACCGTGACCCTGGGGTCGGTGGGAACAGGCGCCGCATCAACGGCCAGCCCAGCCGGCAACACGAATGCCACCACGAATTCGCCAGGGCCGCCCGAACCGGGCAGCGGTCCGCTTTGCAGCACGGGCGCCGTCATCGCCAGCTTTTGGGACGCCGGTTCCTGGATGACCGGAGCAGTCATGGCCAGCTTGCGGCGGGCGGAGTTGTTGCCGCTGATGTAATTGAACAGGTAACGGAACGCTGCATTTCCGGCGCGGTCAAAGTCCGCTGTCACCCTGACCTCGGCCACCACATAGTCGGGATAACGGCGCAGCTCGAAGTGCGGGTACCTGCGAACCACCTCAAAAGGCTGCTGTTCAGTCATGATGCCTCCGAGCCTACGCTCGCGGCTCCAAGGCGGCCAAGCCCGCGGTCTCCAGGAGCCCGGACTCACTCCTGTCAGCAAAACCACACACCTGACCGTTGCCAGGGGCAACCATGACGGGTCATAATAGTTAGCAGAACTAATTAGCAGTGCTAAATAATGCCAGCAGGAGGCGCACCCGCCTATATGTCACCCGCCCATACCCAGCCCCAGGCAACCGCAGACCCCGCCGCTCCCGACACCCTCGCCATCGATCTCCGCACCGCCGTGATGCGCACTTCGCGCCGGCTCCGCGTCGAGGCGACCGGCGACATCATCACCCCCGGCCAGTACACCGTCCTCGCCTTGCTCAACGGCAGCGGTCCCAGCACGCTGCGCGCACTGGCGGAGAGCGAACACGTCCAGGCCCCTTCCATGACCAGGATCGTCAACGCCCTCGCCGACCAAGGCTTCGTCACAAGGTCCGCCAATCCCGACGACGGCCGCCAGGTCCGCGTGGACATCACCGCAGCAGGCAGGACGGTCCTGGAAGAGGCACGCCGGCAGCGGACCGCCTGGCTGGCCCGGCGCGTGGCCGGGCTCAGCGAGGACGACCGGCTCACGCTCAGCCGCGCGGCCCGCATCATGCAGGAAATGAGCGGCAAATGAGCGCAATGTTCCGAGCCCTCGAAAACCCCAACTACCGCATCTGGGCCGGTGGCGCGATCGTGTCCAACATCGGCACCTGGATGCAGCGGGTGGCGCAGGACTGGCTGGTCCTGACCGTCCTGACCGACCACTCCGGTGCCGCCGTAGGCCTCACCACCGGCCTGCAGTTCCTGCCCATGCTGCTGTTCGGCCCCTACGGCGGAGTGCTGGCGGACCGCTACCGCAAACGCATCATCCTGATGTGGACGCAATTGGCCATGGGCTTCACCGGCCTGGCGATCGGCATGCTCGTGGTCACCGGCACCGCACAGTTGTGGCACGCCTACGTGGCAGCGTTCTGCCTGGGTGTTGCCAGCGCCGTGGATGCCCCCGCCCGCCAGGCCTTCGTGTCCGAACTGGTTGGCCAAGACAACATCTCCAACGCCGTGGCCCTGAACTCGGCATCCTTCAATACCGCCCGGCTCACCGGCCCCGCAATCGCCGGCGTCCTCATCGCCTGGGTGGGTACCGGGCCGGTGTTCCTGCTCAACGCCGCCAGCTTTGCCGCGGTGCTGGTCTCCCTCTTCCGGATCCGCACCACCCAGGCCGCTCCGGCGGTGACAGGCACGCGGAACAAACACCAGGTGGTGGAGGGCATACGGTATGTGCGCCGCCGGCCGGACCTCATGTTGATCATGGTCCTGGTGGGCATCCTGGGCGCGTTCGGAATGAACTTCCCGGTCATCAACTCGCTGATGGCCACCACCGAGTTCAGCATGGGACCCAGCGAATTCGGGCTCCTCGGCTCGATCATGGCAGTGGGTACCCTGGCCGGTGCCCTCCTGGCGGCGCGCCGGTCCGGCCCGCGGCTGCGCTTCCTGCTGGGCGGGGCGTTGGGTTTGGGATTCTTTACGATCCTGGGCAGCCTGGCTCCGTCGTTTTGGACCTACGCCGCCATCCTGATTCCGGTGGGCCTGGCCTCCATCACGTTCCTGAACAGCTGCAACACCAGCATCCAGCTCTCCGTGGAGGCTCCGTTCCGCGGCCGTGTCCTGGCGCTGTACCTGGCCGTGCTGCAAGGCGGGACCGCGCTGGGGTCGCCGCTGGTGGGCTGGATCGGCAGCCAGTTCGGCGCCCGCTGGTCCGTGGCGTCCGGCGGCATCGTGGTGCTCCTGGCCGGTATTGCGGCCGTGGTGGCAGTGAGCAGGCGGAACCGGATCACCTTCCGCGGCGCGCTCCGGATGGCGCTGGGCCGGCGGGAGCCTGCTGTCTGAGTAATCGTTGGGCAGGAGCGGCCGACGGCGGCACCTGAAGCAGAGCGGGAGATGGAGCCTTACGGCGTGGGCGTGGCGACAATATCGACCGAGATTTCGACCGCCGGCACCGCTCCCCGGTTCTCCAGCCAGTGCGTTGTGTTCCGGTCCTCCGGCCAGCCCACTCCCGGCCCGTACTCCGTGGCCACGCCGTCCCGGTGGTCAGTGATGGTCCCCTGCAGGATGTAGACGGTGCCGGGCCGCCCGGCATGGTCGTGCAGGGGGCCAAAGACGCCCCCGGGCGCGATGGTCACCATCCGCATCCGCAACTGGCGCCCTTCCATCCCGTCGATCTCGCCGGCAAGGTCAACCGTTGCCAGCAACTCCACCGAAACGCCGGTGGTGTCCGGCGCCACCTCCTCGCCGCTCATTGCGTCCCCTTCCATCAGCCTGGCGCGACGGCGGTGCCGGCCCCTGCCGCTGCCGGGCACCCGGGTGCGGGTGCTGCGGGCGGCAGGTGCCGACGTCGTTCTTGTGGTGCCCAGCCTGCTACCGCAGGCCGCGGCGGTCAACGTGGAAGCGAGGAAATGTTCAGGATGTTGCCCTCACTGTCCAGGAACCAGGCTGCCTCGCCCATGCCTTCCATCGATGCGATGCCGTTCTCGGTCTTCAGGCCCGGCATGTCGTATTCTTCAAAAACAACGCCGCGGCCGCGGAGCTCTTCCACGTCACGCCGCACATCATCGGTTCCCCACCCAATCTGCGTGTTCTTGGCTGAACCGGCATTGTCCGTTTGGTAAATCAGGAACGCCGTACCCTTCCCGCACCGGTAGACAAGCCCGCCGTCCGCCATGGTCCGCTCGGGCTCCAGCCCCAGCTTGTCCCGATAGAACTCCCGCGCCCGGTCAACGTCCTTCGCCGGCAAAACAGCCATGACTTCCAGATCCTTGAGCATGACAACAACTCTCCTTGACACATTTCCCGATGGCGATGCTCTCCCCCGAATCGGTCCGGACGTCCCCCGCCGGGCCTCGTGGCCGTCCTTCCCGCCGAATGCCGGGGCGGCCACCTGGAGCTCCCTGATCCGCGATGGCAGAAACCATCGGCACGGGGTTCCCGAAGTCTACGAGGCCATTATGGAACTGTTCGTTCCCGCATGGAATAGGGGTATTTAAAGCCGGCAGGGGCAGTGGCTGCGCGGCTATTTCCGGGCAGCGGAGATGGCCCGGCGGGTGGCCCTGCCTGCCACCGCGACCAACGGAACCAGGCATGCCAGGACGGCGATGGTGTTGGGACGGAACGCCGGGCTGCCATTGACCGTCCGGTACACCCCCAGGGGCAAGACGAACCCGCCGCCGCCTCCACCCGAAGCCCCTTCCTCCGATTCCGTGCCGCCGCCGAAGCCGAATGACACCAGCGCCACGGGCACGATCTCCTCCCCGCCCAGGTTTACCGGAGGGCCGTAGGCGCGGGCCACGCCCATGTTCTTGAAGGTGTCAACGAGGGACGCGAAGGTGTCAGCCATGGGTTCAGGATAGGCGCCACGGCGGCTGACAGGCAGGTCCATAGGTCCTGCCGAACATGCTGTTACCGCCGGATTTCCGCCAGCCGCAGCCGGACAATGTCCGCTATGACGTCATCCGGTACCGGCCGGGCCGCGCTGAAGCGGATGGTTCCTTTGGACAGCGAATAGCCCTCCAGCCGGCCGGCCACTGCCTCCACGACGGCGGAGGAGAACGGAAAGATCGAAAGGTGCCTGGCCGCGGCCACGGCAGCAAGCAGCGGCTTTCCGTCGACTTTGAGGGCGGGCATCCCGTAGCTCATCCCCTCCGTGGCGTCCGGGGCCACGGACCGGGCAATCTCCACCACATGCTGGAGGCACCCGCGGTCCGGTTCGCCGGCCGCGGCCAGGGCTTCGTCAACGGCGCCCAAGGAGCGTCAGCCCTTCCGGGCTGCAACCGTGGTTGCCAGTGCCGCCAGGCCACGCTCGAAGTCGCCGCCCACCAGCTTGTCCATGTTCATGAACAGGGCGAACACCTTGCCGATGCCCTTGTTCTCCCCGGTCATCAGCCACGTCACCTCGGTGCCGCCCGGCGCCGGGCTGAACGTGAACGTAGTGGGGTTCAGTGCCTTGAAAGGCTTGGTGAACTGCAACCGGATCCCGATGCGGCTCGAAGGAACGGACTCCACGATCTCCATGGTTCCGCTGCCGGCCTTCCGGTTGCCGTTCCACTCGTAGCCCGCACCGGTACCTGATTCGCTGCCGAAGTAGCGGCGGCTCATTCCCGGGTCGACCGCCTCCCAGGGTGACCACGCGGTCCATTCGTGGAAGTTGTTCACCAGCGGAAAAATTTCTTCGGCGGCGGCAGGGATGACGGCGCTGCGGCGGACCTCGAAAGTAGACATGGGCCAAGCATAGGGCCGCAGGCCGCCCGCGTTAAGGGAGGACCACGTTCACCGGTTCGCGGCCCTCAAGCAGCAGCCCGATCTGCTTCCTGACCAGGCGCACCATGCGGGGGAACATGGCCGAGCTGGCACCGCCGACGTGCGGGGTGATGAGAACGCCCCGGGTGGTCCACAGCGGATGGCCGGCGGGCAACGGTTCAGGGTCCGTCACGTCCAGGGCAGCGCGGAGGCGGCCGATTGACGTCTCCGCGAGCAAGGCGTCCGTATCGGCTACCGGACCACGGGCCACGTTCACCAGCAGGGCGCCGTCCGGCATGGCGGCCAGGAACTTGGCGTCCACCAGTTGCTCGGTCTGTCCGCTGAGGGGAACACTGACCACCACGATCTCGTGCAGCGGCAGCTGTTCGTAGAGCGAGTCGATCCCGTGGATGGTTCCACGATCGTCCTCCCGCGCGCGGCTGGCCATGCGGGTGACCTCAGTTTCGAACGGGAGGAGCCGGGCCTCGATGGCCTTGCCTACTCCCCCATAGCCCACCAGCAGGACGCGCCTGTCCGCCAGGCTGGGGCGCTGGCTGTTGTCCCACGTGCCGTTGTCCTGGTTCCGGACGAAATCCGGGATGCCGCGCTGGGCGGCGACCATCATGCCCACGGCAAGCTCCGCCGTCGACGTCTCATGGACTCCGGCCGCGTTGGCGAAGGTGACACCGTCAGGCAAAACCGCGGCGACGCCGTCGTACCCGATGGACTGGCTCTGCACCAGGCCAACGTCTACGCCCTCCAGCGCGGCGAGCGCGGACGGTTTGCCCATGTAGGGCGGCACCAGCAGGTCCAGCCGGCCTTCCGGGGCAGGGCCGGCCAGGTCCCAGAGCACAAAGTCGACGCCGTCAAGGGGCGCCAGTGCGTCCAGCAGGTTTTGGGCGGCCAGGCATACGCGCAGGCGGGCGCTCATGCGGCGACCATCAGCTTGACGTTGGCGGCGCCCAAGGCATCCTCGATTTCCTGCGGCGGCGGGGCATCCGTCACCAGGATGTCCACTGCGTCAAAGGCTGCCAGACGCGCCAGCGCGTACCTGAGCATCTTCTGGTGGGTTGCCACCACCACCACCTGTTCCGCTGAATTCATAAGGGCGATCTTAGTGGCGCGCTCCACGTCCCGCTCGATGTAGAAGGCCTCGTCGTGGATACCGCTCACCCCGATGAACGCCGTCTTGGCACGCAGGCCGGCCGCCGCACTGACCGTCATGGGACCGTTGAACGCCTGGCTGTCCAGCAACAGCTCCCCGCCAAGGCAGATGGTGCGCGCCGCCGTGAGCTGCAGGCAGCGCTGGATGGCGGGTGCGGAGTGCGTGATGATGGTGCCCGTGAAGGACGTCGGCAGTTCCTGGGCGATCTGGTAGGTGGTGGTGCCGGCATCCAGGATGATGGCATCCCGCTCGCCGATCATTGCTACGCAGGCACGCGCCACCCGCAGCTTGGCGTCGGCGTCCTCCCGGACCCGGGCGGCGAAGTTCGCGTTCTGGCCGTGCCCTTCCACGGCACTGACCCCGCCATGGACCACCCGGACCAGGCCGCGCTTGGCCAGCACTCGGGTGTCCCGCCGCACGGTCATGTCGGAGACCGCAAACGTCCCCGCGAGATCGTTGGTGGAAATGAAGCCCTTCCGGCCCAGCTCATCAAGGATGGTGAGCTGTCGGGGCGTCAGCGGCGCCTCTTCATGTGCGGTGCTCATAAGCTGCTCTTCCCTCCCCAATGCGCCGGGCAGAGCCTGGCGGCGTGTTGGACTTCCAACACAAATCTTCTTACGAACGTACCCCGGAAACAGTATTCGCAAGCTCCACGGGGCGTCCTTCCGTAATAGAACGTTCCGCCGCCAGGCCCATCCGCACGGACTGCAGGCCGTCAGCAACAGTGACCTCCACAGGGCCTTCGCCCAGGATGGCCTTCCGGTATCCAAGGTGCTCGTAGTAGGTGGAACCGTGATGGGCCCCGGCCGCGAGGACGGCCTCATCCACGGGCACTTCATGCTTTTCCGGGCCGAGCGGGGACCGCGGACTGAATTCCACCGTCGCTTCGGCCTCGTCGCCGGGGATCCAGTGGTTGGCAGCCACCGGGATCAGGGTTTCGATCTTGGCGGCGTCGCCCACAATGGAGATCCGTTCCTGGAACTTGGACCCTTCCGCGAACATGGACAGCTCCAGCATGGCCCGGCGGCCGCCCTTGAAGTCGACAATCACGTAGGCGTTGTCCACCATGTCCGAAACCCGGCCGTCGTATACCTCGTCCATGTGGTTTACGTCGTGGCCGCCGCTGGCGTAGACCCGGACGGGCTCATCCTGCAGGATCAGGCGCATCAGGTCGAAGAAGTGGCAGCACTTCTCCACCAGGGTGCCGCCGGTCCGCTCGGCGAAGCGGTTCCAGGCATCCACCTTGTGCAGGAACGGGAAGCGGTGTTCCACGATGGAAAGCATGTAGATGCTGCCGAGCTTTCCGTTGTGCGCCGCCTGGATGACCTCCTGGACCGGCGGCATGTACCGGTACTCCATGGCAACCCACACCGGTGCCGGGTAGCCCGCGGCGAGCACTTCGAGTTCGTCCGCCTGCTCAGCGCTGGTGCACACCGGCTTTTCCACCAGGACGGGGAGGTTGGTGCCGCTGGCGAAGATGTCCTTCAGGATGCCCAGGTGGGTGTCGTTGGGGCTGGCGATCACCAGCGCGTCCACCAGCCCCGAGACCAGCAGTTCCTGGTGGGACGCAAAGAGCTGTACGTCATAGCCGATCTCACTGGCAGTCTCCTCGAGGGATGACGGCGTGGGATCGGACACTGCGGTGATCCGGCTCCCCGGGATCAGTGCAAGGTTCCTGACATGTTCGCGGGCCATGTGGCCTGCACCGATGAGTCCGTACCGGATGGTCCGGACCGATTCCGCAGTAGGCAATGACATGAGCTGCTCCGTTTCTCTACGTTGAGTGGGGGGACCGCGGCGTTGCATCCCAAACACAACTATACAGAAAGTGTTGTTTTTCCAACATAGCGTGTGTATATTTCTTCAATACCAGCCGGAACTACAACGAGGTGGAACGTGCCCCAACCGTCAACTGGAACCCTGCTCTTCGTAGGCTGTGCCACTCTTGACTCCATTGCCCTGGTGCAGGACTACCCCGCCGCGGACAGCCGGACCGTCGCCACGGATTTCGCGACGGCGGGCGGCGGCCCGGCGGCCACAGCAGCCGTCGCAGCAGCACGGGCCGGTGCGGACACCGCCTTCGCCGGAGTCCTCGGCACCGATGAAGAAGGCGACCGCATCATTGCCGGGCTTGAAGCCGAAGGCGTAGACACCTCCGCCGTGATCCGCGATCCCGGCGTAAAGACCGGTGCCAGCGTGATCATCGTCAGCAAGGCCACGGAGAGCCGGGCTATCGTCACCCGGCCCGTGCCGCCGGTCAGCTTCCCCGCGGGCAGCCGTTTCTTTGACCTGCTGGCATCCGCCGCCTGGGTCCATGCCGACCACCTAGGGTGGAATGCAGTCTCAGGTGCCCGCCCCGCACCGCTGAACATCAGCGTGGACGCCGGCAATCCCATCCCGTCCTTCAGCCCGGGCGCCGTCGCACTCTACGTGCCCACCATAGAAAGGCTCCAGGCAGAGTACGGCGCCGGCCACTCCCCCGAGGCCCTCCTGGGCAAAGCGCTCGACGACGGCGCCTCCGCCGTCGTCGCCACCGCCGGCTCAGACGGCGCCTGGGTCCTGGAACGCGGCGGGGACCCCGTCCACGTGCCGGCCACGCCGGCGGACATCGTCTCCACCCTCGGCGCCGGCGACGTTTACCACGGAGCGCTCCTCGCCGCCGTCGCCGGCGGGCTGCCGCTGGTGGAAGCCGCCGCATTCGCCGGCCGCACCGCCACCGCGTCCTGCGCCGGGCTGGACGGCCGCTCTGCCATCCCGCACCAGTCCATCAGGTCCGAACCTGCAACCAACCAACCTGCCCAGTCCCTTACCGCCTGAAAGAAGCAGCCCATGAGCCACACAGACCTTTCCCCGCTCCAACGCCCGTCGGGCGCGTTCGCCATGCTTGCCGTTGACCAGCGTGAAGCCATGCGCAACATGTTCGCCGAGCACACCGACCAGCCCGTCACGGACCAGGAACTCCGGGATTTCAAGCTCGAGGCCGCCAGGATCCTCACCCCCCATGCATCCGGCGTCCTCATCGACCGCCAGTTCGCCCTGGACCAGGCCATCGAGACGGGGGTGGTTGACCCGGACTGCGGGCTGATTGCCTCCGCAGACCACTTCGAGTCCGCCCACGGCGAGCTGGTAGGCGAGGTGACCATCGACCGCCTCGTGGACCCGCACAAGTACAAAGCCCTGGGCGTCAAGGCCCTCAAGCTGCTGGTGCTCTACCGCCCGGACGAGCCCGCAGAGGGCCGCGTGGCCATGGTCCGGGAGTTTGTGGAGAGCTGCAGGTCCGCAGGGCTGATCAGCATCATCGAACCCGTCTCCCGCAAGCCCCTGGCAGGCGGGGACTTTGACTGGAACGCCGGCATCCTGGCCGCTGCCAAGGAACTGGGCAGCCTGGGCGCGGACCTGTACAAAGCCGAAGTCCCCTTCAAGGGCCAGGCGTCCGAGGAAGAAGTCCGCGCCGCGTGCGCCGAGCTGACCAAGGCCATCGACGGCCCCTGGGTGGTCCTGTCCTCCGGCGTTCCCGAGGACGTGTTCCCCGACGCCGTCCGGTGGGCCTGCCTCGAAGGTGCCAGCGGCTTCCTCTCCGGACGCGCCGTCTGGGCCTCCTGCATCGGCGCCCCCGACGTCGTCGCATCCCTCTCCACCGACGCCGTCCGCCGGCTGCAGCGTCTCTGCGCCGTGGTGGACGACGTCGTGTCCGCCCAAAGGACCAACGCCTAGGCACACCTGCCACACCACAGCACCGTCACGGGGCCTGGCCCCTTTTTCAGCAGCAAGCAAACAAGGCACAGCAAACACTCAACGAGGAGATTATTGTGAGTCAGATTTCACGCAGGCAGGCAGTCGCCCTTCTCGGGGCCATGGGCTTCGGCGCCGCCGCGGCAGCCTGCGCCGGGCCCGGCGGTTCCACCAAGCCGGGAGGGGCCACCGGACCGGCGGCACCCGCCACCGGAGCCGTCACCGGCAAGGTGTCCTTCGCCCACTGGCGCGGCGAGGACAAGGCCGTGTTCGACGAACTCATCAAGCGCTTCGCTGCAAAGCACGACGGCGTCGAGGTGGCCCAGGATATCTCCACCTCCAACGACTACAACGCCCAGGCCCTGCAGAAGCTGCGCGGCGGTTCCATCGGCGACGCGTTCGCCACCTTCCGCGGCGCGCAGTTCAAGAACTTTACCGAGGCCGGGATCTACACCGACCTCAAGGGCAGCAAAGCCGCAGGCAACTACCAGAAGGGGCTCCTGTCCGCCGGGCAGAGTGGCGACAACCAGCTGGGCCTGCCCTACCAGGTGGTGTTCCCCATGCCCATGGCCAACCTGGACCTCTTCGACAAGGCCGGCGCCGAGACCGCCCCGAAGAACTGGGACGCCTTCCTGGGCATGTGCGAAAAACTCGCCGCTGCCGGCGTCATCCCCATCTCCTGGCCGGGCGGCGATGTTGGAAACGGCGGCCAGCTGTTCAACTGCATGATTGCCAACAACGCCCCCGTGGACGACATGTGCGCCCAGATCGAACAGGGCAAGCTCAAGTGCACCGACGACTGGTTCATCAAGATGCTCAACCAGTACAAGGACCTGAAGCCCTTCGTGCAGCCCAACGCCACCGGGACCGCCGTCGAACCGGCCCAGAACCTGTTCTCCCAGGGCAAGGCCGCCATGCTTGCCACCGGCTCGTACCACCTCGCAGCCGTCCGCGGCCTGGGTGCCAAGTTCCCGATCGACCTGGTGTTCCCCAACACCAGCTCCGACGGCAACGGAAAATGGGAGGGCGCCTACAACGCCACCTTCATCCTGGGCGTCAACTCGGCCAGCAAGAACCAGGCGGCCGCTGCGGCATGGATCGATTTCCTCTCCGAGCCCGAGAACGCCGGGTACTACGCCAACCAGACCGCCCAGCATGTGTCCGTGGACAAGGTGGAGTACACCAACCCCGACCTGAAGCGGCTGAGCCCCTGGCTGCAAAAGAAGACGGCGCTGGCCGCCCGTTTCCAGTTCAATAACCTCGATGTCCGCAACGCGGTGGAGGCCAGCGCCACGGCCGTCATCTCCGGCACCAGCCCGGAGCAGGCAGCCGCTGCCGCCCAGAAGATTGTTGACGAACGGCTATGAGCATCCATCCCGGAACGGCTGCCAAGCGCAAAGCGCCGGACAGCCATACCCCCGCAAACCCTGCCAAGGTGCGCCGCCGCTCTCCCACGCGGGTGAATCCGGCCCTGTACCTCTTCCCGCTGCCCGCCGTCGCCGTCGTGGCCTTCTTCCTGGTGATGCCCACGCTGCAGGCGTTCCAGTACGCCATTACGGACTGGAACGGTTTCTCCGCGGCGTTCAATTACGTGGGTGTGGACAACTTCGTCCGGGCGTTCACCAAGGACTCGCTGTTCACGAACGCGCTGACGAACAACCTGAAGTTCGTGCTGTTGGTGGTGATCGCCCAGACAGCGTTCTCGCTGGTCCTGGCGCTGCTCCTCACCAAGAACTCGCGGGGCAGCATCCTGCTCCGCGCCCTGTTCTTCTTCCCCACCATCCTGTCCTCCGTGTCGGTGGCCTTCATCTGGAAGTTCATCTACGACCCCAACTTCGGCCTGGCCAACACGGTCCTCCGAACCGTGGGGGTGGATGGCGGAGCCTACCTCGGCAACGATGCCCAGGCTTTGTACTGGGTAGCCGTCACCCAGGTCTGGTTCCATTCGGGCCAGATGATGGTGGTCTACATTGCCGGGCTGCAGGCCATCCCCAGGGAACTCTACGAAGCGGCTGAAATGGACGGGGCCAACAGATGGCAGCAGTTCAAGTCCATTACCTGGCCGTTCGTGGCACCGGCCACCTCCATTGTGGTGGCCTACACCACCGTGCAGTCATTCAAGGCCTTCGACCTGATCCTCGGCATCGCGGGCAACCCGCCCAAGGCCGCCTTGGACATCCTCTCCACCCGCATTTACAGCACCTTTGCCAACTCGGAGTTCGGCTACGCCGCCGCCCAGTCGATCATCTTCATGGCGATGATCGCCCTGGTCACGTGGCTCCAGCGCCGGTTGCTCCGGCTGACCCCGAAGGGGGACTAGCAGCATGCTCGCAACACTAAGCCGCCGCGCCATCCTGGCCATTTACGCGGTCATCATCATCGTTCCGCTGACCGTGGTGGCATTCGGCAGTTTCAAGTCCACCCAGGAACTGTTCGCCGGCCCGTTCAGCCTTCCGCATTCCCTCGCACCGGATAATTTCGTCGAGGTGGTGGGCGGCCAGAACCTGGGTTCGTCCTTCATGAACAGCGTGATCGTTACCGGCATTTCGGTGCCGCTGACCCTGTTCGTGGCCAGCCTGGCCGGCTACGCCGTGTCCCGGTTGAAGGGGTTCATGTCCTGGGCCATCTTCGGATTCCTGGTCCTGGGCATGGCTATCCCGGCACAAGCCAACATGGTGCCGCTCTACGTCCTCTTCGGCAGGCTGGGCCTGCTGGACAACCTGGCCGGCCTGATCCTGGCCAACGTGGTGTCCACGCTTCCCATCGCCGTTTTCATCCTGGGCGGGTTCATGCGCACCCTGCCCAAGGAACTCTATGAAGCCTCCTCCATCGACGGCAGCGGGCCGTGGAAAACCTACTCCTCCATCGCCCTGCCGCTCTCCGCGCCCTCGATCGCCGCCGCCGCCATCTTCCTGTTCGTCATCCACTGGAACGAACTGCTGTACCCGCTGCTGTTCATTCAGACCCCCGGAAACCGGACCCTGCCCCTGGCACTGCTCAGCTTCCAGGGCGAGTTCCAGACCAACTACCCGCTGCTGTTCGCCGGCGTGATCCTGGCCTCCCTTCCCGTCGTGGTGGCATACGTCTTCCTGCAGCGCTACTTCGTTGCCGGCATTACGGCGGGCGCAAGCAAAGGATGAGTACGACGACGACGGGCGGCACCGGCGGTGCCCTCCCGGTCCAACGAAAGGCAATATCCATGAACCTCACATCAGCCCGGCACCTTGTTAACGGCTCCTGGCATACCGCCGGATCCGCCAAGGACGTGACTGATCCGGGCAACGGCAGCACCGTGGGCGAGGTCGCCTGGGGCTCCGCCGCGGATGCCACCAGGGCCGCCGACGCCGCCGCCGAAGCGTTCGGCACCTGGTCCCGCACCACCGCCCGCCACCGGGCCGACCTGCTCCGCAACGCCGCCGGCCTCCTGGCCGAACGCCGCGATGAACTCGCCCACACCCTGGCGCTCGAAGCGGGCAAGCGGCTCCCCGAGGCGCAGGGCGAGGTGGACTTCTCGGTGGAGTACTTCCGCTGGTTTGCCGAGGAAGCGCGCCGCGCCACCGGCACCGTCAGCCCGCCTGAACTGCAGGGCCGCCGCCACTTGAGCAGCCGCAAGCCCATCGGCGTGGCCCTCAGTCTCACCCCCTGGAACTTCCCCGTGTCCATCCAGGCCAGGAAGCTCGCGGCGATGCTTGCTGCCGGCTGCACCGTGGTGGGTAGGGTGTCGGAGAAGGCCCCGCTGGCCGCCACCGGACTGTTCGAGGTCCTGCATGACGCGGGTTTTCCCGCCGGTGTGGTGAACCTGGTCCACGGCCCTTCCCGTGAAATCACCGCGGCGTTGATGTCCCACCCGGCGGTCCGGGCCGTCAGTTTCACCGGTTCCACCGGCGTGGGCCGGCAGATCATGGCGTCAGCCTCCGAGCGAGTGGTCCGGCCCCTGCTGGAACTGGGCGGCAACGCACCTTTCATCGTCTTCGAGGACGCGGACCTGGATGCCGCCGTCGAAGGCGCCGTCCTGGGCCGGCTTCGCAATACCGGCCAGTCCTGCGTGGCAGCCAACCGGTTCCTGGTCCAGGACAGCGTCGCTGACGAGTTCGCACAGAAGCTGGGCGCCCGTTTTGATGCCATGAGCATCGGCCACGGCGTTCCCGACGGCGGCGCGCAGGTCCCGGACTTGGGCCCGGTCATCGACGCTGACAGGGTGTCCGCGGTGCAGGCACTGGTGGACGACGCCCTGGAGCGCGGCGCCCGCCGCGTCACCCAACGGACATCCGTACCGGACCATGGTGCCTTCATGGCACCCACGCTCCTCGCGGACGTCCCCGACGACGCACCCCTGGTGACCGAGGAAGTGTTCGGCCCGGCGGCCGGCGTCGTCACTTTCTCCTCGGAGGACGACGCCATCCGTAAGGCAAACGCCACGGAGATGGGACTGGCCGCCTACGTGTGGAGCGGCAGCCCGAAGCGCGGCTGGGAGATCCCGGAGCAGCTCGAGGCCGGCATCGTCGGCGTGAACGACCCCCTTCCTTCGGTTGCCTTCGCCCCTATGGGCGGCGCGAAGCAATCGGGCCTGGGCCGGGAAGGATCAAGCCTGGGCCTCGAAGAGTTCGAGGAGGTCCAGTACGTGGCCTGGAGGCCGTAAATGCTGACCACCGGGCTGGTACTCGGAGCCGTCGTCATGGGCGCCGGCATGCAGCGCGTCACCGGCATGGGGTTCGCGCTTGTCGCCGCGCCTTTCCTGGTCCTGCTCCTGGGCCCGGTGGAAGGCGTGGTGCTGGTGAACGTGTGCGGGGCCGTGACTGCGGGGGCCATCATCTTCCGCGTGGTGAAGGACATCGACTGGAAGCGCTACGCAGCCCTGGCCGCCTCGGCGCTGCTGGGCATCATTCCGGCAGCTCTCCTGATCCGGCTCATTCCGGCACCTGTCCTGGAGATCTCTATCGGGGTGATCCTGGCCATCGGGCTGACCGTCCTCCTGGTCTTGAAGTCCGCCACCCTGCCGCAGCGCCGCCGTTACCTGTTGACCGCCGGCAGCCTCAGCGGGTTCATGAACACGGCGGCCGGCGTGGGCGGACCGGCAGTCAGCATGTACTCCATCGCCACACGGTGGCAGCACAAGTCCTTCGCGGCCACCATGCAGCCCTACTTCTTCACCATCGGCACGTTCTCGCTGGTCTCGAAGGCCATCACGGCTCCGGCGACCTTCCCCGTACTGCCCGCAGGCATGTGGGTTGCCGTCGCCGTCGCCTGCCTGGCCGGCCTGGTGCTCGGCGACCTCGCCTCAAAGCACGTCCCCGCCCGGGCCGCGCAGATTCTCCTGATCGTCCTGGCCTACCTGGGGGCGGCCGCCACCATCATCCGCGGCGTGTCCGATGCCGTCGGTTGACCCAATTCTTTGTTTAAATCTGCAATTGAGAGAGGAACTAACATGACGTGGCTGAACAGTGCCGCCCACGCGCGATGGCTTGAGGCGGAGACGGACCGGCTGATCCAGTTCGCCGAGGCGTCCAAGGTCGCCACCGGATTCGGCTGGCTCGACAACTACGGCAAGGTGTTCGCCGACAAGCCGACCCACCTCTGGATCACCGCACGGATGACCCACAGTTTCGCCGTCGCAGCGCTGATGGGACGGCCGGGTGCCGGGACGTTGGTGGACCACGGCATCGCGGCGCTTAACGGCCCCCTCCACGATGATAAGTTCGGCGGCTGGTACGCCGAGGTGGACGGGAACGGGCCCGTGAACGACACCAAGTCCGGCTACCAGCACTCCTTCGTGCTCCTGGCTGCCGCGAGCGCAGTTGCCGCAGGGCGCCCGGGAGCACGGGAACTGCTGGATGAGGCGCTGCGTATAGCCGACACGAAATTCTGGGACCACGAGGCCAACATGTGCTTCGACTCGTGGAACCGCGACTTCACGGAAACCGAGGCATACCGCGGCGGCAACGCCAGCATGCACTCGGTGGAGGCATACCTCATCGTCGCTGACGTGACCGGGGAAAACCGCTGGCTGGAACGGGCCCTTCATATCGCCGAGGTGCTCATCCATCAGTTTGCGCGTAACAACAACTACCGGGTGTTCGAGCACTTCGATCCCGAGTGGAACCCGATGCCGGAGTACAACACGGACGACCGGGCCAGCCAGTTCCGGGCATATGGCGGGACTCCCGGCCACTGGGTGGAGTGGGCCCGCCTGCTCCTCCACCTCCGGGCCGGGCTTGAGGCCGGGAACCTGGACGTACCGGACTGGCTGCTCGAAGACGCACGTGGACTCTTCGACGCCGCGCTTCGCGACGCCTGGGAACCGGACGGCCATCCGGGATTCGTGTACACGGTGGATTGGGAAGGCAAGCCCGTGGTCACCACGCGCATCCGCTGGGTCCCCGCAGAGGCAATCGGCGGCGCGGCCGCTCTCTACATCGCCACCGGGGACCAGCAGTATGCGGACTGGTACGAGCGAATCTGGGACCACGCCCGTGACTGGTTCATCGACTACGAGCACGGGTCGTGGAAGCAGGAACTCGACGAGAACGGCAACGTCAGCTCCACCGTGTGGTCCGGAAAGGCGGACATCTACCACCTCTGGCACTGCCTGGTGGTCCCGCGCCTCCCGCTGGCGCCCGGACTGGCTCCCGCGGTCGCTGCCGGCTTGCTGGACGCGCGCCTGAACACGCCGTAACCGGCACGAAGCAGGGGGTTTAATCCTGTAAATTTAAGGGAGGAATTGTCAGGCGAGCAGCGCCGCATTCCACCCCTCCCCCTTGAATGGACGCTCCCCCATGTCTTCCGCGATCCCTGCGCCGGAACCTGCCCGTTTTCCCTATGCGGCAATGGTGGTCCTTGCCACCATTGCCTTCACCGCCATCACCACCGAACTCCTGCCGTCCGGCCTGCTCCCCCAGATCAGCGCCGGGTTGGGCGTCTCCGAGCCCGTGGCCGGCTACCTTGCTGCCGCCTACGCCGCCGTCATCGTTGTCACGGTGGTTCCGGCTGCCCGCCTGCTGGGAAAGATTCCCCGGCACGCCCTCCTCGTGGCGCTGGTCCTGACGTTCGCGCTCAGCAACGCCTTGGTGGGACTGGCGCCGGACTTCACCTCGGCGATGATCGCCAGGTTGGTGGGCGGGCTGGCGCACGGGCTGCTCTGGACCACCATGGCGCCGTTCGTGTCCCGGGTGGTCCCGGCGGACAAGGTGGGCAAGGCCCTGGCCATCGTGTTCAGCGGCAACAGCCTGGGCCTGGCCATTGGGGCGCCGGTAGGGACCGCCCTGGGTGGATTCCTGGGGTGGCGGGCCGCGTTCCTGGTTCTTGCCGGTTTTGGCGTGGTCCTCACCGCCCTCGCGTTCTGGCTGCTCCCCCGCGTCCGGCGCATCACCGACGCCGCCCGGCCGTCGCTCCGTAAGGCCATTGGCCAGCCCGGCGTGAAGTCCGTGGCCATCGCCTGGCCCCTGCTGGTCCTGGCGCACTTTGCGCTGTTCACCTACATCGCACCCTTCATCCGCGAGGCGCACCTGCCCGACTACGCCATCACCCTCTCCCTCACCGTACTGGGCGGCTCCGGCCTGCTGGGCATCTGGATTGCCGGACTCACCGTGGATTCGCGCCCGCGCCGTTCCCTGATCATGACGACGGCGGCCATCGCCGCATCGATGTTCCTCCTCCCCCTGGCGGCGGGGAACCTCCCCGTCGCCTTGGCGCTGATGACCGTTTGGGGCGCAGGACTGGGCGCGATCGGCATCTACAACCAGTCGGCGATCCTCCGGGCCGGTGGTGAGTTCAGCGAGGCGGCCAACGGACTCACGGTCCTGACCATCCAGCTGGGCATCACCGTCGGCGCACTGTACGGTTCTGCGGCACTGGTGGTGGGCGGTCCGTTGCTGGTTCCGGTTGCAGCGGCCATCCCGGTGGTTGCCGCGCTGGTGATCACCATCGCCGGGAAGAGGTACGCCTACCCGCCGGGCCCGCGGGAGCGGATCTGGTTGGAGCCCCGCCCGGTGAAGGAAAGCGTCACAGACAGGGCCTGACAACCTGCATCGAGTGCTCCGTACCTGTCGTTTTCAGCACCCAGAGCGACACCTGCGGAGCAATCGATGGGTCATTCGCGGTGCTTGGCCACCGTGAACAGGAAAGTGGAGTCCTCCTCGGCCGTCAGGCTGTGCAGGCCGGGCGGGACGATCAGCAAATCCCCCGCCTTGCCCTGCCAGGAGTCCTCGCCGGCGGTCAGCCTGACGCAGCCGCGGATCACGAAAACCGTGGCATCGCCGGGGTTCTTGTGTTCGCTCAGCTGGGTTCCGGCCGCCATGGCCATCACGGACTGCCGGAGGACTTTTTCGTGTCCGCCGTAAACGGTGTCGGCGGCACGGCCGTTGGGGGATGCGAGCGCTGCTTCGAGCTGCTGGCGGGCCAGGGCGTCGACCGATATCTTCTGCATGCGCCCAACGCTACCCAGTGCTGGTAAGCGTGGCGACCCGTTGGAAGGCACAGGATCGGCAGACACGCCACAGGCCACCCCGATTTCAGAGGCGGCCGAAGGCTTGATAGAGGTTAAACGATGCTAGACGTCCTGAATCCCGCACTGCCCTTCATTGCCACAGCGCTGGCGGTGGTGGCCGGACTGGCCTTGTCCTGGCTGCTCCGCAAGATCGTCCTGAAGCTGAACCGGAAACGCCCGGAGCTGCAGGCCACCTCCCGGGTGGCCCGGCAGCCGCTGCGGCTGGCACTGTGCCTGGTGGGCGTCCGCGCCGCGCTGGGCCTCACCGCCGGAAACGAAAACTGGCATGCCGGCGTCGACCATCTCCTCCTCATCGCCCTCATCGGCGCGGTGGCGTGGCTCGCCATTGCGGTGCTGCTCATCGTCGAAGCCGTGGTGCTGACCCGGCACAGCGTGGACGTGGCGGACAACCGGCGTGCCCGGCGGCTGCGGACGCAGATGAT
Source organism: Pseudarthrobacter sp. YAF2 (assembly GCF_052113345.1). Lineage (NCBI taxonomy): Bacteria > Bacillati > Actinomycetota > Actinomycetes > Micrococcales > Micrococcaceae > Pseudarthrobacter > Pseudarthrobacter sp. YAF2. The sequence goes on along the minus strand of NZ_JBFRDA010000008.1, from coordinate 147,789 downwards.
CCTCGCCCGGCGGATCGCCGTTGCACTGGTGGTGGTGCTCGCCGTCGGCACCGCCATGCTGACGTTCCCCGCCATCCAGGCTCTCGGGGCGGGGCTGCTTGCCTCCGCCGGCGTGATCTCCATCGTGGCCGGCCTGGCAGCGCAGACATCGCTGGTCAACGTCTTCGCCGGGATGCAACTGGCCTTCACGGACGCCATCCGCGTGGACGATGTGGTGGTGGTCCAGAAGGAGTGGGGCCGAATCGAGGAGATCACCCTCACCTACGTGGTGGTCCATCTCTGGGACGACCGCCGCCTGATCCTGCCCTCCACGTACTTCACCACCACTCCATTCGAGAACTGGACCCGCCGCCAGTCCGAGGTGATGGGCACCGTGGAGTTCGATCTCGACTGGCGCGCCCCCGTGGAGGACATGCGCACTGAGCTGCGCCGGGTCCTGGCCCAGACCGAACTGTGGGATGAGCGCGTCGGAGTCCTGCAAATTACCGACGCCACCGGCGGCTTTGTCCGGGTCCGGATCCTGGTCAGCGCTGCGGACAGTGCCGCGCTCTTCGACCTGCGTTGCCTGGTCCGCGAAACAATGGTGACGTTCCTGCAGCAGAACCACCCGGCCGCGCTGCCGCACCAGCGCTGGGAGCAGGCAATGGACGACGGCGGCACGGTCACCCGGCGCAGGGCACCACTGCGAGGGCTGGGTTCGCCCGGCTCCGGCGGCGCCCGTCCCCCGGCTGATCCGCATGAATCGCAGCTGTTCACTGGCTCCATCGAGGCGGTGGAGCGCTCGAGGGCCTTCACGGGGCCCGGCGAGGAAGTTTTTGAGGAGCGAGACCGGAACCTGGCCTCCCGCAACTGATTCAACGCGACAAAACCCTTGATAGGTGACCATTTAGTCACCTATCATTGGCGGTATGGACGACGTGTTCAAAGCACTCTCCGACCCCACCCGCCGGGACCTGCTCGATGAGCTGTTCCGCGAGGACGGCCAGACCCTGAGTGCGCTCGAGGCGCGGTTCAGCATGACCCGCTTCGGCATCGCCAAGCACCTGCGCATCCTGGAGGACGCAGGCCTGGTGGCCACCCGCCGTCGGGGCCGGGAAAAGCTGCACTTCCTCAACCCGGTGCCCATCCGCCTGGTCCACGACCGCTGGGTCAGCAAATACGCAGAACCATGGGCCGCTGCCCTCAGCGACCTCAAATCCAGATTGGAAAGTCCCGTGGAAAAGATCTTCGAGATTTACATCAAGACCACGCCGGAACGGCTTTGGGAAGCCATTACCGACAGCGATATCCGCAGCAAGTACCAGTTCGGAAATACCTTGGAGTCCGACTGGACACCCGGCGGCAAGTTCGTGATGGGCAACCCCAAGGCCGGGGAAGCCCTGGGCGAAGGCGAGAACCTGGAGGTGGATCCGCCGCGCCGCCTGGTCCAGACCATGCGCGCCCTCTGGGGCGAGGACGTCAAGGCCGAGGGCACGTCCAAGGTCACCTGGGAGATCGAGCCGGTGGGCGATTCATGCCACCTGACCGTCACCCACAGCGACCTGCGCGAAGGTGCCAATGAACAGCTCTACGGCGGCTGGCCCATGATCCTCTCCGGCCTGAAGACCTGGCTGGAGACCGGCGAGAAACTCACCACCCCCGGATCCCTGATGTACACCTAAGACACCGCAACGACCGCTGCGGATTCAAGCACGGCGGCGGCCACACCGGGCCACCCGCGGGTCTAAGGTCATGTCATGGACAGCGGCACCCTGGTCAACATCGCTCTGGTTCTCTGCTTCGTTCTGCTGGGCGGAGTGTTCGCCGCAGCTGAAATGGCCCTGGTGTCCCTGCACGAAGGCCAGATCCGCCGCATCGAAAAGTCCGGCGACTCCGGGGCCCGGACCGCAGACCTGGCACGGAACCCCAACCGGTTCCTCTCCACGGTCCAAATCGGCGTCACCCTGGCCGGGTTCTTCTCGGCGGCGTACGGCGCCTCGGCGATCGCACCCGTCGTCGTGCCCCTCCTGCAAGCCCTGGGGCTCGGGGCGGCCGCCGGGCTCGTGTCCTTCGTCGGCATGACACTGCTGGTGGCCTACCTTTCCCTGGTCCTGGGCGAACTGGCGCCCAAGAGGCTGGCCCTGCAAAACCCCGTCGCCATCACCAGGACCCTGGCTCCGCCGCTGATCACCCTTTCCAAGGTCATGCGGCCGGTCATCTGGCTCCTCTCCGCGTCCACCGACGCGGTGGTCCGGCTCTTCGGCGGCGACCCGCATGCCAAGCGTGCCGGCATCAGTTCCGAGGAGCTGTGGGACATGGTGGCGGCAAGCGAGGCCCTTGAAGAAAGCAACCGGCACATCCTGGCCGATGTGTTCGGCGCCGGGGACCGAACACTGCAGGAGGTCATGCGGCCCCGCACGGAAGTAACCTTCATCGACGGGACCACAACCATCGCGGCCGCCCGAGAGATGGTCAGGGACGGCCCCTACTCGCGGTTTCCGGTCATTGGCAGGACCCCGGACGACGTCCTGGGCTTTGTCCATATCCGCGACCTGATGCCCGGAGACGAGACACAGGAGCAGGCACCGGTGAAAGACATTGCCCGGACGATCCTGGCCATGCCCGGCACCAACAGGGTCCTCCCGTCGCTCTCCCGGATGCGCAAGACCAACCAGCACATTGTCCTGGTGGTGGACGAATACGGCGGCACGGACGGCGTGGTCACACTCGAAGACCTCGTGGAAGAACTCGTAGGCGAGATCTACGACGAGTACGACACCGGCGCCGAGCACGAAGACCGCGTCACCGTCACCAATGGCTCCATCGAGGTCGACGGCGGCCTGATCCTGCAGGAGTTCACCTCAGCCTCCGGAATCGTGCTGCCCGAGGGCCGCTACGAAACGGTGGCAGGCTTTGTGATGTCCCGCCTGGGCCGCCTGGCGCAGGCGGGCGACCGAGTACAGATCCCGGGGTACATGCTCACGGTCCTCAGCATGGACAAGCTGCGGATTGCACGGGTCCGGGTCACCCCGGCAGCGCCTCCTTCGAGTACCTCCAGATAAGGAAGGAGCTAAGCCTTCTGCTGCCGCCACAGCACGGAGATCCCAAACGTCACGACGCAGAGCACCAGCATGGCAATCACCATCCGCATCCAGCTGTCCTGGTGCACGCCGCCGGACGCGAACACTCCGATCATGACTGTGGCGGTGATCGCGCCCACGTAGCGGCACGTCTGGTAGATCCCTGCAGCAACGCCGCGGTCCTGCGGCCGGGTGGAGACGAACATCCCCTGGTTGGAGGCGATGCTGACGGTTCCGTAGGGAATCCCCATCAGCGCGGTCAGCACCACCACGAACGGGATGGCCAGCGTTCCGGTCAGCAGCCACATCAGCGCCGCCACGACCGTCAGGAGGACGACGCCGGCGAGCAGCACCCGGCGCACACCGAACCGTCCCATCGCGGAGACTGCCCAGGGGGTCGCCACCACGGACATGCCCGCCAGGGGCAGCATCAGCAGGCCCACGACGCCGGGATCGTAGCCGCCTGCCTCCTGCAGCAGCTGCGGAAGGCCGAAAAAGACGAAGTAATAGACGCTGCTGAACACCGCGAACGCCAGGTACACGAGCATGAGGGGCCTGTTGCGGCCCAGCAGGCGCAGGTCCAGGAATGGCTTGGCGAACCGCAGCTCCCGCCAGGCGAACAGCGCTGCCACGACGGTTCCGGCGGCCAGCATCCACCAGCGGTAGTCCGGCGCCACGTTCAGCGCGGCCATCATGACCAACAACAGTGCACCGATAAACCCGATAATGCCCGGAACATCCGAGTCCCGCACCAGTTGCGCCACGCTGCCGCGCTCCCGGACCTGGTCCGCCGGCGCGGCCTGCCGGACGATCAGCAACGCCGCCACCGCCAGCGGAACGTTGATCAGGAACAGCGACTGCCAGCCCACAAAGCCCACCAGCAAACCTCCAACGACGGGACCCACGGCAGCAGCCGATGTGTTCGCCATCTGAAGCCGGCCCAGGGGCCGGGCGGGATCGACCTTGGCCCGGTGTGCAATCGCCCCCACCATCACCACGGCGCTGGGATACGCGGTAGCTGTACCCAATGCCATGACCGCCCGGGCCACGCAGAGCAGGGCAAAGTTCGGGGCCAGCGGCGCCAGGGCGCAGGTGATTGCGACCAGCCCCATGCCCAGCATGAACATCCGTCGCGGTCCAAACCGGTCCGCCAGCCTGCCCATTACCGGCTGGCCGGCCGCAGAGGCGAGGTAGAAGGACGTGACCACCCAGGTGACGGCGGCGACGTCGAGCCCGAAATCGGCACGCAGCACCACCAGGGCCACGGCGATCATGGAGGAGTTCAGCGGGTTCAGTGCCGTGCCCAGGCTTAGGCCTGCGACGGCCAAGGCAGTCCGGGGGTTGTTGCTCACGGTAACAGTCTGACCCAAAGCGCTCACGGAGGGCGAGCCGGCGGACCGCTGCGCGGGTGTGGCGTTGGCTACCTGCCCGCCACCCCGACCGGGAACAGTGCGTCCTCAACGGCCCGGGTCAGGTCCCTGATCACCTCAACCTGGCCGTCATCCGCAACGCCTTCCGGGTTTTCGGTGTAGATCACCAGCGCGAACGTCGAGCCGCCATAGCTCAGGAGCGCGGCATCATGCAGTTCGCCGGAGAGCTCCCCGTATTTGTGGTGGACGTCGATTCCTGCCCTCGAGCCGGCGGGAATGAGGTCTTCGTTGTTGGTGTCCTGCATGTAGCTGAGCAGCTGGGCGGTGTTGTCAGCGTTGAGCAGCTCCCCCGCGTACAGCTTCTTCAGGATCAGGGCCATGTCCGCAGCGGTCAGCAAGTTCTTCTCGGGGTCGTAGGTAACACCGATGGAGTCCGCGTAGGCAATCAGCTGTGGGTAGCCGACGGCGTCCATCAGCAGCTGCCAGGAGTCGTTGTTGCTGTCATTGACCATGGCTTTGAGCTGGAAAGCGGCGTCGTAGTCGCCCATGGGCTCATCAAGGGTGGCTTCTCCTTTTTCCACCAGGTGATAGTACGCCGCGGCAGTCAGGATCTTCGCCGTGCTGGCTGCCGTGAAAGCGTCAGCGTCGCCGAATGTGCGTTCAGCGCCGCCGGACACATCCGCGAGCGCCAGCCCGATCCGGTACTGGTCCGCTTCGCTGAGGATGTTGTCCACGCTGTCCTGCAGTGACTCCGGGGCTGCCGCCACGGGTGCCGGTGGCGCAACGGGCTGGGTGGGGGCCACCGAACCGGTCGGGGGCTCGGACCGGGCCACGGCCAATGCGACCGTCCCGGCGATAACCAGCACCACGGCAATGGCCAGGATGACGAGCCGCCGGAGGCCGCGGCTCCTGCCCGGGACAGGCCTGTCGGGCTTTGGCGGAGCATCGCGGCCTGGTGTGGGCACCTGGGGGTGCTCGGACATACAAGGGCTCCTGTCCCGCCTCGGCAATCACAAACAACGTCAGCGCGGCGTTGAGCCGCGCTGACACTGCGATTAAATCACCGGAATTTGGGAGCTTCCTGAAGACTTGCGGTGTGTTCCGCGGGACCGCCCACGCGGCACAAAATCGGTGGCGACGCGCACATTACCTGGCGCGGACCGGACGTGGCCCGCGCTAATCCGGTTGCCCGTCGGAGGTGATTTTGCGCGTCGGAAAACCCGTCGCGCGGCGGAAATCATTTCGCGCGTCGGCGATGGCGTTGCGTATCGGGAATATGTCCGGGAGCCCTGGCTAGGCGCGGGCGCGGGCCGAGAGAGCGGTCTCCAGGAATTCCAGGTGCGCCGGGGCCACGGCCACCACGCTGTCCGAGTACTCCGGGTGCTTGGCCACAAACTTCTTGATGAACGGGCACACCGGGACAATGCCGGCCCCGGCCTCCACCGTCGCGTCCAGGGCAACCGCGGCGAGCTTCCCGGCCAAGCCCTGCCCGCCGTATTCCTCGTTGATCACCGTGTGGTAGAAAATCCGCTGTGGTGACGCGCCGCCGTCGTAATCCTTGTAGGCGGCTTTGCCGATCACGTTCCCACGGTCGAGGATCTCGAAGCGGTCGCGCTCGGCGTTGTGGCGGACGGTGATGTCACTCAAGGGGAACTCCTTCGTTGCGGTCGTGCTGCCCGTGCAAAGCCTAACCCGGCCCGGGCCGCACTTATTTCCGCATGCGAACCCCGTGGTGGACCGGGCGCGCCCCACGTTCGCGGGGTTGACGCCGGGGCCGTCCCTGAGCTCGAACGTTGGATAATCAATATCGATTAATTCGACCTTGCCGGGTTCCTTGTAGGCAACGGCTTTGTTCCCTGTCATCTTTCGCCCCTGTAGTCAGGTCCGTCCGGTGGGACGGCAGTGATCCGGGTAGGTTGAGAAACCCCGAAATGAGGGACCCGCCCTGCTCCACTGGCGATTCCGGATGAGTATCAGGCACAGGTTCCCGGCTTGGGGGTCCGCCCAGTCCAGGCAGGCACCCGGGAGCGGTCCAAGGGTAGGCGCCCCATGTTTAGCGGGGCCGATGTTTATCCAGGCACGGCCCCGGGGAAGCGCCTATAGTGGCGTACGCTGCACCCACCGGCTTCCGCGCACGCAGGCAAGCCGGTCCCCAGGCAAGTTCTACCGTTGAGGAGAACGGCATGAAGACACGCACCATTGGACAACTGACTGTTTCCGCCCTGGGCCTTGGCTGCATGGGCATGAGCGAGTTCTACGGCGATGGCGACGAGCAGGAGTCGATCGCCACGATCCACGAGTTCCTGGACGCCGGCGGATCTCTGCTGGACACAGCGGACATGTACGGGCCCTTCACCAACGAAAAGTTGGTGGGCCGTGCCGTCGCCGGCCGACGCGATGACGTTGTGCTCGCCACCAAGTTCGGCAACGAACGCCGCGAGGACGGTTCCTGGGTGGGCATCAACGGCCGCCCCGAGTACGTCAGGTCGGCCTGCGATGCCAGCCTGCAGCGGCTGGGCGTGGACCACATCGACCTCTACTACCAGCACAGGGTGGACAAGACGGTGCCCATCGAGGACACGGTCGGCGCCATGGCGGAACTGGTCCAGGCCGGAAAGGTCCGGCACATCGGATTGTCCGAGGCGTCAGCAGACACCATCCGCCGCGCCCACGCAGTGCACCCCATCACTGCGCTGCAAACCGAGTATTCGCTCTGGGAGAGGGAACCGGAAACCAAGGTGTTCCCCGTGCTCGCGGAGCTGGGAATCGGGTTCGTGCCTTACAGCCCGCTGGGCCGCGGCTTCCTGACGGGACAGATCCGCAGCGTGGACGACTTCGCCGACGACGACTTCCGCCGGCACTCCCCGCGGTTCCAGGGCGACAACTTCACCCGGAACCTTGTACTCGTGGACCGGGTGAAAGAACTGGCCGACCGGAAACATTGCACTCCCGGCCAGTTGGCCCTTGCTTGGCTGCTGGCGCAGGGCGACCATATCGTCCCGATTCCAGGCACCAAGAAGCGCGAACGGCTGCGCGAGAACCTGGGCGCTGTGGACGTTGAGCTCAGCGCCGATGAGCTGCAGTTGCTGGACGACTTGGCCCCGGCGGGCTCGACAGCAGGCGCCCGTTACCCGAACATGTCCACTATCGACACCTGACCCATCCGGCCTCTGCAAAGGAGAAACCATGACAGTCAACGACGACGAAGCCCAGATGCTGGATCAATGGACCCAGCGGCTGGCTCAGGCACTGCAGATCCTTGACCTGGACGTGGACCAGGAGCTGCTCCTGGACCTCGCCCGCAAATCTGCGGACAACGTGATCCATGCCGCCGCGCCCATCACCACGTTCCTGGTGGGGTACGCGGCGGCGCTGGACGCAGGGACGGGCAGCGCCGGGAGCCGGGAGGCGGCGTCCGCTGCCGTGGCCAAGGCGGCCAGGGTCGCCTTGGGGCTGGTCGACGACGGCGCCCACGGCGGGCCTGCCGGCCGCGGCTGGGCAGACACCGGGCAATAGCAGGCAAATCCCCGCCTGATGGACAAATCCCCGTCGCGTACCGAGGGGATTCGTCCATCAGGCGGGGAGTTACCGCCGGTGCGAGCGAACGGCCACCGCGGTTTCGACTGGCTCACCCACCGACGGGCTCGGCCACCGGTCAGCCGGCGGCGGTGGCCTCCTCTTCCAGGACTTTCACGGGCTCGAGTCGGACGATGACGGCCTTGGACGCCGGGGTCTGGCTGCCCTCCGCCACGCTCTCCAACGGGACCAGGACGTTGGCCTCCGGGTAGTACGCTGCGGCGCAGCCCTTGGCAGACGGGTAGGACACCACCCGGTAGTTGCGGAGCACGCGAGCCACGTTGTCCTTGTACACGCCGTGGATGTCGACGTGCTGCCCGTCGGCGAGGCCCAGCTCGGCAAGGTCCGCGGGATTCACGAACACCACCTCGCGGCCTTTCTTAATGCCCCGGTAGCGGTCGTTGTTGCCATAGATGGTGGTGTTGAACTGGTCGTGCGAACGCATGGTCTGCAGGATGAGGGTGCCGGCGGGCCGGTCCACGTGCTCGAGTTCGTTGACGGTGAGCATGGCCTTGCCGGTGGGGGTGTTGAAGGTGCGGGAATCGCGCGGGCCGTTGGGCAGCACGAACCCGCCTTTTTGCCTGATCTTGCGGTTGTAGTCTTCGCAGCCGACCACCACGCGGGAGATGTGGTCCCGGATCAGGTCGTAGCCCTTTTCGAACCCGGCCCAGTCCGCGGACGTCCGGTCCCCCACCGTGGCGGCGGCAAGCCTGCTCACGATAGCAACCTCGGAGAGCAACCCGGGGGCCACCGGCTCCACGGTGCCGTGGGACGCATGGACGGCGCAGACGGTGTCCTCCACCGAGACGAACTGCGGGCCAGAGGCCTGCCGGTCGATCTCCGTCCGGCCCAGGGTGGGGAGGATCAGCGCCTCGGCTCCGGTCACGGCGTGGGAGTGGTTGAGCTTCGTGGAGATCTGGACCGACAGTTCGGTGTTCTCCATGGCCGCTTCGGCGGCCGCGGTGTCTGAAATGGCGCCCACGAAGTTGCCGCCAAGCCCGACGAAAACCTTGACGCCGCCGTCGCGCATCCCACGGACGGTCTGGACCGCATCCAGGCCGTGGTCCCGCGGCGGCGCGAAATCGAACTCCTGGCCCAGGCTGTCAAGGAAGGCCGGCGGCATCTGTTCCCAGATCCCCATGGTCCGGTCGCCCTGGACGTTGCTGTGGCCGCGGATGGGCGAGGCGCCGGCCCCGGGCTTGCCGATATTGCCGCGCAGCAGGAGCAGGTTGATGATCTCCTTGATGGTGGCCACACCCTTCTTCTGCTGGGTGATGCCCATGGCCCAGGTGATGATCACCTTGTCCGCGGCAATGTAGCGGGCTGCCAGTTCATCGATTTCCTCTGTACGCAGGCCGGTGGCCTCCAGCACCGCGGCCTCATCCAGGCTGGCCAGGTGCGCCCGCAGTTCTTCCAGGCCGTCGCAGTGTTCGGCAAGGAATGCGTGGTCCAGGACCTTGCCCGGGTTGGCGGCCTCGGCGTCGAGCACGCGCTTGGACACCGCCTGGAGCAACGCCATGTCTCCACCGATGCGGACCTGCAGGAATTGGTCGGCGAGGTCGGTGCCGCGGCCGATGATGCCCTTGACCTTTTGGGGGTTCTTGTACCGCATGAGGCCGGCCTCTGGAAGCGGGTTGACGGCCACGATGTGGCCGCCGGCTTCCTTGGCTTCCTCCAGTGCAGTCAGCATGCGCGGGTGGTTGGTACCCGGGTTCTGGCCCATCACGATGATCAAGTCGGCCTTGCCGAAGTCATCGTAGGACACGGTGGCCTTGCCCACGCCGATGGTCTGTCCCATGCCCCACCCTGATGATTCGTGGCACATGTTGGAGCAGTCGGGCAGGTTGTTGGTGCCGTAGGCGCGGATAAACAGCTGGTACAGGAACGCGGCCTCATTGGAAGTCCGGCCGCTGGTGTAGAACGTGGCCTGGTTGGGGTCCGGCAGGGACTTCAACTTGTCCGCCACGATCCCGACGGCGCGTTCCCAACTGACCGGGCGGTAGTGGTCCTCCCCCGCGGCCTTGTAAACGGGTTCGGTGAGGCGGCCCTGCATGCCCAACCAGTACTCGGACCGCTTCCGGAGTTCGCTGACCGGATGCTCTGCCCAGAAGTCGCTGCCGATCACCACGGGGGTGGCCTCCCAGGTGACGGCCTTGGCCCCGTTTTCGCAGAACTCGAACGTCTTGCGGTGCCCGGGATCCGGCCACGCGCAGCTCATGCAGTCGAAGCCGTCCTTCTGGTTCAGTGCCAGCAGGGTCTTCCGTGACCGTTCCACGCCCATGTTCTTCAGCGCAGGTTGCATGGAGTGGTAGACGCCCGGAACGCCGGCGGCCCACGTCTTGGGGTGGCCGGTCACCTCGAGATCGGACTCCTCTGGTTCTTCGACCTTCGGGTTTTCGCGCGCCACAACATTCTCCTTGTTCGCCGGGCCCCGGAAGGGCCGGCCGCATTGGCGGATCTGTCACTCCACAGTTGTTGAGCATGCCCGTGAAGTCAAGCACCCCGGCACTGGCGTAGGCTGGTTCCCACGGCTGAAGCAGGCGGCCATTGTTTCTTTCCGCGCGGAGCCCTTTCCATGTCCGACGAACCTGCCCTTCGCGCCCTTGCGGCCTCGTCCTTCTCCCTGAAGGACCTCCGGGACGGCCAGCTGGCCGGCATGGCCGCCCTCGCCGATGGCCGCGACGTCCTGGCCGTAATGCCCACGGGGTACGGCAAATCCGCCATCTACCAGGTCGCAGCCCTGCACCTGCACAAACGAACCGGGCGTCCCGCCGTCGTGGTGTCCCCGCTGATCGCCCTGCAGGAGGACCAGTTGGACGGGCTGTCCCAGGTCCTCGGTCCAGGCGCGGCGGTTGCCGTCAACGCCGCACACAGCGATGCCGACGTCGAGGCGTCCTGGCAGGCCGTGGCGGACGGCAGGGCCGTGTTCGTGTTCCTGGCCCCCGAACAGCTTGCCAAGCAGTCAACGGTGGACCGGATCAAAGCCCTGGACATCTCCCTGTTCGTGGTGGACGAAGCACACTGTGTCTCCTCCTGGGGCCATGACTTCCGTCCGGACTACCTGGGCCTGGGCAGTGTCCGGGAGCAACTGGGCAACCCGCCCGTGGCCGCGCTGACCGCCACCGCCTCCCCGCCAGTCCGCGATGAGATCGTGGAGCGGCTGGCCATGAGGAACCCCCTGGTCCTGGTCCACGGCTTCGACCGGCCCAACATCAACCTTGCCGTGATCCGCCACCACAAGGACGGGGACAAACGCCGGGCGGTGCTGGGGCAGGTGGCGGACCTGGCCCGGACAGGAAAAGGCCTCCTGTACGCCGCAACCCGGAAAGACACCGAAGAGTACGCGGCCAAACTGGCCACGAAGGGGCTGCGCGCCGAGGCCTACCACGCCGGCCGCCGTGCCGCGGACCGGGAACGCGTCCATGAGCTGTTCCTGGACGACCAACTGGATGTGGTGGTTGCCACCACGGCCTTCGGCATGGGCATCGACAAGCCGAATGTCCGCTTCGTGGTCCATGCCGACATTCCGGAGTCGATTGACGCCTACTACCAGGAGATTGGCCGGGCCGGCCGGGACGGAGATCCCGCGTCCGCCGTGCTGCATTACCGCTCGGAGGACCTGGGGCTGCGGAAATTCTTCAGCACCCGATCCCCGGATCCCGGTTCCCTGCTGGCCGTCCTGAAGGTCCTCAAATCAGCCAAGGCTCCCGCGCCAAAGTCATCCCTGGCGGAACTGACGGGCCTCCCGCCGCGGCGCATCACCGGGCTGGTCAACCAGTTGGAAGAGATCGGTGCCGTCAGCAGCGGCAAGCGGGGAATCAGGCTGATGTCCAAAGCCAAGCTGCCCGCGCTGGTGCAGGACGCCGTGGAACTCGCCGAGGCCCGGCAACGCGTGGACCAGTCGCGGCTGGACATGATACGTGCCTACGCCGAGGCGGACGGCTGCCGGCGGCAGTTCCTGCTGGGCTACTTCGGTGAGGACCTGCCGGAGCCGTGCGGAAACTGCGACGCGTGCACGGCGGCTGCCCCCCACGCAGGCGCGCACGCCGCCGGCAAGGACGAGGACGACGACGGCGGCCCGGCTTCCAGCGCCAACGGCCCGTTCCCCCCACAGTCCGCAGTGGTCCACAAGGAGTGGGGCCACGGCCTGGTGATGCGGCACGAGGGTGACGTGATGACGGTGCTTTTCGAGCAGGAGGGGTACAAAACGTTGTCGCGGTCCGCCGTCGTGGAGCACGAACTCCTGAAGCCCGCTTAGGTAGGCTGGGGTAACCTCCGACGAAAGGCCCGCCGCGTGGAAACCCCTGCTTACGCCTGGATCCTGACCCTTGTGCTCATCGCAGGGCTGCTGGCCTTTGATTTCTTCTTCCACGTCCGGAAGGCCCACACCCCGTCGCTGAAGGAATCAGCCGTCTGGTCCGCAATCTATGTGAGCATCGCGGTGGTGTTCGGGCTTGCGGTCCTGGTCTTCGGCGGGCCGGACATGGGCACCGAATACTTCGCAGGCTATGTGACGGAAAAGGCGTTGTCAGTGGACAACCTCTTCGTGTTCCTGATCATCATGGCCAGCTTCAAGGTGCCCCGCGCGGACCAGCAGAAGGTGCTGCTGTTCGGCATCATCTTCTCCTTGATCGCCCGCACCGCGTTCATTTTCCTGGGCGCTGCGCTGATCAACAGTTTCGCCTGGGTCTTCTACATCTTCGGGCTCATCCTGCTGGTCACGGCCGGCAACCTGCTCAAGCCGGACAGCCACGACGACGACTCCGACGGCCTGGTGGTGCGGCTCGCCAGGAAGTTCCTGCCGGCGTCGGAACACTATGACGGCGACAAGCTGTTCACGCTGGAGAACGGCAAACGGGTCCTGACGCCCATGCTGCTGGTGATGGTGGCGATCGGCGGTACGGACATCCTGTTCGCCCTGGATTCCATTCCGGCGATCTTCGGCCTGACCCAGAACGTATTCGTCGTTTTCACCGCCACGGCGTTCTCGCTGATGGGCCTGCGCCAGCTGTTTTTCCTGATCGACGGCCTGCTGGACCGGCTGATCTTCCTCTCCTACGGGCTGGCGGTCATCCTGGGCTTCATCGGCGTGAAGCTGATCCTGCACGCCCTGCACGAGAACACCCTGCCGTTCATCAACGACGGCAAGCACGTCAACGTGGTGGAAGTCAGCACCGCCGTGTCGCTGGGCGTGATCCTGGGCGTTTTGGTGGTGACCATCCTGGCATCCATCTTCAGCCCCAAGGGCAACGCCAAGAACGCCGTCTCCGGGGCCAGGCGGCACGCCGTCGAGTACCTTGACCTCAACTATGAGACGGACATGGCGGAACGGGACAAGATTTTCGCCAAGATGTGCCGCGAAGAAGACCAGATCCGCAAGCTTCCCGAGAAGTACAAGCGGTTGGTCCGCAATGAAACCGAGTTTCTGGAGCTGCTGCGGAACGCTCATGACGAGCACGACAAGGCCCAGGTGCGGGCTGCCGCGGCCGAGGGCTGACCTACGGAGTGAGGGCGGCAGCGCCCCTGGCCAGGCCGGTGATCCGGCCCCAGTCCTTGGCCGCGACGGCGTCTGCCGGGGTCAGCCAGCTGCCGCCCACGCAGGCCACGTTGGCCAGCTTGAGGTAGTCCGGAGCGGTGGCCAGGCTGATGCCGCCGGTGGGGCAGAACTGGACGTGCGGGATGGGCGCGCCGATGGCGGCCAGGTAGGGCGGACCGCCTGCCGGCCCGGCGGGGAAGAACTTCATCGCGTCCAGTCCGGCTTCCAGGACGGCCAGGACTTCGCCAACGGTGGCGACGCCGGGCAGCACCGGGACGTCCAGCAACAGCATGTGGGTGAGCAGCGCGGGGGTGATGCCGGGGCTGACCAGGAATTTGGCGCCCGCCTGCACTGCGGCATCGGCCTGGGCGGGCGTGAGGATGGTGCCGGCACCAACCAGGATGTCCGGGACCTCGCCGGCGATCAGTTTCAGCGAGGTCAGGGCGGACTCGGTCCGCAGGGTCAGCTCGATGATCTTCACCCCGCCGTCCACCAGCGCCCGTGCCAGGGGCACCGCGTCCTGCGGGTCGTCGATGGTGACCACCGGGATGACCGGTGAAACGCTGAGGACACCTGATGCGTCAGCCATGGTTGATCTCATTTCCCAGGCCGTCCGGCCCGTTGGTTTCGATGATGCGGTACCAGTGCAGCAGCAGGTCCCGGAAGTCCTTGTTCCCCGCGAGGGCAGGGTCGACGACGGGCCGGAACCCCAGCAGTGCCGGCACCACGGTGTCCGCGGTGCGGTCCTCGGGGAGCGCGGCCTGCAGCTCCTGCGCCAGGGGATCGTTCAGGTCTGCTGCCGGAGTGCCGGCCACGTGGTGCATCCACGCGGCAACGGCGAGCGCTGCCCACCGTGGTGCGCGGCCGGCGTCGAGCGTTCCCCGGACAGTGGTGAGCAGCCGCAGTCCGACTTTCTGTGAGCCGTCGCTGCCCACCTTGGCCGTGGTGTGGCCCAGCGCCGGGTTGGCGAACCGGCGGAGCACCTCATCGCAGTACTGCTCCCCGTCGAGCCCCGCCGGGAGGGTGATGCCGGGCAGGGCTTCCTCCAGCATCATGCGCCGGCAGGCGGTACGGAACGGCGCCACGGCCACGGCATCGCTGATGGTGTCCTTGCCGGCGAGGAGGCCGAGGTAGGCCAGCATCGAATGGCTGGCGTTGAGCAGCCGCAGTTTGGCTGATTCCCAGGCGGCAACGTCGTCGCTGAACAGGGCGCCGGCAACCTCCCAGCGCGGGCGGCCTGCGGGGAAGTTGTCCTCCATGACCCATTGTTTGAAGGGTTCGGCCACCACGGCGGCCTCGTCCCTTACACCGAGTTGATGTTCGACGGCGGTCAGGTCGCCTTCCGTGCTGGCGGGCACCATCCGGTCCACCATGGTGGACGGGAACGCCACGTTTTGCCGCATCCAGGCCAGAAGAGACCCGCTTTCAGTCGCGGGCAGGGCCGCCGCAAAGTCCGTGGCGAGGGTTTCCGTCAGTTCCCCGTTGGCCGGGAGGTTGTCGCAGGAGAGCACCGTGACGGGTCCGGCGCCGGTGGTTGCCCGCCGCTGGAGGCCGCGGACGATCTGCCCGATGGCGGTCACCGGCGGCCGGCCGGCCAGGTCGGCTTGGACGTCGGGATCGTTCAGGTCGAGCGTCCGCGTTTGCGGATCGAACCGGTAGCCCTTCTCGGTGATGGTGAGGGTGACGATCTTCGTGGCAGGGGTGCCGATGCGCTCCACGACCAGTTCCGGGTTGTCCCGGCCGGAGATGGCTTCGACGATGGTGGAGACCACCCGCAGCGGGGCGGCGCCTTCGCCGCGTTCGGCCACGGTGAAGAGGCCATCCTGCGGTGTCAACTGGCGGGCCACGGTATCCGAGCGCTGGGTGACGCCCACGATCCCCCACCGGGGATCGTGGGCAGCCAGCATCGCGTCCTCGGTGAAGACGGCGGTGTGGGCGCGGGCGAAGGCGCCCAGGCCGAGGTGGACGATCCCGGGTTCCAGCCGGTTCCTCTCCAGGGCAGGTTTCCGGCCGCTGGCCGCCAGTGACAAGTTGGTCAGGCGTTCGATGACACGGCCCCCTTTGAGGAGGCCGCGGCGTGCGCACGGGTCTGCTCGAACGTGGGGATGAAGCCCGTGCCGCCCTTGCCCCCCACCACCAGCGAGGAGGCGGCAGCACCGTACCGTGCCGCCGTCGGGAAGTCGTCTCCCAGCACCAGGCGTGCGGTGAGCGTGCCCACGAACGCGTCTCCGGCGCCGGTCTGGTCCACCACCGCGGGCGCCGGAATCGCCGGCACCCATACGGAGTCCACGCCGGAGTCGAGCTGGACCCCCTTGGCACCGCAGGTGACGGCCACCGCGTTGGCGCCCAGCGAGCGCAGTCTGGCCACGGCTTCCTGGGGAGTGGACACCCCCAGCAGGGCAGCCGTCTCGCCCGGGAACGAGGGCGTCACCAGGAAGGCCTGCGGGGCAAGTTCGGTCAGTGCCGCCGCCGCGTCCGCCACGGTGGTGAGCCGGGGCCGGAAGTTGGGATCGTAGACAAAGCGTGTGGCCACGGAGGCGGCCTTGACGACGGCGGCGCGTGCCGTCGTCGAAATGGCGCAGGCAATGCCGCCAGCCACCACCGCGCCGGCCGCGGCGAAAACGTCCGGGTCGACGTCGTCCGGTCCCAAGCTGGAGCCGACGCTGCCGCTGCGGGCGTAGGAGAATTCGCGCTCGCCGTCGGGGTCGCTGTGCACCAGGTAGACGCCTTGTTGCCCACGCCGGTACGTCAACAGATCGGTGGAGATGCCCAACTCGGCGATCCGGGCTGCGATGGCCTGCCCCAGGTCGTCGTCGGTGAGCACGGACAGCAGGCCCACCCTGGCACCCGCGGCAGCGGCCGCCGCGGCAACGTTGAGGGCGTCTCCGGAGATGCCCAGCCGGGCTGGAACGCCATGGCCGAAGGGCTGGTCGGTGGCGACTTCGATGAGGATCTCCCCCATCACCACCACGTCATAGGATTCGTGGGCTGCAGTGTTCACCAGTCGTGCACCGATCCGTCCAGGCGCCGGTTGACCGGCAGGTACTTGGGGTCGAAGGGGAACCGCGCGGCGGCTTCCTCGTTGAACTCTACGCCCAGCCCGGGGGCGTCGCCCGGATGCATGTAGCCGTCCGCGAAGGTGTACGAGGTCTTGAAGACGTCGCCTGCGGGGTCGCGATGGCCCATGTATTCCTGGATGCCGAAGTTCGGGATGGACATGTCCACGTGCAGCGCGGCGGCGAAGGACACCGGGGACAGATCGCCGGCACCGTGCGAGCCGGAACGGACACCGTAGAGGTCGGCGAGGGAGAAGATCCGGCGCAGGTGCGTGATGCCGCCGGCGTGCGAGACGGAGGTGCGGATGTAGTCGATCAGGCGTTCGGTGATGAGCTGCTGGCAGTCCCAGATGGAGTTGAACACTTCGCCGACGGCAACCGGCGTGGTGGTGTGCTGGCGGATCAGGCGGAACGCCGACTGGTCCTCGGCCGGCGTCGGATCCTCGATCCAGAACGGCCGGTACTGCTCCAGCGAGGCGCCCAGCCGGCCGGCTTCGATGGGGGTCAGCCGGTGGTGTACGTCGTGCAGGACGTGGACGCCGTAGCCGAACTGGTCGCGGACGTGCGCCATCATCTTCGGCGCGAAGTCCAGGTAGGCAGTGGTTTCCCAGGTGTCTTCCTGCGGCACGTTGCCGCTGGCCGGTTCGTACAGTTTGCCGTCCACCGGGGCGATGCCGTAGGTCTTGTCCAGGCCCGGCACGGCTGCCTGGGCGCGGATCGCCTTGTAGCCAAGGTCCAGGTGGTGCTGGAAGTCGGCGCTGAGGTCCTCCAGGGTTGTGCCACTGGCGTGGCCGTACACCATCACGCCCTCCCGCGCGGCCCCGCCCAGGAGTTCGTAGACCGGCATGCCGGCCGCTTTGCCCTTGATGTCCCAGAGCGCGACGTCGATCGCGGCGATGGCGGTCATGGTCACCGGACCGCGGCGCCAGTAGGCGCCCTTGTAGAAGTACTGCCAGGCATCTTCGATCCGGCGGGCGTCGCGGCCGATCAACAGCGGGCACAGGTGTTCGGAGAGGTAGGAGGCTACTGCCAGCTCGCGGCCGTTGAGGGTGGCGTCGCCGACGCCGGTGACGCCGTCCTCGGTTTCGATAACGAGCGTGACGTAGTTCCGTCCGGGTGACGAAACCACAACCCGTGCGTCGGTGATCTTCACTGGGAGTCCTTCAGGTGGTGGTTGGGCAAGCTGGATCGCGGCCGTTGCCGTTCCGGCGGACCGGGACGGCAACGGCTGCGGGGTGGGTGGTGGTTCAGGATCCGCCGAGGTGGAGCATGACCTTGCTGCTGCCCGCGGCGGGGTCCGCGGCGGTTTGCATGGCCTGCTGTGCCTCGTCGATGCCGAATTTGTGGGTAATGACGGGCGAGACGTCCAGCCCGTTTGCCATGGCGTGCAGGGCGTCGGTGATTTCGTCCACGAACCGGTAGGACCCGATCCAGGTGATCTCCCGGGTGACCAGGTCGCCCAGCGCCGCCGGCGCCGGCGTGCCTGGCAGGTTGCCCACCTGGATGACCGTCCCGCCGCGGGCGGTGGCGCGAAGGACCCCGCCCAGAACTGCCGGGAGGCCAGTGGCTTCGAAGACGATTTCCACGTCGGCCGGCAGCGGATTGCCGGAGACATTGAGGACCTCATCTGCACCCATGGCCTTGGCAATCCGCAGCGACGCGTCGCTGATGTCGGTAGCGGTCACGGTCCGGGCCCCGGCGTACTTGGCGGCCGCGGCCACGAGCGATCCGATGGGTCCAGCGCCGTTGACCAGCACGTCGCGCCCTTGGAGATTGCCCGCACGGCTGACGGCATGCATGGCGACGGCGAGTGGTTCCGCCAGGGCACCGCGGAGGGTGTCCACTCCGTCGGGCAGGGCACGGACCTGGAACGCCTTGGCGAGCTTCCGTTCGCTGAAGCCGCCGTCCGTGTGCGGATCGAATGCCGCCGAGCCGAAGTACCGGATCTGCGGGTACAGGTTGGTCCGGCCGCGCAGGCGTTCCGGCATGGTGCCGTCCCCCACCAGTTCGGCCGGGTGCACCGTGACGGGCTGGCCCACCTCGAGATGGTCGACGCCGGCGCCCAGCTGGGCGATCCGGCCGGCAACCTCGTGGCCCAGGACGAGCGGTGACTTCAGCGCCGCCGTCCCGGATGCTCCGTGGCGCCAGTACGAAAGGTCACTTCCGCAGATGCCGCCCCATTCGACGTCGAGCACTACTTCCCCCGGCCCGGCAACCGGTTCCGGCCGGTCATCGATGCGCAGGTCGTTGGCGCCGTGGACGACGACCGCCTTCATACTGCGTCCTCAAGCCGGACCATGTCGCGGCCACGGACCTCCGGGCCGACGGCGGCGGAAACCAGGGTGATCAGCGAGTAGCCGATGAGCATCGCGGCGAGCGGCCACCAGTGTCCGGTGACTGCGGTGAGGGTGGCTGCCAGCAACGGACCGATGGCGGTGGCCAGGATGCCGCCGATTTCCTTGGCCAGGGCAAGCTGGGTGAAACGGGTGCGGGCTCCGAAGAATTCGGCCATGGTCACGCTTTCCATGGCGAACAGGCCCAGGACGCCAAGGTTCAGTCCGACCACCATCGCAATGGTGATCAGTGCGTTGTTCCCGCTGGTGATCATGAGCATCATGGGGATGGCGTAGACGACGGTGAGGGCGCTGAGCACCAGGTACAGCGGGCGGCGGCCGAAACGGTCTCCAAGAAGGCCTACCAAGGGGATGGTGACGAAGCCGAGGAGCGAGCCATACATGATCGCGTTGGTGCCCACGCTCTTGTCTGCCAGCAAGACCGTGGCCAGGTAGCCCACCAGGAAGGTCTGCACCAGTCCGGAGTTGCCGGCCTGGCCGAAGCGCAGGCCCAAGGCAATCAGGAACGCCTTGCCCTTCTTCTGGTGCAGGGCCGCTTCGATGGTGCTTGTCTTGGCGAGTTCCTCTGCCGCGGCGATTTCGCGCTTGGACAGTGCAACGCCGTCCACTACGTCAACGCGCTCTTCGAAGACCGGGCTTTCCTTGATGGAGCGCCGGATCCAGATGGCGAACAGCATGATGACGAAACTGGCCAGGAACGGGATGCGCCAGCCCCAGCTCAGGAGCTGGTCCTGGGACAGCGATGACACCAGGATGGCCCACAGGGCGGAGGCGCCGAGGGTTCCGGAGTTGGTGCCCAGGCAGACCAGCGAGGAGATGATGCCGCGGCGGCGGGCGGAGGCGAATTCCGCGAGCATGACCGTGGCACCTGCGATTTCCGCGCCCGCACCAAAGCCCTGGATGAGGCGCAGGGCCACCAGGAGGATGGGGGCCCAGATGCCGACCATGGCGTAGGTGGGCAGCACGCCGATGAGGGTGGTGGAGGCGCCCATCAAGGCGATGGTGATGTAGAGGACCTTCTTGCGGCCGATCCGGTCACCCATGCGACCGAAGTACACGGCCCCGAACAGGCGGGCAACATAGCCGACGCCGTAGGTGGCCATGGCGGCAATCAAGCCGATGACGGGGCTGACGTCCGGGAAGAAGATCTTGTTGAAGACGATGGCGGCCGCCAGGGAGTACAGCTGGAAGTCCATGAACTCCATGGCCGTGCCAAGCCAGCCGGAGACGGCGACTTTGGCGAGGTCGCGGGTGCGTGCGGCCTCCGCCCTGGCGGGAGGTGGGAGGCGCAATGCTTTCGGTCATCAGTTGCTCCTTTGCAGGTGATGCTGTGGATGGGGATGAAGCGTTACCGGGGTAGCTGGGGCTGCCGTATCCGGCGCCGCTGAGTGCGGACAACAGGGACCGGCAGCCGGACGATTTCTACTACCATACAAGCACTACCATTCTAGTGTGTCAACGGGCTAGACTGAATGCATGGCAACGGATAAACGAGGCGCTACCCCCCGGCTTTCGGTGCGCGACCAAACCCTTGAAACGCTCCGACGCAGGATCATTTCGCTGCAGTTGCCCCCTGGCGAGCCGTTGTCCGAGAACGAACTGGCCCAGGAGCTGGGCGTCAGCCGCACTCCGGTCCGCGAAAGCCTCATCCTCCTTCGTGAGGAAGGGCTCGTTCAGGTGTTCCCCCAGATCGGTTCGTTCGTCTCCCTGGTCGACTTGGGGCGTGTCTCGGAAGCGCAGTTCGTCAGGGAGGCCATCGAGTGCGCCTCCCTGCGGGACCTCGCTGTTGACAGTGACGGCATCGCTGGACTGCGGACCATCCTGCAGGCACAGTCCGAGGCCGACGCCAAGGACGACGTGGAGGAATTCTTCCGTTTGGACGAAGATTTCCACCGCGAGCTCCTGCGCCTTGCGGGACACGAATCAGCCTGGGCCGCCGTCAACTCCGCCAAGGCGCACCTGGACCGTGCGCGCCGGATGAGCCTGCTGGATACACGGCCGGTGTCCACCTTGATCGAGCAGCACACCGCCGTGGTCGACGCGTTGGAGGCCAACAACCTCCGGGATGCGGACAGCAGCCTGCGCCTCCATCTCCGCGCAGTCTTCGAGGACGTCCAGCGGATCCAGGAAGCCACACCGGAGCTGTTTTCCGACGGCGAGGCACGCCGTCCGTCCCGGCGCAGCGTGGCACGGCTGGCTTAACCTCCTTTGGGGGAGGTCCGGCAAGCTGGTAGTGCCCGTTTGTCCGACCCTCTTGCTACGTTTGGAGCAGGTTCAAACTTGGCCAGGAAAGCGTTCCCTGCCCAGGCCATCGATGGGGAGGCACTGTGTTCCTGCTTGAAGCTGCCGGTGTTGACGGCGGTTCCCGCGTGGCCCCGGACCTGGTCTTTTCAGCCAGCGACCTCGTGGCCGCCAGCGAATGCGAGTACCGCACGCTCCGCGTGCTGGACGAAAAACTCGGCCGCGCAGCCAAAGCGGAGTTCCCTGCTGACGAGATGCAGCAGCGGGCAGGCCGGTTGGGCGACCAGCATGAGCAGACCGTACTTGCGAGCCTGCTGGCCAAGTATGGCCAGTGGGATGCCAGCCGCGGAGCGGGTGTCTACTCCCTGGAGCGCGGCCAGAACCTCCGCGGTGAGCTGCAGGCAAAGCACGCGGAAACCGAACTTGCCCTCCGCTCCGGCGCAGACGTGGTGTTCCAGGCAACCTTCTTCGACGGCGAGTTCCTGGGCTACGCGGACTTCCTGGTGAACGAGGCCGCGGGCACCGGAAACCCGGGCCGCTATGAGGTATGGGACACCAAACTTGCCCGCCACGCCAAGGTAGGAGCGCTGCTGCAACTCGCCGCATACGGCGACCAACTGCTGGGAATGGGGCTGGAACCCTCGCCCGTTGTCACACTGGTGCTCGGCACCAAGGTGGGCGAGGACTGGCTCCGAAGCAGCCATTCCCTGCCGGACCTGCTTCCCGTCTTCCGTGAGCGGCGCCGCCGTTTCCGGCACCTTACGGCCGGCCACCGCGCCGCAGACGCCCCCGCGCAGTGGCAACAGCCCGGCGTCGTGCATTGCGGCCGCTGCGACTACTGCGCCGAGCAGGTGACGCTCCACCGGGACCTGCTGATGGTGGCGGGGATGTCCGTTGTGCAACGACGCAAACTTCACGCCGCCAACATCACCACAATCGACCAGCTTGCGGCGATGCCCGCCCCGGATGCACAAGGCTCACTGGCCCGCCTCCGTGCGCAGGCCCGGATGCAGCTGGGCATGGACACCGCCGCCGGGTCCCGCACGTTCACCAAGGACGGGCAGCCCCACACGGTCTCCTACACAGTCCTTGCGGACAACGCGATCGGTTCGCTTCCCGCTCCGAGCGCCGGAGACATCTTCTTCGACTTCGAAGGCGATCCGCTCTGGCAGGATCCAGCCACCGGCGCGTGGGGCATCGAATACCTTTTCGGCGTCGTCGAGGCCCCTGCGGCGGACACCGGAAGAGCGCCGGTATTCCGTCCGTTCTGGGCGCATTCCCGATCCGGTGAACGCCGCGCCTTCCTGGAGTTCCTGGAATATGTGGAGAAGCGGCGCGCCCAGTACCCGGAAATGCACGTCTATCACTACGCGGCCTACGAAAAAACAGCCCTGCGGAACCTTTCGCTCGTGCACCAGGCCGGCGAGGACACGGTGGACCACTGGCTCCGGCAGGGACTGCTGGTGGACCTGTACGCCACCGTTCGGCATTCCATCCGGATCTCCGAGGCCTCGTATTCCATCAAGAAACTGGAACCGCTGTACATGGGAGACAACCTGCGGTCCGGGGACGTCAAGGACGCCGGCGCCTCCGTGGTGGCCTATGCCGCCTACTGTGCCGCCCGAGATGCCGGCCGACACGAGGAAGCCGACGCGATCCTGGCTTCCATTTCGGACTACAACCAGTACGACTGCCTTTCCACCCTTCGGCTCCGGGACTGGCTGCTGGAAATCGCCCCCCAAGCATTGAAGGACACCGGATCCGCCGGGCAGCCGGCGAACGCCGCTGGACTGCCGGTGGCCACGGCGGCGCCGGCCGGACCTCCCGCCGACGACGACCGCCCGCATCCGCCGGACGAAACCCCGGAGGAAGTGCAGCTGCGCGAGTACCTGGGGGGCCTCCCTGATGACCGGCCCTGGACCGCTGACGAGCGGGCCATCGCCATGGTTGCAGCGGCCACCGGGTACCACCGGCGCGAACGGAAACAGTTCTGGTGGCAGCACTTCGACCGCGTCGAAGCGCCCGTGGAGAACTGGTCGGACCAGCGGAACGTGTTCGTGGTGTCATCGGCGGAAGTCATGTCCGACTGGGCCCTGGCCAAACCACGCGAACGGATGCGCACCCGGGTCCTGAAGCTCCGCGGAACCATGACGGAAGGCTCCGATTTCCGTGTCGATTCCACCTGGTGCCGGCTCTATGACGCTCCGGGCCCCGAGGGCATGGCTGCCCCAAACGCGGCTCCACAGGCCCGGGCGTATGCCTTCAAGACCCGCATCCACGATCTCACGGCGGCTCCGGACAACCCGGAACACACCATCATCACCATCTCTGAGCGGGAATCCAGGAAGGTCGCGGCCTACCCACACCTCCCGATAGCGCTGACCGAGGATACGCCCATACCAACAGACAACATCGAGGCCGCCATCGCGGAACTTGCCCGGTCCGTCGGATCCACCGTGCCGGGCCTGCCCGCACAGCCGGGCCTGGACATCCTGCGCAAGGTGCCCCCGCGGTTCGGCAGCTTGGGCGCCCCCGCTGAAGTCCGCCACCGGGAGGACGGGGCGGCCGACTATGCCGCGGCCATTGCCGAATCCCTGCGGGACCTCGATGCTTCGTATCTGGCTGTCCAGGGGCCGCCGGGTACAGGCAAGACCCACATCGGTGCGCACGTGATCGGCCAGTTGGTGCGGGAGGGATGGAAGGTAGGCGTGGTCGCGCAGTCGCACAACGTGGTTGAAAACCTGCTCTGCCGCGCCATCGAGGCCGGCGGAGTCGACCCTTGCGTTGTTGCCAAGAAGCTCGCCGCGCCCCACCCGGTCCCGTGGGCAGCAACGGACGATAGCGACGTCGGCCGCCTGCTGGCCACACCGGGCGGCTGCCTGGTGGGCGGCACCGCGTGGACCATGACCGGCAAGGAAGTCCCCGCAGGGTCCTTGGACCTGCTGGTGATCGACGAGGCCGGGCAGTTCTCGCTGGCCAACACGCTCGCCGTGTCCCGCGCTGCAAACCGGCTGCTCCTGTTGGGTGATCCCCAGCAGCTGCCGCAGGTCACCCAGGGGGCTCATCCGGAGCCGGTGGACGAGTCTGCCCTGGGCTGGCTCGCGGCCGGGCATGCAACGCTTCCCGCGAGCCTGGGCTACTTCCTCGCCGATACCTGGCGAATGCACCCGGAGCTGTGCAGGGCGGTATCGAACCTCAGCTACGACGGAAAGCTGCAGTCCGCACCGGCCGCGGGCCTGCGTGAACTCGACGGGCTGCCGCCCGGGGTGGAGACGGTGTTCGTCAACCACAGCGGCAACGCTACTGCTTCCAAGGAGGAAGCAGAGGAGGTGGTGCGCCAGGCCCGACGCCATCTCGGCCTGAAGTGGACGTGCGGCCCGGATTCAGGGTCCCGTCCGCTTGAGCAACAGGACCTGCTGGTGGTGGCCGCCTACAACGCCCAGGTGCACCTGGTCCGGAAAGCGTTGGCGGAAGCCGGGCTGCCGAAGGTACGGGTGGGCACCGTGGACAAGTTCCAAGGCCAGGAAGCGCCGGTGGTGTTCGTCTCCATGGCCTGTTCGGCAGTAGCGGAGGCTCCACGCGGCGCGGAATTCCTGCTGAACCGGAACCGGATCAACGTGGCAGTGTCACGCGGTCAATGGCGGGCCGTCATCATCCGCTCCCCCGAACTCACCAGTTATATGCCGCACAAACCGGCGGCACTGGAGGAGCTGGGCGCATTCATCGGCCTCAGCCCGCGGGAGTAGGCCCGGCGTTTTTTGTCCAGTGCATCCTGCTTGTCCAGCGCTGTCTGTTTTTTCAGCAGCGGGCCTGTCTGTTGGACGGTCAGTGTGCCCGGAAACCGCGGAAGTGTCCCCCGGCTTGTGACGTCGCCCCGTCCACCCGCTCCACCCGGCCGGGAGTGCTGCCGGAGTTGAGCCATTCCAGGAGCTGCCGAACCTTGGACTCGGGGCCTTCGGCAAGGACTGACACTGAACCGTCGTCGAGGTTTGTCACCTCACCGGACAACCCCAGCTCCTCCGCTTTGGCCATGGTCCAGTACCGGAAGCCCACACCTTGGACCATGCCGAACACCCGCGCGTCCAGCCGCACGGCATCCTGCGCCGAACCGTCCTGCGGTGAACCTGCGTGCCTGCCCATGGCGTTCCTCCTCGGGACCGGCAACCCCTCCCGGCCGGGCGGCACGCACGTACTGAAACCGCGGTTCCTAACGCTGCGTGCCCCGGCCGGGAGGAGGTACCAGCTAGTTGATGGTGATGTCGCGGGTGGCGTGGTTGTAGCGGATGGTCACCGTACCGCCGGCGTGGTGCAGTTCGTGGTTGGGGCCATCGAATGCCCCGAAGGCGCCGTAGTTTTCGTCCCAGGAGCGGTTCAGGGCGATCTTGAAGGTGTAGTAGCCGGCAGGAAGCTCGGCGCTCTTCTTCCACAGCTGGTCCAGGAAATCGAACTCCATCTGCGCTTCGTCGTACTGCGGCGCCCAGTTCTCGGGGGCACCCAGGATGGTGTTGAAGTCGCCGGCCAAGGCCACGGCCTCCGGCTGCGGGAGGGTTTCGACGTCCGGACCTTCGAACGGCTCGGTTGCAGGCCCGGCGGTTTCGGCCTTGGCCTTCGCTGGGGCCTTCTTCCGGACAGCCTTCACCACCGGTTCGACGGCGTCTTCGATGGCCTTGGCTGCCTTGCCCACCGCGGCGGCCGCCTTCTTTGCCGGCGCTTTCCTCGCAGGAGCCTTCTTCGCTGCCGTGGCGTCATCCTTGGCCGGGACCTCCAGGACGGAGGCGGCGGCGGAGACCGGGCGGACAAAGCCTTCGGGAGCCGTGGGGACCGGGGTGTCGGCAGGAACGGGCGTGCCGGCGTCGAGCGCTGATGCGAACGAAACCGCGTCGGGGAAGGCGACTGTGGCACGCATCCCGTCCTCGGTAATGGTCCAGCCGGTGCGGCCCTTGACCAGCCAGCCGGCCTTGACCAGCTTGGCGGTCGCCGAGGTAAGGGTCTTGTGGCCGCGGGGAATGCCGCCGCTGAGGAGCTCGGCCTCGTGTTCGTTGAACGGCACGCGGGCTGTCGCTTCCGCCAGGACCTGGCCAGCATTCAGTGCATCGCCGGACCACACGCCTTCGGTCAGGACATCCAGGACGGTCTTGAGACGAAGATAGGTGTTTTCTGCGGTGGACTTGGCCATGATTCCCCTTATATAAAAGCGATCGGTCTTAGGCATCTTGCCAACTGCCTATTAAATCGCGCGACTTTAATTGGTTAACTCTGCGTGTCGTGACCGACTATGAAGCGGATCGTGCCCCAAGTGAGGCGGAGGTCTCGGGTAAGGGCCGGCTGCATAACCCCCAAGCGCCGACATGGGTGCTGCCCTGCACTCCCCAGACACGCCTGCGGCTCCCAGTTTACCGGCCCGGGAGCCGCGCTGTTGCCCCTGACACAGGGGGTACTCAGGCGGTGACTTCCCGGCCGTTCAATTCTTCCAGGAGCTCGGCTTTCCGTTCCTCCGATGCGAAGGAAGAGTGGATGGAGTTGGCAGCCAGGCGGGCCCTGTCAAAGTCGGACAGCTCAAACACGGCTGTCAGTTGCGCAAAGTTGTCATCCACGTAGCCGCCGAAGTAGGCAGGGTCGTCCGAATTGACCGAGACGTTCAGTCCCGCGGCCAGCATGGCAGGCAACGGATGGTCAGCCAAGGTGTCCACCGCACGCAACCGGACGTTGGACAACGGGCAGACGGTGAGGGGAACCCGGGCGTCGACGAGGCGCTCTACCAGGTCCGGGTCATCCATGCAGCGGATTCCGTGGTCGATGCGCTCCACGCCCAGGAGGTCCAGGGCCTCGATGATGTACGACGCCGGGCCCTCCTCCCCTGCGTGCGCCGTCAGCCGCAGTCCGGCCTCGCGGGCCTTCGCATAGAGCCGCTCGAACTTCGAAGGCGGGTTTCCAACCTCGGCCGAGTCCAGGCCGATGGCTCCGATGGGCGCGTTCATGGCCAGCAGCCGGTCCAGGACTTCCAGGGCTGAGTCTTCCGGAAGGTCCCGCAGGAAGGCCGCGATGAGGACGGTGGAGATGCCGTACACCTCCCGGGACGTGGCCAGGACGGAAGCCACACCATTGACGCATGCTTCCAGCGGGACCCCGCGGGACAAGTGCGCCTGGGGGTCCATCATGATTTCGGCGTGCCGGACGCCGGCGGCAGCTGCCCGCTCAAGGTAGGCACGGGTCATGTCCGCGAAGTCCTGCTCGGTTTGCAGGACGCCCATGTTGGCGTAGTAGAGGTCCAGGAAAGACTGCAGGTCCGTGAACTCATACTTTTCCCGGAGTTCTTCCAACCCGGAGTACGGCAGGACAACGCCGTTGCGCTCGGCCAGGGCAAAGATGAGTTCGGGCTGAAGCGTACCTTCGATGTGGAGGTGCAGTTCGGCCACCGGGAGGGGCTTGGCGGGGACCGCGGGTTCCGTGGTGTCCGCTTCGGATTCGGGCATGGTGCTGCCACCGGCGTAGGTTTCCATCCGGACAGGATAATGCCCGGCGGCCGAATCACCACTAGAGTCGAACCAATGCGGAATGCCAAGCACACTGATGACCTGCAGGACCCGGCTCCCACCCCCGCTGCGGACGGTTTTGTCCGGGTCCGGGGAGCGCGCGAGAACAATCTCCGGAATGTCGATGTGGATGTCCCCCGTGATGCGATCGTGGCGTTCACGGGCGTCTCGGGCTCGGGCAAGTCGTCCCTGGCGTTTGGCACCATCTACGCCGAGGCGCAGCGGCGCTACTTCGAATCCGTCGCCCCGTACGCCCGCCGCCTCATCCAGCAGGGCCACAACCCCAAGGTGGAGCTGATCAGCGGGCTGCCACCCGCCGTCGCGCTCCAGCAACGCCGCGGCGCACCCAGCAGCAGGTCAACGGTGGGGACGGTCACCACGCTCTCCAACTCGCTGCGCATGCTCTTCTCGCGCGCGGGCACCTACCCTGAAGGCAGCACGCAGCTGGACTCGGACGCCTTCTCCCCCAATACGGCCGCAGGCGCCTGCCCGGAATGCCACGGCCTGGGCGTCGCGCATACCGTGACCGAATCCTCGCTGGTCCCGGACCCGTCGCTGAGCATCCGCGACGGCGCCATCGCCGCCTGGCCCGGCGCCTGGCAGGGAAAGAACCTGCGGGACATCCTCACCCACCTGGGCTACGACGTCGACATCCCCTGGCGGAAGCTCCCGAAGAAGCACCGGGACTGGATCCTCTTCACCGAGGAACAGCCGGTGGTTGAAGTCACTCCGCAGCGCGACCGTGTGGCCAAGCCGTACAAGGGCCGGTTCTGGAGCGCCCGCAGCTACGTCCTCCACACGCTGGCCGATTCGCAGAGCGCTTCCATGCGCAACCGCGTGCTCGCGTACATGGAATCCGGCCCTTGCCCCCGCTGCGGCGGCAGCGGCCTGCGCCCGGAGGCCCTGGCTGTGACCTTCGCGGGGCGCACGATCGCTGAGCTCAATGCCGTTCCGATGACCGAGCTGGCGGAAATCATCCGTCCCACCACCGAGCTGAGCTCAGCCGGGACGGCGTCCCGGAAGCAGTCCTCCGGCGAGTCCAACGAGGTGGCCGTCGCCATCACCCGCGACCTGCTGCACCGCGTTACCGTGCTGTTGGACCTGGGGCTGGGCTATTTGGCCTTGGGCCGCTCCACCCCTACGCTCTCCCCCGGCGAGATGCAGCGGCTGCGGATCGCCACCCAGCTGCGGTCCGGCCTGTTCGGTGTGATCTATGTCCTGGACGAGCCCTCCGCCGGGCTGCACCCGGCCGACGCCGAGCCCCTGCTGGCGGTCCTGGAGCAGCTGAAATCGTCCGGCAACTCAGTGTTCGTGGTGGAGCACAATATGGACGTTGTCCGCCAGGCGGATTGGCTGGTGGACGTGGGACCCCGCGCCGGGGAAGGCGGCGGCGAGGTGCTCTACAGCGGCCCGGTGGACGGCCTCGCAGAGGTTGAGGAGTCAGTCACCAGGCCGTACCTGTTCGACGACGGCGTGCAGCCCCCGCGCGGCCGTGCCGGTACCGGCCCGGCCAGGGATGCGACGGAGTGGCTGGAGATGAGCGGCATCACCCGGCACAACCTTCGCGGCCTGGACGTCCGGTTTCCCTTGGGCGTGCTGACGGCGGTCACCGGCGTTTCGGGCTCCGGAAAATCCACCCTTGTGGGTGGGGTGCTCGGCGGGCTGGTGGGCTCCGGCCTCCAGGCCCAGGCGGGGCAGGACGAACCGTCGGAAGCCCCCGGGCCGGGAACCGTGGCGGGCAGCCACCGCATCGACCGGCTGGTGACCGTGGACCAGAAACCCATCGGCCGCACGCCGCGTTCCAACCTGGCCACCTACACGGGGCTCTTCGATGCCGTCCGCAGGGAATTTGCCGCCACGGAGCAAGCCAGGGCCCGCGGTTTCGGTGCGGGGCGGTTCTCCTTCAACGTGGCCGGCGGACGCTGCGAGACCTGCCAGGGCGAGGGCTTCGTGGCAGTGGAACTGCTCTTCCTGCCCGGCAGCTATGGCCCGTGTCCGGAATGCGGCGGGTCCCGGTACAACCCTGAAACCCTCGAGGTGGAGTACCGCGGCCTGAACGTGGCCCAGGTCCTGGCCATGACGGTGGACGCCGCCTCCGAATTCCTGGCCGACGTGCCCGCCGCGGCGAGGAGCCTCAAGAGCCTGCGCGACGTTGGCCTGGGCTACCTGCGGCTGGGACAGCCTGCCACAGAACTTTCGGGCGGCGAGGCGCAGCGCATCAAACTCGCCACAGAGCTCCAGCGGGCGCAACGTGGCCACACCCTCTACCTGCTCGATGAACCCACCACCGGCCTGCACCCTGCAGACGTCCAGCTGCTGATGGCGCAGCTCCATGGCCTGGTGGACGCCGGTAACTCCGTGGTGGTGGTTGAACACGATATGGCCGTTGTTGCCGGAGCCGACTGGGTCATTGATCTCGGGCCATCGGGAGGGGACAAAGGCGGCGCCGTCATGGCCGCCGGGACACCCGCCGTCGTCGCCATGTCCGCCGGGAGCCGGACCGCTCCATACCTGGCGGCCGCGCTCGGTCAGGCAACCGCCAGCCAACACCCGGGCAAGTCCCGATTTGATAACACCAAGGCG
Source organism: Pseudarthrobacter sp. YAF2 (assembly GCF_052113345.1). Taxonomy (NCBI): domain Bacteria; kingdom Bacillati; phylum Actinomycetota; class Actinomycetes; order Micrococcales; family Micrococcaceae; genus Pseudarthrobacter; species Pseudarthrobacter sp. YAF2. The sequence goes on along the minus strand of NZ_JBFRDA010000008.1, from coordinate 117,481 downwards.
ATGTCCTAGCGTGAAATACATGCCCGCACGGCGGGCTTTTTGATTGCCCGGTGCTGCCTCCACCAGAACTGCCCAGCGGCAGCCACCGACGTTGACCTCTATTTGTCAGGGGTGGGCAGTAGCGCGACGATCTCCGGGGACGGAACCAGCGCTGGTGGCCCTCGGGAGCATCACATCATGAAAAACACCAAATTCCGTACTGCCGCACGCCGCGGAGTCACCCTGGCCGCCGTCTCAGCAGCAGGACTGGCCCTCTCGGCCACGGCAGCCAACGCGGCCACCCCTACCTCCACCTGGGACTCCCTGGCGCAGTGTGAGAGCGGCGGCAACTGGTCCACCAACACCGGCAACGGTTTCTCCGGCGGCCTGCAGTTCACGTCCGGCACGTGGGCTGCCTACGGCGGCACCGGCTCGCCCGCAGATGCAAGCCGCGAACAGCAGATCGCGGTAGCCGAACGGGTCCAGGCCTCCCAGGGCTGGGGCGCCTGGCCCTCCTGCGCGTCGCAGCTCGGCCTGAGCGGCGGTGGTGGAGCACCGGTGCAGAGCGCACCCGTCCAAAGTGCCCCGGCCAAGCAGGCCACCCAAGTCCAAAGCGCGCCTGTCCAGCAGGCGCCCGCACCGCGGCATGCAACCTCCGTTCCCCTCAGCGGTGAAACGTACACCCTGCAGGCCGGCGACACCCTGAGCATCGTTGCCCAGAAGCTGGGGATCCAGGGCGGCTGGCAGCATCTTGCCGACGCCAACCTGGATACCGTTTCCGATCCGAACCTGGTGTTCGAAGGACAGGTCATCCAGCTCCCCGCTTAGCAGCAGCGGCCCTGGCCGCTCCGCCTCCCAAGGCGCCACAGACAGGTCGGCGATAGACAAATTCCGTTGACCAAAGACGACGCCGGCACACCCCACAAGGGATGTGCCGGCGTCGTTCTTTTAAGTCAGTGCTGCCGCCGCGGCCAGTAGGGAACGGCCGGTCAGCTGACGGGCAGCTCGCGGACGATCTGCACCTTCCACGCGGACTCGTCGCTGGTGTCCAGCAGCGCCACCGTGCCGTGCGCGAGGTTAAGGGCGACCCGCTTGGCGGCGAGCAGCTCCAGGTAGAGGTGCTCGTTCATGCGGCTGGGGGTGTCGATCATGTACTTCACTGCGTCGCGCACTTTGCGGTAGTTGGCGCTGCGTTCGCGGTGCATGTGCAACTCCAGTGCCGAGCGCTGCTTGAGCCGGGGCTCGTGCCGGTTCAGCAGGGTGACGGCGCTGTGCACTGCGACCACGAGGGTGAGTGAGACGCCGTAGATCCACCAGCCGCTCGAGAGCAGGAACAGCGGCAGGTTTCCGATCGCGACGAGCGCGATCACCACGCGCAGGGCGGAGATCCTGCGGACGGTCCGGGCAACGGCGGCCATTCCGTCGCGGAAACGGTGCTGGTCCTTCCGTGCGGCCGCAGGATCGATGGTGAACTCGTCGAGGACCAGGATGCCCCGGGCCTCGGGGCCGAGCATCTGTCCGTAGCGGGGCAGCGAGGTGCGGGCGTCGGCGGTGGACTTTTCAGCTGTAGATGTCATGAGTGAGCTTCCAAAACGCGGGGGGTGGTTGCCGAGATCTTAGTGGTTTAACCTGGGAGCCGTATGTATGCGTCCACTATTTGGACATACATCCCGGCAAAGATCATGCCGGCAGCCAGGCGCCGGATGTGGCCGCCGGCACAGCAATTGGCACTTCCGCCGGCTGCCGTCAGACTGAATGGATGCAAACTTTCCTCCCGTACCCTGACTTCCGCCAAAGCGCCGCAGCCCTGGACACCGCGCGGCTGGGCAAGCAGCGGGTTGAAGCGCTGCAAACCCTTCGTGCCCTGGTGATTCCCGAGTACGGCTGGCAGACCCACCCGGCGATCAGGATGTGGATGGGCCACGTACCTGCCCTCACCATGTACGGGCTCGCCATGGTGGACGAGTGGGTGGAGCGGGGCCACCCGGACAATACACGGGCCAACATTGCCGAGTTCGCGCCGCAGGCAGCCCACCCGGACTACGCCGCCAAGATCATCATGCCGCCGTGGCTCGGGGACCCCGACTTCCACCTGAGCCACCGGTCCAAGCTGGTACACAAGGAACCGAAGTTCTACACTTCCGTTTTCCCGGACGCCATAGCGGGGATGGACTACGTCTGGCCCGAGCCGCGGCACGAATTCCTGCCGCAGGAGCCGGAAGGCGACCTGTTGTGGATCCTCCGGGATCCGCACGACGACGTCGACCCGCAATCGCTCACCACAGTGGCACTACCGGCAGTGAACCGGAACGCTTCGGCCGCGGCGCCCGCCGGGGACGACGATTACAGCCCTGTCTATGTTGAGGACGGCTCCCGACGGCCGTCCCGCGCCCCGAAGAAGGCGCCCCCCAAGCCCCAGGTGAAGAAGCCCACCCGCAAACGCCAAGCGCAGGAGGAGGCATTCCGGACCCTTCCGGGTAAGACCCCTGTTGCTGTGCCGTTCGAACACGGCGCAAAGTTCGCGGTGGGCCACGTGGCGGGCCGTCCCATCACGCTCGATGACGGCCGCTTCGGCAGGAACTTCGAGGTCCTGGAGGTCATTGACCGTTCAGCATTCGCTTACCCGGCCCTGCTGCAGGACCCGCGCGTGTTCTTCCCCGTCGAGGCCCCGTAGGCCATGACGATTCTCCTGGCGGGGTGCGGCGACTTGGGCACCGAGGCGGGACTGCGGTTCGCTGCCCTTGGCCACCGGGTCATAGGGTGGCGGCGGTCCCCCGAAAAACTGCCGGCGGCCATCGAAGGCACCGCGGCAGACCTGGGATCCCCCGACCTGCCGCTGATCCCGGCGGATACCACCGCCGTCGTCATAGCTGTAGCAGCCGATGCCCCCTCGGAGGAGGCATACCGTGCCGCGTATGTACGCGGAGTGGCACATGTCCTGGATGCACTGGAACGGGATGGCGTAACCCCGGAACGCGTCCTCTTTGTTTCTTCCACGGCTGTCTACGGCGACGCCGCCGGCGGCTGGGTGGATGAGGCTACGGAACCAAATCCCGGTGGTTTCTCGGGGAAGGTGCTGGTGGAGGCGGAGGATCTCCTGCGCAGCCGGCTTTCCGGAACAAGCACCACCACGTCCCTTCGGTTGGGCGGCATCTACGGGCCGGGCCGGACCAGGCTGATCGACCAGGTGCGGAGCGGCTCCGCCGTCATTCCGGAAGACGTGCGCTATACCAACAGGATCCATCGGGATGACGCCGCGGCGGCGATCGTGCACCTTGCCACCATGGCGGATGCTCCCGCTCCGGTTTACATCGGCGTGGACGACGAGCCGGCGGATCTCGGCGCCGTACTGCGCTTCCTGGCGTCCGAACTTGGGCTGCCCCAGCCCCGTGTGGGCGATGCCGGTCCCGCCCGCGGCGGCAACAAGCGCTGCCGGAACAACCTGCTGCGAAGCACCGGGGTCAGCTTCACGTTTCCCACGTTCAGGGAAGGGTACAGGGACGTCATCGCGGGGAACGGCAGCCGCCATCCGTAAGCAGGGACCCCCGTACCCCAGGCGGTTCCACGCCGGGCGGCACATGCCTGGCCCAAAGTAAGGCAGGGAATGGAATTCAGGCAGATCATTGAAGCGACCGGTCAGCTGGTCGACTTCGCAGGGGTCGCGGTCATGGTGATCGGGGCATTGGTGTCACTCCCGCTGGCAATCCGGGGGTACCAGCCGCGGCAGCTCCCGGCCGGCGCGGAGAGATTGAGCTTCTACCGCTCGTACCGCCAGTCGCTGGGCCGCTCGATCCTTCTGGGCCTTGAATTGCTCGTCGCTGCGGACATCATCCGCACTGTTGCTGTCACGCCGACGTTCGAAAGCGTCGGGGTGTTGGCCATTATCGTGCTGATCAGGACGTTCCTCAGCTTCTCCCTCGAGCTGGAGATCACGGGGCGCTGGCCATGGCAAAAGGACCCGGCGGCAGCCCGCTCCGGCGCCCACGCCCCCGCCGGGTAAGGGCGCCCCACCAGTTTTCCACATAGGGGTTTTGGGGGCTCTTTACTGTCAGTGGTGGCTGGCAGAGTGGGTTTATGGAGGCTACTGGGGAGCAGTTCGGTGAGGCGTTCGGCGGGATCGCTGACGACGCCGGCGGCCGGCTGCCGCGCCCGGGCCGGCTGCACACGGTCCCCGGCGGTGCGGGCACTGATCCGCGGCCTCCGCTTCCACCCACGCCCGGCGCGTCAGTGGCGCTCAACGAGCTTGCCCGGAAGCTGGCCGCAGAACTGGCCGGGACTGCCGTGGCCGCCCCCGACCTGCTGGCCGGCGCCACTTATGCGGAGGCGGCCGATTTCGCGGACGGGGTCGAGGACCTGTCCCGGACCGTGGAGTACCTCCAAATCCTCTGCGCCGGCGCCCTGGACCGGACCCGCGCCCAAGCCACCACCGACACCGCCACAGCCACAGCCAGGGCGGCCCGGGCGTGCCCGGCACCTGTGGTGTTCTCCCCGGCCGATGACGGCTGCCGGAACACCGCAGAGTTCCTCCGCCTCCGGCTCCGCATCCCCATCCGCGAAGCCCGCCGACGCCTCACCCTCGCCCAGAACACCCTCCCCGGCACCACCCTCACCGGCCAACCGCTCCCACCAGCCCGGCCCCACCTTGCCACGGCCCTCACACCCGCTACGGAACCCCTACCAAGCGGTGACGCCCATCAAAACACCCACGTGAAGCCACCAGCCTTGTCGTCCTGCGCCGCGACGCTCATTACCGTCACCCTGGACCGGCTCCAACACCACACCAGCCCCGAAACCCTCCGCCGGATCGAGCACCACCTCACCGCCGCAGCAGCCACTACCGACCCAGACTTCCTTGCACGCCTGGCCCAACGCTGGACCGACACCATCGACGCCAACGGCACCGAACCCACCGAAGAAGCCCTCCGCCACACCCAAGGCGCCTTCATCCGCAAACCACGGCACGGACTGCACCACCTCGAAATCTTCGCCACCACCGACCAATACGAACACCTCCTCACCGTCATGAACACCGCCACCAACCCCCGCACGGCCACATCCGGAACAGACCTGGACCGGCGCACCCGCGCCCAAAAACAACTCGACGGCCTCATCACCGCCGCCAAAACCGCCCTCGCCACCAACACCCTGCCCACCACCGGCGGCAACCGGCCCCAAATCATCGCCACCATCTACTACCAAGACCTCTTCCCCACCCACAACCCCGGGGACAACACAGCCCCGCACACGGAACCAACCACCACCGAACCAGCCACAACCAACGGCACAGGCACAGGCACAGAGCACGGGACACCAGCAGGGACCGGGACGTTCGCTTTTACCGGCCCCGTCGCCGCCGCCACCCTCCGCAAAATCGCCTGCGACGCCGACATCATCCCCGCACTCCTGGGCACCCACGGCGAAATCCTCGACCTCGGCCGCAAAACCCGCCTCTTCACCCCCGCCCAACGCACCGCCCTCACCGCCCGCGACCAAGGCTGCGCCTTCCCCAACTGCACCATCCCCGCCCCCTGGTGCGAAGCCCACCACATCACCTACTGGTCACGCCACGGACCCACCACCACCAACAACGGCGTCCTCCTCTGCAGCCACCACCACCTCATCCACAAAGAAAACTGGACCATCACCACCACCCACAACACCCCAAAATTCATCCCCCCACCCCACATCGATCCCACCCAAACACCCCAGCAAAACCACTACTTCAAACCCCCGCCCCCACCCCACCAACAGGCAAAACACGAAGCCCCGCAACCGGTTCTGTCGCGGGCAGGCGGCAGTCCCAGCCCAGCAGAAGTAGTACGCCCCACTACCCGGGCTTGCCCCTGAAACGTCCGTTAGGCTTCAGCCATGACTGAAACCATTCGCACCAAAGCGTCCGAACTGCTCCGTCTCCATCAGGCTCCGGAGATCCTTCAGGTGGTCAACGTGTGGGATGCCGTCACCGCCAAAGTCATAGCGGAGGTCCCGGGCACCACCGCCCTCGCCACGGCAAGCCATTCCATCGCCGCTTCCCTGGGCTATGAAGACGGCGAGAACATTCCCGTCGACGAGATGATCAACGTCGTCGGCCGCATCGCCGCGGCCACGCAATTGCCCGTCAGTGCCGATCTTGAGTCCGGCTACGGCAATCCCGGGGAGACCACCCGCAAGGCCATCGGCGTCGGCATCGTGGGGGCCAATATCGAGGACCAGATGCGGCCGCTGACCGAAGCGGTCAACCAAATGTCAGCCGTGGTTCACGCCGCTTCGACCGAAGGAATCGATTTCGTCCTCAATGCCCGGACCGACGCCTTCCTCAAGGGGAAGGACCGTGATCCGGCGGAGGTGCTGGCGGATGCCATCGCCCGCGGCAGGGCGTTCCTGGACGTGGGTGCCACTACCGTCTTTGTGCCTGGTCTATTGGATGAACCCACGGTCACCGCACTGGTGGAAGGCATTGGCTGGAACAAGATCTCTGTCATCAACGTCCCCGGTTCCCTTCCCCCGGCCAAGCTGCAGGATCTGGGCGTCGCCCGCATCTCCTACGGTCCGTGGACACAGCGCGCGGCGCTGACCGCATTGGCTGACACCGCGGCCAATCTCCTCGCCGGCGGGCAGCTTCCGGAAGGCACCCGTCCCCTGAACTAGGAGTTCCTGCTTGACGTGGCGCGTCCGCGGGCGGGCCCAACGAAGGAGGTGAATGACCTTGATCGGAAATATAACTGCCGCGGCAGCGTGGCCACGGCCGCCGGAACTGCCCGCGCCGGTGTTCTCTGACCAACGCTGGCTGGACGCCGTCTTCCTTCATTGGCGCATCCCGGAGGAGGGGGCAGCCACGTTCATGCCCGAGGGAATCCGGCCGGATGTGTTCGACGGCAGTTCCTGGGTGGGATTGATCGGCTTTCGCATGGAGCAAGCCGCGCTTGGACGCGGCCCCGGCATTCCCTACCTGGGAAGCTTCAACGAGGTGAACGTTCGGCTCTACTCCCGCGAGCCGGATGGGACCCGCGGGGTGGTGTTCCTGAGCCTGGATGCAGACCGCCTGCCTGTTGTTCTGGCAACAAGGGCTGCAGGAATCCCGTACGTATGGTCGCGTATCCGGCAGCAGCCGCCTTTTCTTGGCAGCAAGGGCCGAACGCAGCTTCCCGCCGACGGGACCGCAACTGCCGGCTCCACGGATGAATTTCCTGTGGGCTATTCCGTTCGAAGGTTTGGCAGCACCGGGGCACGCAGCGACTTTACGGTGGTCCCCAAGCTGCGGGAGCCCGCCACTGATCCTCTGTCTGTGTTCCTGACTGCCAGGTTCGGCATGCACGGCCGCTTTTTTGGAAAGACCGCCTATGTGCCGAACACCCACCAGGCTTGGCCGCTGTTCCACGCGGACGTCCGGCAACTCAGCGACGGATTGATCGGAGCTGCCGGGATCAGCGTCGACGGGCCGCCCGAGTCAGTGCTCTATTCGCCGGGAGTCCGGACCAGATTCGGACGGCCACGCGTAATCGGTACTCCCGGATAGAAGCCTGTCCCGGCACCCCGCAGGCTACTTGGCCAGGCCGGCTTTCCGGAGCGCCTCGGCCATTGCCGTGTTGCCGCCGGGCTGCGGTTTGGGAGTTGACCGGATGCCACTCCCGGGAGTGCCCGACTGTTGCTTTGGCTGCTGGCGATCGGGGCGTCCACTGCGCTCAGGCTTTCCGCTACCCTCCGACTTTCCGGCGCCCGGGCCGCGACGCCCGGAAGATGTACCGCCGCCGGTTGGTTCGTCGTCGAGCCGGAGCGTTAACGAGATCCGCTTCCGTTCCGGATCGGCCTCCAGGACTTTGACCCGGACTACCTGGCCGGACTTGACCACCTCGCGGGGATCGGACACGAATCGGTTGGCCAGCGCCGAAACGTGCACCAGCCCGTCCTGATGCACGCCGACGTCCACGAATGCCCCGAAGGCCGCAACATTCGTCACGGTTCCTTCCAACACCATGCCGGGCTTTAGGTCTGAGATCTTCTCGATCCCCTCCGAGAACGTAGCCGCCGCGAATGCGGGACGTGGGTCCCGGCCGGGTTTGTCCAACTCGGCGAGGATGTCCTTAACCGTGGGAAGGCCGAAGGTATCGTCAACGAAATTCCGCGGGTCCAAGGATGACGCCGGCGCCGACCCCGCGGCCACCAGGATCTTCCTCGCCACGGCGTAGGATTCCGGATGCACGCTCGAGGCATCGAGCGGCTCCGCTCCCCCGGTGATCCGCAGGAAGCCGGCACACTGCTCAAAGGCCTTTGCGCCAAGCCGCGGGACTTTCTTCAGGTCGGTCCGTTTGGCGAAAGGTCCGTGTTCGTTGCGGAAAGCCACGATGTTTTCACTCAGCAAGGGTCCGACGCCGGCCACCCGGCTCAGCAGCGCGGGTGAGGCTGTGTTGACGTCCACGCCCACGGCGTTCACGCAGTCCTCCACCACGGCGTCGAGGCTCCGGTCCAGTTTGGACGCTGTCACGTCGTGCTGGTATTGGCCCACGCCGATGGACTTGGGATCGATCTTGACGAGTTCGGCGAGCGGATCCTGCAAACGCCGGGCAATGGACACGGCACCGCGGAGCGAAACGTCCATCCCCGGGAGTTCGGCGGCGGCGAGCGCCGAGGCGGAGTAGACCGACGCACCGGCCTCTGACACCACGAGTTTCTGTGGTTTGCGGTCGACATCCGGCAGCAACTTGATCAGTTCCGCGGCGAGTTTGTCCGTCTCGCGCGACGCTGTCCCGTTGCCGATCGCCACGAGTTCGACCGAATGCCGGCGCGCCAATTGCACCAGGGTGGACAGGGCTTCGTCCCACTTTCGCGCCGGAGCGTGCGGGTACACCGTGTCCGTGGCCACCACCTTGCCGGTACCATCCACTACCGCGACTTTCACTCCGGTCCGCAGCCCGGGGTCGAGTCCCAGCGTGGCACGGTTGCCGGCGGGCGCAGCCAGCAGGACATCGCGCAGGTTTGCTGCAAACACCCGAACGGCCTCGTCCTCCGCAGCGGCAAACATCCGGCCTCGCAGGTCAGCGGTGAGTCGGGCAAGGACTCGGGAACGCCACGCCACCTGGGCGGTCTGCATCAGCCAGGCGTCAGCGGGACGGCCGCGGTCGGCGACGCCGAGGAACCTGGCCACCGCGGACTCGTACCGTACTCGGGCGGCGGCCAGTCCGGCGTCGTCCGAAGGATCGGCCTCGGCGAGGTCCAGGTCCAGGATGCCGTCCTTTTCGCCGCGGAGCAGCGCCAGCACCCGGTGGGACGGCATCCGGTCCGGCGCCTGCGCAAACTCGAAGTAGTCAGAGAACTTCTGGCCTTCGGTTTCCTTGCCCTTTTTGACGCGGGACACCATCCGGCCCTGGGTCCACAGACGGTCCCTCAGGGTCGCGGCGAGGTCAGGATCCTGGGCGACGCGCTCCACCAGGATGGCCCGGGCGCCGGCGAGTGCAGCGGCGGCATCGCCAATGGAGTGCTCGCCGCTGAGGTACTTCGTGGCCTCCTGTTCAGGGTGGAGGTCCGGCCGCTTCAGCAGTGTATCTGCGAGCGGCTCCAGCCCGGCTTCCCTGGCGATTTGGGCCTTGGTGCGGCGCTTGGACTTGAACGGCAGGTAGATGTCCTCAAGCCTGGACTTGGTGTCAGCCGCAAGGATCGCTTTAAGGAGTTCGGGCGTCAACTGGCCTTGCGCCTCAACCGCTTCAAGGACACTACGACGCCGGTCGGAGAGTTCGCGGAGGTAGCGGAGACGTTCGTCGAGGTCGCGGAGTTGGGTGTCGTCCAGCGTCCCTGTGGCTTCCTTCCGGTACCTGGCGATGAAAGGAACGGTTGACCCGCCGTCGAGCAGTCCTACTGCCGCCTTCACCTGCCAGGCCTTGACCCCCAGTTCATCGGCGATCTGGCCGAAGATGGGGTCTTCGGCTGACGCGCCGGAGGGGGTGGAAGCGGGAGGAGGCACAGGCAGTTGGGTCACCAGAACATCTTGCCCTACCGGCCAGCATGGCTCCACCGCGGCCTGCGCTGATGGGTATGGGCCGGGTAAAAGGGAGTATTCCGCTGGGGCCCGCAACGTGCTGTAGTGGACTTGCAGTCACTGGCACCATGCTCGAGGAAGAGGCCACCATGCGGGAACTGCTTGTCGTGTTTCAGGAGGGGTTCGACGAGGCCAACATCACCGTGACGGTCAACGGGAAAGTCGTGCGCAGGGACCTGGACGTTTCCACCAATCCGCTGCTCGGCATCGCGTCGGAAGTTTCCGTGGAGCTTCCGGCGAAGGGCGCACAAGTGGGAGTTGAGGTCACCAATCGCGGGCTCAAAGCCATCACAAAGGTCAGCGGCAGGCCCAAGAGCGTGCTGGTCTCCATCGAGGACGGCACGCTGCTGATGAGGGAAGGCACCGGCCGCGAGGCTGTGTTGTGAGCAGGGTGTTCGGCCCTCAACCTGGCTCTGGTAAGAGTCCATTCGTTGGAGTATCATCTGATCACCGCCGGCTTCCCGAGGGAGTCCGGCGGGCCACATAGAATCTCAGCCGAAGGCCGTCGGATGGCCTGACGGCACTGCTGCCCGGGACCAGCACCCCTGACAGCCAACGACGGCGGCACCCACGCTGGGTGCCGCCGTCGTCGTTTTGGTTCGGGTTGGCCGGGAAATGCCTAGGCCTGGTACGCCGGGTAATCCGTGTAGCCGGTGGCGCCTTCTGCGTAGAAGGTGGAGGGGTCCGGTTCATTCAGCGGAAGGCTTTCCTTCCAGCGGCGGGCGAGGTCCGGGTTGGCGATCGCGGGGCGGCCCACCACGACGGCGTCAGCGTGGCCGTCGGCCACCAGGGTCACGGCTTCTTCCTTCGTGGTGATCACGCCGAAGCCGGTGTTGACCAGGAAGGGGCCGCCGAAGCGTTCGCGGAGGTCCTGCACCAGTTCGCCGGTGGGCTCGTGGTGCAGGATGCTCAGGTACGCCAGGTTGAGCGGGGCAATGCTGTCCACGAGGACCTCGTAGGTGGCGCGGACGTCCGCTGCGTCCGTCTCCGCGATGCCCTGGACGTTGTGCTCGGGGGAAATGCGCAGGCCCACCCGGTTGGCGCCGAGGGCTGCCACTACGGCATTGACGGTTTCGATGACGAAGCGGGCGCGATTCTCGGGCAATCCGCCGTAGCTGTCCGTCCTGACGTTGGAGTTGGGAGCCAGGAACTCGTGCAGGAGGTAACCGTTGGCCGAGTGCAGTTCCACGCCGTCGAACCCTGCCTCGATGGCGTTCAGCGAGGCGTTGACGATTTCCTGAATGACCAGGGGGAGTTCGTCGGTGGTCAGGGCGTGCGGCACAGGGTACGGCTTCTTGCCGGCCGGAGTCCGGACGACGCCGTCAATGGCTACGGCACTGGGGGCGACGATTTCCACGCCACCGGTGATGTCCGAATGGGAAACCCGGCCACCGTGCATGATCTGGGCGAACATGTGGCCGCCTTCGGCGTGCACCGCGTCCGTAACCTTCTTCCACCCGGCAACCTGCTCTTCAGTGACGATTCCCGGCTGGCCGGGGTAAGCCTGACCGGCGGGGGTGGGGTAAGTGCCCTCGCTGACGATGAGGCCAAGGGAAGCGCGCTGGCGGTAGTGTTCGGCCAGCAGCGGGCCCGGGACGCCCTTTTCGCCCGCACGGAGGCGGGTCAGGGGTGCCATCACCAGACGGTTGGGAAGTTCAAGTTCGCCGAGGGTGAGTGGGGAAAACAGCATGCGCAGTTCCTTTCGAAGGCTGGAGACGTACTGTCCATGCCAACTGTGGGGCGCGTGCAACTATTCCTGATGGGACGGGGATCACACACCCCCGCCATCCCATACCGCTGGCTGGCTCAACGCGGCGTCACCGCACCCGGGCAGCCTTGGCCCTGGGGGTTGGTGTTGCAGTCGTCGGCGTAGTTTCGGGTGAGCGAGCGCCATACGCTGATGCCTTGCGGTGGGGTGCTGAACTGGCCTTGGCCGGGGATGGGCAGCGGTGGGCCGGAATTCACCGAGTAGGTGCCCTGGAACGACGTTGTCAGCACTACTTGGAAGTCTCCCGTGGCGCCGTAGGCGTGGCTGGTGCGGGTTTTCTCTCCCCAACGGTCCTGCGGCAGCGGGCCGCCCATTGACGGCTGGGGGCCGAAGACAGTCCCGTCACCGTAGTTCCAGGTGTACTGGACCGGTGTTGCGACGACGTGGACCTGCTGGCCGAACATGGTGACGTCGAACTGTTGCTCAGCTGCTTCGGCGTAGAAGTTGGTTTCGGCGCCACGCAGCGTGTTGGGGCTCGGCTGAGCCACCACACTCCCGGCACTCACGGGCAGGTTCTGGAATTGCCGCTGAATATCGGCGGCGATCCGTGGCAGGAGGTTCTCGGGTTTGGGGTCGTAAAGGCAGGTGGGGCCTGAGTGGTGTGCCCAGACTGCACCAGGAACACCTCGAGGCCGCGAGAGCCACATGACGGGAATACCTTTGGCACCGTCCGCACGGTCCTTGCAGTCGAGCTGGCGGCCAAGGCACGGAGTGTCGAAGTCACCGCCGCCAAGGTGGCACTGGAGCTCGTACTTGTACTCGTTGGGGTCAGTGCTAACAGAAACCGGCTCCGCGCGGCTGAATTCTCCTGTATCAGGATCAGGTACCCAGTTGTCGGCTCCTATCCGAAGCCCACTATCTACAAACCCACCACCGATCCGCGGCTTTGAGTTCGACCCGTCTTCTCCCAAGGCAGTCATAGTTGACGTACTCAGTAACAGTCCACAGCTGGCGAAGATTGCGAGGGCCCTGCCCATGTAACCCATGGCTACCGGATCAACCCTAGGTCGTCGACTACCCACCCCGCATCGCCAAACCTCACCATCGCGACGCTTCCCGTATTCGTTGCCGCTGTCTTCTCTTGATACGGGCTTCCGTCTTGGTTACGGATGACCAATTCTTTTTGCAGTACCTGCAGAATCACTTGCATAGAACCGTCGGTGGCAGGTTTGGCGGTTGCGGCCGGAATTTCGATTTGCCCGCCAGAGATCCACTTGCCTTCAGCCCAAGCAGCTCCGATGTCGTTGACAAGTCCTTGACAAAATGAGCACTCGGCTTTCGAAAACTTCGATAGCGAAGCAGTGTCACCGGTCTCGTACGCATAGCTAAGAACCGAGAACCAATATTTGGTAAAGGCTTCCGCGCCTTCCTTCGTCTCAGTCTTCGCCACCTCCGGAAGCACGGGGACGGGGACGTTCTGGGCGGGGCCGGATGCGTCGGCCGGCTTGTAGACGGCGCTGGGCGTGGGCGTTGGATTGGCCGAGGCGCTCGATGTGCCGCTCTCTGATGCCGCCGGGGAGGTTGTGCCTGGATCTGCAGGTGACGAGCCCGCGCAGCCGGCCAGCAGGAGCGAGCCCGCGACCACAACGGCTCCCGCGCTGAGCCGCTGCGGACGGGACCAAAAAGCGCGCCGCGTAAAGAGGTTCTGTAATGTCATGGGCCGCTATTCCCCCAATAGTTTCAAGACGGCTTGCTCCGAACAGTGACTTAAGGGTAGCTCAGGTCACAATGTGGCGCTAAGACTTATCCACAGGCTCGCCAACGGTTTTACCACCGCCGCGCACGGCAAAAAAGTCATAAAGGAAGCCGGTGCCCGCTGGCACCGGCTTCCTTTAGAAAAGACCCAAATAAAGAAACCTCGCTATTTCCCGGCCGGAAGTACCAATTCCCCTGTCTTGTCGGTGGACAAGGCGAGCGACGAAACATACTGCGGGCCGCCGTCGGGCGCGTCCTGTGCTGAGCGCACCATGTCCGGCCGTTCGAATTCCATCCCGGTCACGTGGCAAAGAAGCTTGGCATCGCTGGGGTTGCCGTCGGCGTCGAACATGGGCAGGTCAATCCCGTCGCCCGTGCGCCGCAGGTAGTACCGCCCGCGGGTCAGCAGCGCCAGGACGGGAGGAAGGATCAGCGCCAGGCCCACCGCGAAGATCGGCGAGTACGGCTGGATCGCCGAACCAAACGCGCCAAAAAATACCGCAATGGAAACACCCGCGGACACCAGCATGGACACGAATCCAACCGGGTTCACGGCGTACAGCATGCCGCGCCGAAACTCCGGCACCTTGGGCGAGATCTTGAGCAGGTACTTGTTGATGGCGATGTCCGACGCCACCGTAACCACCCAGGCCATGGCGCAGTTGGCGTAGAACCCAAGGATGGTGTTCAGGAAATCGAACATGTTCGCTTCCATCAGCACCAGGGCGATCAGCAGGTTCACCACCACGAACACCATCCGGCCCGGGTAGGTCTTGGTGATCCGGGTGAAGGAGTTGGTCCACGCCAGCGAGCCGGAGTACGCGTTCGTTACGTTGATCTTGATCTGTGAGATGACCACCAGCACCACCGCCAGGGTCATGGCCAGCCAAGCCGGCATCATCTCCTGGTAGACGCCCAGGAACTGGTGCACCGGCTCGTTGGCGGTGGCTGAAGCGGCCGGGTCAAGCGTGGCGATCAGGTAGATGGCGATGAATAGCCCCACGGTCTGCTTGATGGCACCGAAGATCACCCAGCCCGGCCCAGCCAGGATTACAGCCCGCCACCAGGCTCCCCTGTTGGCGTCCGTACGCGGCGGCATGAACCGGAGGTAGTCGATCTGCTCGGCGATCTGCGCCATCAACGACAGGCACACCCCGGCGGCAAGCATGACTGACGCGAGGTTCGGCCCGCCGTCACCGGTCGCCCCCGTGTACGTAAAGAAGCTGTCAATGCTCTCGGGGTGGGAGATCAGCAGATACCCCACCGGGACCACCATCAGGAGCAGCCAGAGCGGGGTGGTCCACACCTGCAGCTTGGCAAGGGTGTTCATGCCGTAAATCACCAGCGGAATGATGATGATTGTGGACGCGGCGTAGCCCATCCACTGCGGAATACCGAGCCCCAGCTCCAGGCCCTGGGCCATGATGGAGCCTTCCAGGGCAAAGAAAATGAAAGTGAACGTGGCAAAGATGACGTTGGTGACCACGGACCCGTAGTACCCGAAGCCGGAGCCGCGGGTGATCAGGTCCAGGTCGATGTTGTAGCGGGCAGCGTAGTACGCCAGCGGGAATCCGGTGGCGAAGATGATCACTGCCGCCACCACGATTCCCAGGATCGCGTTGACGGTGCCGTACGAAATGCCGATGTTGGCACCGATCGAGAAGTCCGCCAGGTACGCGATGCCGCCCAGCGCGCTGGTTGCCACCACCCCGGCGCTCCACTTGCGGTATGAGCGCGGTGCGAACCGGAGCGTGTAGTCTTCCAGGCTTTCCTTGGTGGCATTGAGGGCGGCGGTGTTGCCCGCCGTCGGGGTTGCCGGAGGATGTCCGACGACGGCGGCCCCCGCGGGTGCCGCGGGTTCCAGCAACTGCTGGGTATCCAGGTCCTGGCTCATGTATGCCTGTCTCTTCCGATGGGAGGGTCATGTCTCGAAGCGACGCTATCCAGCCGAAACGACAGGGCGGTCACGGAACTGTTTCGGCGGCGTTAAGTATTGACTGAAGGTGTCAACAAAGTCCGTGTTCCGGCCTTGTGGGCAGTCCACAAAAATGGCAACCGCGCACGGAACTAGCGTCGAAGGGACATACCGGCGAGCCAAAGGACAGCGATGACGAATTCCCCTCCACTGCAGGACCACTCCATTCTGGAAACAGCCAGGAGGCAGGTCCTGGAGCAGGGCATCGGCCTCGACCAGGCACAACTGCTGGACGTCCTCCGCCTCCCTGACGACGCACTCCCGGCACTCCTGGACCTGGCCCACCAAGTCCGGCTGCGGCATTGCGGTGAGGAGGTGGAAGTGGAGGGCATCATCTCCATCAAGACCGGCGGCTGCCCCGAGGACTGCCATTTCTGCAGCCAGTCCGGGCTGTTCGATTCCCCGGTCCGCGGCGTGTGGCTGGACATTCCGGAACTGGTCAAGGCCGCGAAGGAAACCGCCGCCACCGGCGCTACGGAATTCTGCATCGTGGCTGCCGTCCGCGGCCCCGACATCAAGCTCATGAACCAGGTCAAGTTCGCCATCGACCGCATCAAGCAGGAAGTGGACATCAATATCGCCTGCTCCCTGGGCATGCTGACCCGGCGGCAGGTGGACCAACTGGCCGGCTGGGGTGTCCACCGCTACAACCACAACCTGGAAACCGCCCGCAGCTACTTCCCGCAAGTGGTCACCACCCACACCTACGAGGAGCGACTGGAAACCTGCGCCATGGTCAAGGATGCCGGCATGGAACTGTGCTGCGGGGCGTTGATCGGGATGGGCGAAACCCTTGAGCAGCGCGCCGAACTTGCCGCGCAACTGGCGGCCCTTCAACCACACGAGGTTCCGCTCAACTTCCTCAACCCCAGGCCGGGCACACCCCTCCAGGACCAGCCGCTCATGGACGGAAAAGACGCCCTGCGCGCAATTGCGGCCTTCCGGTTGGCCATGCCCGGCACCGTGCTGCGCTACGCCGGCGGCCGCGAACTCACACTCGGCGACCTCGGCACCCGTGACGGTCTCCTGGGCGGCATCAACGCCGTCATCCTCGGCAACTACCTCACAACCCTGGGGCGCCCGGCCACCGCCGACCTCAACCTCCTGGTGGAGCTGAATATGCCCATCAAGGAATTGCAGAAAACCCTATGAGCAGCCCGGACCTGCTCCCGCCGGCTGAAACGCCCTACTGCGAACTCTGCGGACTTCCGCTGCAGGCTCATTCCCTGCAAGGGGTCGCGCCCACCGAGGAGGAGTACGACGGCGGCGACGCACCGCCGTCGTACCACCACGCCAGGTGCGCGGTCCTTCTCCAGCTGGAACCGCCGCGCTTCTGCGCGTCCTGCGGCCGCAGGCTCAAGGTCCAGGTTTCCCCGCAGGGCTGGTGGGCCACGTGCTCCCGGCACGGATTGCACGCTTCGTAAAGGGGACTCCGGACCCTGGCGCGTTCCTACCCGGACGAGAACAATGGCGGCATGATGTTTGAACATGCGGACGGCAATCCCGTCCTGGAACTCGACGGTGAGCAGTCCTGGCGGCTTCTGGCGGCAACGCAACACGGCCGGCTGGTGGTTTCCGTTGCGGGCGAACCCGACATTTTCCCGGTGAATTACGTGACGTCGAACCGGAAGATTTACCTCCGCACGGCGCCGGGGAACAAACTCGCGCAGCTGACCATCAATGCCCGGGTCCTTTTTGAGACCGATGGCATCCTTTCCACGGAAGCGTGGTCCGTTGTGCTGCGGGGAACAGCGCGGGTGCTGAGCAACTCGGACGAGCTCGCCGCCATTGAAGAGCTCGGCCTGAAGACCTGGGTTCCCACGCTCAAGGACTTCTACGTGGAAATCGACCCCACCTCCGTCAGCGGCCGGCACTTCGTATTCGGCGAACAGCCGGAACGGGAGATCTAGGCACTCCTAGACTGGAAAGATGCCGGACACTTCCAGCGAAGCCAAACCCACTGCGGACAAACTCACCCCCGAGCGGCGCAGCTGGAACATGTCCCGGATCCGCGGCAAGGACACCAAACCGGAGTTGCTGGTGCGGCGGCTCCTGCATGCCAAGGGCTACAGGTACCGCCTCCACGGCACGTCGGGCGGCTCCAGGCTCCCCGGCAATCCGGACCTCGTTTTCGCCGGCCGCCACAAGGTGATCTTCGTGCATGGCTGCTTCTGGCATTTCCATGACTGCCGGGTGGGTCAGCATGCGCCCAAGGCCAATGCTGACTTTTGGGAGGCAAAACGCACCCGCACCCGGGAACGCGACGCCGAACAACTCCGCCGGTTGGAAGACGCCGGCTGGAAGGTCCTGACCGTCTGGGAGTGCGAAATGAAGGACCCCTCAGCCCTCGAAGCCCACCTCCTCCACTTCCTGGAGGCACGCCCCTGACGGTATTGGAGCAGCAACCCCTATCCCCTAGCTCCTCCGGGCCAACAGGGCTGACTTGAAGGCGGCGGCCGACGACGCACTGCTGTTGATGCGCCAGTCGGTTTCCTTCTGCATATGGAACCAGACGAAGCCCATGACGTCAGGTTGGGCGGCCAGGTAGGACACGAGGTCCGTGTTCCATGTCGCTTTGGAACCGCCCAGCTCGCTGGACGCGGTCTCGGCGATCAGGACCGGTTTTCCCGGGGCCAGGGTGCGGAGCTGGGAGATTCCAGGGGCAAAAAGGTCAACCGGGGAAATCCAGCTGCTCCAGGTTTGCGACGTGCCCCAGTTGTAGCCGTCCAGTGCCACAACGTCGACGTACCCTGCGCCGGGGAACAAGCCTGCCAGGTCGGTCGACCCCCAGTAGGGCACGTTTGGCGACCACACCCATTGGACGTTGACGGCACCTGTGGCGGCAACGACGTCGTGCACATGCCGCCAGGCGGCGACGTAGTCGCCGGACTGGTTTCCGTTGACGCCCTCCGCCCACGGGTACCAGTTGCCGTTCATTTCATGGGCGAAACGCAACATGACCGGTTTGCCCCACGCAGCGATTGACTGCCCCCACTGGGTGATGGTCCCGTCGAAATCGCCGGCGGCCACCCGGTCCAGGGCGTAAGCAGGCTGATCCACGCCACCGCCCCACGCCCACGGCTCCCACGTGACCAAGGGGGTGGCGCCCCGCGAGCGGGCGGCGTCCATCTCAGCCACCGGCGGCGCTTGCAGGAAGTCCTTGTAGATCATCAGGATGGACGGACTTTCACCGGCAAGGGTGGCCACCTCGTCCAACTCGGTGCTGGCCAAGGGGCCCCCGGGGTTGGCAACGCCAAAGCGCAAGGCCGCGGTACTGACGGCGGGAGGAGCCGGAGCCGGGGCCGCCTCCACCACGAAAGTGGCTGATGCCTTGATGGATGAGGTCTTGGTGGTAATGCCGATGCTTCCGGTGGACGCGGCCGGAATGGTGATGCCGGTGCTGAACGCCCCGGTTGATGTGGTCTGGAACGGGAACGTTGCCGAACCCACAATTACTGTCCCGGTGGTGGACGCTTTGAACCCGGTTCCGGCGACCGTCACTGCGGAACCGGCCGGACCGGACGCAGGGTTGAGCGTGATTTGCGGCGATGTGGCCGCGCTGGCTGGTTGGACAACGGAAAAGACCAATCCGGAAGCCACCAACAAAGCAAGGACAAGGGTCTTCAGCGAACGAAACACGGCAATCTATCCCCAGATTTGAAGGCGGCCAGGCCGCTGGTGTGGTAGCGCAAAAAGCACTGGCTTGATGATAGGGCCAAAAACCGCAATCTCATCAAGAAACCCGCAATTAAATTCCCAACCACGGAAGCCGTACGGGAACAGACCTAACCTGAACAAATACCGGTTCCCTCGCGTATCCGGCTGGTTCCATGGTCCGCACGTTCAGCCGAAAGGAGTGTCATGAGCACACCAGATGATGCACCCAGACCGCTGGTGGACCCCTCGGTCCTGGACCGGCTGCGGGAGGAACTTGAGGAAGAAGAGGGCTACAGCCGGGTCTTCGTGGCGAACTTCATCGACTACCTGCCGGAGCGGCTGGACAAGCTGCGGCTCGCCCTCACCACCGGTGACCTGGAGGGTTCCATGGACGCGGTCTTAAGCCTGAAGACGGCAAGCCAAATGGTTGGCGCTGAACGCCTGGCGGGCATGGCCCAGGACCTGGAAGCCGAGATCAGGGCAGAAGCGCGCCACGCCGACATGTCGGTGGCATTGCCGCGGCTGGCGGCTACGTTCCTGCGGCCCATCACCCAGTGCAGCAGGCAGACCATCCACCGGCTGCAGGCTCAGTGCTGTCCCGGCGCCAAACGGTAACCAACGCCGCGGACCGTCTGCAGCCACCGCGGCTGCTGTGGCGAGTCACCCAGCTTCTTGCGCAGGTTTCCCATGTGGACTTCGACGGAACGTTCGTCAGCCTCGCTGATGTAACTGCCGACGTCGTAATCCTCGTCCCGGAGCCTGCGCACCAGGTCCGACTTGGTCCGGACCGTGCGGCCCGCCTCAAGGAGCGCATACAGGAGCTCGAATTCGGTGCGGGTCAGGTTCATTTCCTTGCCGTCGACGGTCACGGTGCGGGACGCGTAGCTCAACTCAAGGCCGTTGTGGCTGAAGTTTCCACGCTCGGGGTGGGCAGCGCCGTCGGCCGACGGATCCACCGCGACCTCGCCGGGGTCCGGGACGGACCGTGGGCGTCGCATCATGGCCGCGACCCGGGCACGGAGCTCCCGTGGGCGGAAGGGTTTGGTGAGGTAGTCGTCCGCCCCCGATTCGAGCCCGATCAACGTGTCCAGTTCCTCGGTACGCGCCGTCAGCATCACGATGTACGCGTCCGAAAACTCCCGGATCTGCCGGGAAACTTCAAAGCCGTCAATGTCCGGCAGTCCCAAATCCAGCGTAATAACGTCAGGATTCAGGCTCTTGGCCATCAGCACGCCTTCAGCGCCGCCGCTGGCGACGGTAACGTCAAATCCAGCCTGGGTCAGCACAGTGCGAACCAGTTCCCGAATGTCGTGGTCATCTTCGATGACCAGACCCACACGTGCCTCACTCATAGAGCCCCCTCAGTGCCAACGTCAGAAGTATAGCTGGCTGCGGATATCCTGCTGGTATGGTCTCGAACACCCCGACTTCTGCGTCTACCGAACGATGAGCAACCCCACGGCCTGGTCCTCGGGTCGGCTGCGGTTTTTCAAGCGGCCCTTCCATGAATACCGGCTGACGGACCGGGTGGCCCTGAGCCAGATGCCACTGTTCGTGACCACCATCCTTACGGCGTTCCTGGTGTGGGCGTTTTTCCCGGACACGATGGACGACCCCCTGTTTGTCACGTTCCTCATTTCCCAGCTGGTCCTGATGGGGCTTTGCTACGCCGTTCCATGGGACCGGCTGCCCTACACCAGCTTCCTGGCCATTCCCGTGCTGGACTTCATCTCCATCGGCGCAGGCCGCGAAGGTGGCCAGGAAAGCCTCACCGGCATCAGCCTGCTGGCCGTATTTCCGGTCATCTGGCTCTGCGCTTCGGGGTATTACCCCAAGGCGGCCCTGTGGTTCTCCTTCCTGGGTCCGCTGGCCATCATCTGGGTGCCCCTGTTCCTGGAAGGCAACGACACCCCGCAGGACTACGCCCGGTCCCTCCTGCTGCCCGTCATGATGCTGGGCATCGGCGTTTCCGTGAGCGTCCTGACCCTGAGCATGATGCGCCAGCAAAACCAATTGGAGGAAAAGGACGAACAACTGCGGGCCAGCCTCCATACCAGCAAGCGGCAGGAGGCGCTGCTGAACACCATCCTGGATACCGTCCACCTGGGTGTGCTGGCGGTGGACGCCGACGGCCATGACGTGCTGATGAACCGGAAGCAGCGGGCCAACCATGAGCTCGCCCGGCCAAAGGACATTGCGGACCCCAACGAGTCGCAGCTCCTGGTCTTCGGCCCGGACCGGAAGACCCTGGTCCCCGTGGAGGAGCGTCCGGTCCGCCGCGCCGTCCTGGGGGAAACGTTCACGGACTACCTGGTGTGGCTGGGTGAGGGAAGCCGGCAACGGGCCCTGGTGACCACAGCGCGCGCCATGAAGGATTCCGACGGCCGCTTTGCCGGCTCCGTGATCGTCTTCAGCGACGTAACGGACCTGGTAAACGCCCTCGCCGCCAAGGACGACTTCGTCTCCAGTGTCTCCCACGAGTTCCGCACCCCGCTGACGTCCATCCTGGGGTACGTGGAAATCCTCCTCGCCGACGAACCGGACCAGTCACAGCGCGAAATGCTGGAGATCATCCACCGCAATTCCGAGCGGCTGCTGACCCTGGTCTCGGACCTGCTGGCCAGCCGGAACGGCCAGCTGATCGTCACGCCCCACACTGTGGACGTGGCCGAGCTGGTGCAAAGCAGTGTGTCCTCGGCGATGCCGCGGGCTGCCGCCGCCGGTGTGGAATTGCGTGCCGAAACGCCGCCGCAGCTCGAGGCGCACGTGGATAGCGCCCGGATCTCCCAGGTGCTGGACAACCTGGTGTCCAACGCCATCAAGTACTCCCCCGACGGCGGCGAGGTGGTGGTGACGCTGGCACAGGAGGACGGACACCTGGCCTGCCGCGTGGCCGACACGGGCATGGGCATGAGCCCGGAGGACGTCTCCGAGGTCTTCGCCAAGTTCTTCCGCACCAGCAACGTCCGGCGCACGGCCATTCCCGGGGTGGGGCTGGGCCTGCCCATCAGCAAGGCGATCGTCGAGGCCCACGGCGGGACCATCGACGTCGACAGCACGCTTGGCAAGGGGACGACGTTTACGTTCCGGGTGCCCGTCTAGCGGTGCGGACTACTTCGCCCCAAGACTGCCGGGCGAGTTCCCGGATGGAGCCCAGGATGTCAGACGGCGGCTGGCTGAGGTCCAGCGGGAACTCCACAATATCGATGTCCGTGTTCAGGATCCGGCGGAGTTTGACCTCGCCCTTTCCGGCGTAGACGAGCCAGGCGGTGGGGACCGCAAGCGCGGTGCAGTGGGCCAGCATTTGGTAATGGTCGGCGGTCAGGGAAGCACCGGCGTCGGAAGCTGCCCGGTATTTCGCGTTATAGGCCACCACCGGGCGTCCACCCAGCATATGGACAGCGTCCGGGCGGACGGACAGCCGGTCCGAATCGCGTACCGCCTCGCTGAGGAGGGCGTTGTAGCGCAGCCGCAACTCCCCCGGGTACGCCGCCATCGCCGAGCGCAGCGCGGTTCCCACAAAGTCTTCGAACACCTGGGCCATGTCCACCACGAACGACGCGGTCTGCTGCTTGCCCTCGCCGGCTTCCGCGGATGCGTTCCGGAGGATCAGCTCAGCCAGGCGCAGCACGGCGTGGTAGCGCAGGTTCATCCGGGTGGGTTTCCACGGCGGCCCCGGGCTGCCGGCTGGAAGGCGGGTGACGGCGTCGAGCTTTCCCTTCAGCTGGCGCAGCCTGCCAAGCACCTCCGGCCGCACGCCGGGTACCTTCCCCATCCGTTCCAAGGCCGCACGCAGGATCCTGTTTTCGGCGATGTCTTCGGTGAACTCGTCGTAGGAGACCTCCAACGGGACCAGCATTCCGGGGCGGCGGGAAATCTGGTCCGAAATCCGGATCCGCCCCTTCACGGTCCGCAAGGACTCGTCCACGGTGAGATAGCCTTGCAGGACGCCGCGGCCCAGAGCGCGTTCGGCCAATTGCGCCAAGGACTCCGCCAGCGCGCTCCAGAGTTCCCGTTCCTCATCAGCGGCCACCGCGTCCGGCCGGAAGCCCTGCTCCCCCGCGTAGCTGAGCAGGAACAGGAGCCTGCCCAGCCCCAGCCGGTCCTTGGGCCGGACGTCGAGCTGGACGGTAGAGGTCCGCACGGAGCCCACCTTGCCCACCGGCTCGATCCGGTACAACCCCAGGCCCATGGGGGAAGCCTTGGCCAGCCCACTGGAGTTCAGGAAGGAAGCGCTTGGCGCGTCCAGCCGTTCCACCATGCCGCCGGAGAGCTCGTCCAGGACCAGGTGCCGCACGGACACCCGGGGGTCAGCGCGCTGCAATGCGTCCCAGCAACTGGTCCAGTCCGAAGCGTTCCTCCAACTGGGCCCTGGTCAGCTGGCCGTGGTAGTGCTCCTCCAGCAGCGGCATCAGCTCGTATTTCCAGATCCGGCGCAGCCCGGCCGGGTTCTGGGCCGCCGGCTTCATGAAGTAGGACGGCCCGATCATCAGGTCCCGGTCCCACTCGTCAATGGCCCCGTTCAGCGCGTCCAGCAACAGAGCAGGAGTGGTGTCCAGCTGCCGGGCCTCCAGGAACCGGAGCAGGGAGCCCTTCACCGGCTCGGTCTGCGGGTGCAGCTCAATGAAGGAGAAACGGCGGCGGATGGCGGCATCCATCATCGCAATGGACCGGTCCGCGGTGTTCATGGTGCCGATGATGTACAGGTTGTCCGGCAGCGTGAAGGGCTCGTTGGGGCTGTACTGGAGGTAGATCCGGTCATCGCGGTACTCCAGCAGGAAGTACAGCTCGCCGAAGACCTTGGCCAGGTTGGCGCGGTTCATCTCATCGATGATCAGGAAGTACGGCTTCCTCTCGTTGCCGGGCTTCGCAGCTTCTTCCGCCAGCCGCCGCAGGGGGCCGGCCACCAGTTTGAAGGACACCTGGCCTTCGTCCGTCTTGTCCGGCCGGTAGCCCTCGAAGAAATCCTCGTAGGCGTAGGACGGGTGGAACTGCACCAGTTTGACGCGTTCGTCCGTGGTGTCATCCGCAAGCTCCGCGGCGAGATGCTTGGCCAGGTAGGTCTTGCCGGTGCCGGGCGGACCGTAGAGGACCAGCTGGCGGTTTTCCTCGAGCAGCTCGGCAATCTCCTGGAGCGGTTCCAGCTCCATGTGCAGGGACGCCGCGAATTCGGGCGTCAGCGGGCGGAAGCCTTCCTGGACAGGAGGGACGACGGCGGCGCCGTCCGTGTCGGCGTCGGGCTCGGTTTCCGCCTCGGCGGGCAGCAGCGCCTGCAGTTCCTGCACCACCTTGGTGGCGTCCACCACGATGCCGGGGGTGCTGAGCTGGCGCTGGACGTGGCGGGGAAGGCTGGTGGTGGTGTGGCCGTCGTCGAACCAGCGCACCTTGCGCCGCAGCCGGCGGTTGTCGTCGTTGTACTCCGGCTCGCCCAGCACGCCGCCCAGCCGCACCGTGCCGGCGTGCTGGTAGAGCACCAGGTCGCCGGGCTTCATGACGGTGAGGAAGGCCAGGACGGCGGTCTTGGTGTCCTCGCGCTCCACGTAGCCCAGGTGCTTGTAATCCTCGTCCACGGCGTGTTGGACCACCCCGGCGGCGACCCCGGGCTCCAGGGGCCGGAGATGTTCGACGTCGAGGGTCACCTTCTCCTCGGCGTGCCAGGCCGCGAGCAGCTCGGTGTGGTCACCGTGGGTCCGGAGCAGCCAGGCCCGACGTCCGGGGTCGCCCACTTTGCGCCACTGGCTGACCAGTTGCCGGGAGTACCAGTCGATGCGCTGGCCCGCCTGCTCGTCGAGGTGCAGGCGGATGCGGTGGATGTCCGCGGTGATGTCCTCTTCGCTGTCGCCCTTGGCCCCGCCCACGAGCGAGGCGAAAGCGTCCCGGATTTCCTGCCGTTCCACGTCCGCGACTACCGGTTCGAAGTAGCTGGGCCACGCCAGGAATTCGATGCTGCGGCGGATGGCGGGCTGGTCATCCGGTGTGGATGCTGCCAGGCGGTGGAACTGCAGCGGATCCTTGATGGCGGCCTGCACCACGGCGGCCGGCCGCTGCGCGACATTCCGGACGAACCTGCAAAGCCACTTGAGGTGGTCCCAGATGGTCCAGTTGAATTCGGCCGTCCGGTCGCGGATCACTCCGTGGTCCGTCATGCCCGCGTACAGCTCTTCGGGAAGCTCCAGCGGCGGCTCCAGCCAGCCGGCGGCCTCGGCCACCCGGGCGCGCTTGACCTTGAGGGACTTCACTTCGTGGGCCAGCGGAAGGGACTGCAGGAAGAGCAGTTCCACTGCCAGCTGCTTGGCGCCGCGGGTGGCGCCGTCAAGGTTCTCGCGGAGGTTGGTCATCATCGGGGCCTTGGGATCCGGAATGCCCCGATCCAGGCGGTCCAGCAGTTCCGAGGCCGCCGCAACCGACCACGTCCGGGTGCGCCCATCCAGCGGCGACGCCTTCCCTTGCAGGCCCGGGCCCAGTACGAACCACGCTGCGTCCTCGATCTCCTTGGAGATGCCGAGGGCGCGGGTCATGGCAACAGTGGCGGTGGGGGTCATGCCCTCAAATTTACAGGGTCAAGCTGGGCGGCCGCTGCACGCCGCTTGGCCGCTGTCCCTGCTCGCGGGGTTATGCGCCGGTGGCAGACCGCTTCCGGCCAAAGACGAAGTACCCCACGGGTCCGATGAAATTGACGAAGGATGCCGCCCGCCATGCAGCCTTCGGCCCGTTGATGAGCTCAGCGGGCCTGCGGGAGATATCCCGCTGGGCGGCAATGAGCAGGGACACCTGCACGATCGCCGTCAGGATAGTGCCCGCCTTGCCGGAAGGGGACATCTCCTTCCATGTCTTCTTCTTCCGCGCGGCGCGGTTCTTGTTCGTGGCCATCGGGGCTTCCTTTCGCTGTTTCTCGTAGGTCCAGTCCAACTCGTAGGTCCAGTCCAGTAGGTCCGGCCGGCCTTGTACAGGGGCTTAGTGCCTGTAGGGGGCCATCCGGTCCTTTTGCTCCTGGGTGAGTCTCAGCACCCGGCCGGTGGCTTCGTCCACGAACGCCAGGTGGCTGCTGGCTTTCACGCAATCCTCCCTGCTGACAGGGTCCTGGAGCAGGTAGTGGATGTCAAAGCTGGCACCCTTGACGGCGCCGATCCATACCTGCACCACAGCCGGGACGTTGCGGTACTCCAGGGTCCTGACGTAGCGGATCTTGTGGTCCACCACCAGGGCCAGGGTGCCGGCCGGCACGTCGTTGAAGAGGGACACGTGCGGTTCGATGCCGGGCAGGCCTGCGCCCCGGGGCGGTCCGAAGGCCGCGATCCTCGCCTCCTCCAGCATTCGCACGATCTGGACGTTGTTGATGTGGCCATAGGCGTCCATGTCACCCCACCGCATGGGCACCAGGACCTCGATCCGGCCGCCGCCGTGCGCGCTCAGCTGTGCACCGCCGTCGAATCATCCACCGGCATCTCGCCTGCGTCCGCACCGGCAAACTGGGACATGTACAGGCGGTGGTAGGCGCCACCGGCCGCGAGCAGCACCTGATGGTTGCCCTGTTCCACGATTCGTCCGTTCTCCATGACCAGGATGGTATCCGCATCACGGATGGTGGAGAGCCTGTGCGCGATCACGAAGCTGGTGCGGTCGCTGCGCAGTGCCGCCATGGCCTTCTGCACCAGCAGTTCGGTCCGGGTGTCCACGGAACTGGTGGCCTCATCCAGGATCAGCAACGAAGGGTTGGCCACGAAGGCACGGGCGATGGTGATCAGCTGCTTCTCGCCGGCGCTGACGTTGTTGCCCTCTTCGTCGATCACGGTGTCGTAGCCCTCGGGGAGGGCCCGGACGAAGCGGTCCACGAAGGTCGCCTTCGCAGCGGCCATGACCTGTTCCTCGGAGGCGTCGAGATTGCCGTACCGGATGTTGTCATAAATGGACCCGCCGAACAGCCAGGCGTCCTGGAGAACCATGCCCACCTTGGAGCGCAGCTCCGAGCGGCTGAGGTGGGTCACGTCCACGCCGTCGAGCATGATGGAGCCCGAGTTGAGCTCGTAGAAGCGCATGACCAGGTTGACGAGGGTGGTCTTGCCTGCACCGGTGGGACCCACGATCGCGACGGTGTTTCCTGGCTCGGCGGTGAAGGACAGGTTCTCGATGAGCTGCTTGTCGGGGGTGTAGCTGAAGGTGACGTTCTTGAAGTCCACGTGCCCGTCGGTCTTGGCGGGCAGGTGCTCTGTGGCGGTTTCCGCTTCCTCTTCGTCGGCGTCAAGGAACTCGAAGACGCGCTCGGAGGACGCCACGCCCGACTGGAGCATGTTGGCCATGCCGGCCATTTGCCCCAGCGGCTGGGTGAACTCGCGGGAGTACTGGATGAACGCCGTCGCATCGCCCAGGGACATGGCACCGGAAGCCACCCGCAGGCCGCCGACCACAGCGATGCCCACGTAGCTGAGGTAGGACACGAACTGCATGACGGGGAAGATGATTCCGGAAACGAACTGCGCCCCGAAGCTCGCTTTGTAGAGTGCCTCGTTGCGTTCCTCGAACCGCTCCAGCATGTCCGCGTCGCGGCCAAACACGCGGACGAGGTCGTGTCCGGAGAAGGATTCCTCGATCTGGCCGTTCAGGGTGCCGGTGTTCTTCCACTGCGCCGCGAAGAGTTTCTGGCTCCGGACCCCGATCATGCCGGCGGCCACACCGGACAGCGGGAGGGCAATGAGGGCGATCAGGGCCAGCTGCCAGGAAACGATGAACATCATGATCACAATGCCCACCACCGTCAGCACTGAGTTGACCAGCTGTGCGAAGGCCTGCTGGAGTGCCTGCTGGATGTTGTCGACGTCGTTGGTCACCCGGGACAGCACGTCGCCGCGCTGCCGGGTGTCAAAGTAGTTCAGCGGAAGGCGGTTCAGCTTGCTCTCGGTATCGTCACGCAGCCGCCGGATGACCTTCATGACAATGCGGTTCAGCACGTACCCCTGCAGCCACATGAAGATGTTGGCGACGAAGTACATGAGCAGGACGACGGCGATCAGTGTGGTGAGCTTGTCGAAGTTGATGCCGGTGCCCGGTACCAGCTCCATCCGCGACAGCATGTCCGCCAAGTTGTCCTGGCCCTGCTGGCGCAGGCCGGCGACGAACTGCTCCTTGCTGGCCCCGGCGGGCAGCTGCTTGCCCACTACCCCCGCGAAGATCACGTCCATGGCCTGGCCGAGGATCTTGGGGGCGATGACGTTCAGGACCACGGAGACCACCACCAGGCCCACCACGGCGTAGATGCCACCGGCTTCGGGCTTCAGCAGGCCCATGAGCCGTTTGGCAGAGGGCCAGAAGTGTTCGGCCTTCTTGGCGGGCATTGCACCGAACATGCCGCCGTCGGCTTCGGTGGGTGTGAACTCCTCCTCAACAAAATCGTCGTCCGCGGGCTGCGCGGCAGGGACCTGACCGGCGTCGGGCGCGGGCTGCTCGGTCAGCGGGCTTTCTTCCACCGGGCTGGAGTCATTCTTCGGGGCGCTCATGCCACTTCCTCCACGCTCAGCTGGGATTCGACGATTTCCTGGTACGTGGGCGAGGTTTCCAACAGTTCCTCGTGGGTGCCCCGGTCCACGATCCGGCCATTGTCCAGCACCAGGATCTGGTCGGCGTCGGTAATGGTGGAGATGCGCTGGGCCACGATGATCACGGTGGCGTCCGAGGTTGTGCCCTTGAGGGCGGCCCGGAGCCGGGCGTCAGTGGCCACATCCAGGGCCGAGAAGGAGTCGTCGAAAAGGTAGACCCGCGGTTTTGTCACCAGCGCACGGGCAATGCAGAGACGCTGGCGCTGGCCGCCCGATACGTTGGTTCCCCCCTGTGCGATCCGCGAGTCCAGCCCGTTCTTCTTCTCCCGGACAAAGGACTCTCCCTGGGCGACGCGGAGGGCGTCCCACAGCTCCTGGTCCGTGGCTTCGGTTTTCCCGAACCGGAGGTTGTGCTCGATGGTGCCTGAGAAGAGGTAGGGACGCTGCGGCACCAGGGCCACGCGTTTGGTGATGTCGGCACGGTCCATGCGGTCCACCGGAACGCCGTCCAGCAGCACTTGGCCGTCCACGGGGTCGTACAGCCTAGGGAGGAGGGACAGCAGCGAGGTCTTGCCGGCACCCGTGGAACCGATGATCGCGACGGTCTGTCCGGGCCGGGCCGTGAAGCTGATGTTACTGAGCACCGGGGACTCGGCTCCCGGGTAGGCGAAGGTGACGTTGCGGTACTCCACCACGCCGGCCAGCGAGGCCGGGGCCTGCGGGCTTTGGGGATCGTGGATGGAGGGCTCCACACCGAGCACTTCGCCGATGCGGTCAGCGCAGACGGAGGCGCGCGGGATCATCATGGCCATGAAGGTGCCCATCATGACGGCCATCAGGATCTGGAGCAGGTACTGCAGGAACGCCGTCAGCGATCCCACCTGCATGGCCCCGGCGTCCACGCGCTGGCCGCCAAACCAGAGCACGGCGGCGGTGGACAGGTGCAGGATCATGCTGATGGCCGGGAACATCAGGACAAACAGTGCCCCGATTCGAAGCGAAACGTCAGTAAGTTCCTTGTTGGCGCCACCGAAACGTTCCGTTTCGTACGGTTCACGCACGAAGGCCCGGACCACCCGGATACCGATGATCTGTTCGCGGAGCACGGCGTTGATCCGGTCGATTTTCCGCTGCATGGTGCGGAACAGCGGCATGAGCCGGACCACCAGGTAGCCCACCACCACCGCCAGCAGCGGGACAGACACCCAGACCAGCCAGGACAGGTTAAGGTCCTCGCGCAGTGCCATGATGATGCCGCCGATGCACATGATGGGGGTGGCAACCATGAAGTTCAGTCCCATCAGCAGGAGCATCTGCACCTGCTGGACATCGTTGGTGCCGCGGGTGATCAACGTTGGAGCTCCGAAGCCGTTGACGTCCTTGGCAGAGAAACTGGTGACCTTCCGGAACACAGCGCGCCGCAGGTCCCTGCCTACCGCCATGGCCGTGCGGGAGCCGAAATACACGCCGGCAATTGCTGCAGCGACCTGGGCGAAGGCCACGAGGAGCATCATGGCACCGGTACGCCAGATGAAATCGGTGTCTCCGCGCGCCACCCCTTCATCGATGATCTGCGCATTCAGGCTGGGAAGGTACAGGGCGGCGATGGTGGATGCGAGCTGGAAAACGATGACAGCCAGGATGTACGGCGAATACGGTTTGGAGTAGCGCCGAATAAGGGTCAGGAGCATGGTTTCACTCTAGCGAGGCCCACTGACATTGAGGCCGGACGGGGCGCATTTTCTGCCGAAATTGTGGCGGTGGAGCATGGGGAAATGCCGCAGCCCGCACCAGGAGAATCTTCCGGGCGCGGGCTGCGGCATGTTGGATCGCGGGCGCGGAGGCCGTGGCTGGTCCGCCGGGGACGGCCTACGGTCCCTCTACGGGCTCCGAACCATCCGCCCGAGACTGTGCGGGGGCGGCGGCACTGTGCTTGCCGTGGCCTGCCAAGTACAGCGCGGCCGCAGCCTGGAGCTTGCGTTCCTTCAGGAGCTTGCGTTGGAGCCTGCTGAGCTCTGCGGCCGTGGCCGCCTGCCTGGCTGCGACCTCCCGCTGGGAGCGGAGCTGCTCCTGGACGTCCAGCACCAGTCCGCCCAGTTCCACCTGCTGGCGGGCCAGCAGCTGTTGGGTGTCCTGCAGCTTCCGGAGCGTGTCAGCGGCGCTGGCCACGGCGTCCGCAGCTTTGTCGACGCTGTCGGCGGACCGGAGGTCCAGCCCCTCGGAGCGGAAACTCCGGGCAAAGGCTTCCTCGAAGTCCTCCGTGGCAACCCTGCCGGTCGCCGCTGCCGCAGCGGCAGCTCCGCCGTCGTACATCTTGGCCGGGGCAGCTCCGGAACCCGCATGCGCCGAGCTCCGTGCCGCGGTTCCTGGCCCGGCGGGAACGCGTTCCGGCGTGGCGGCGGATACCAGGGGCAACTGCCCGGTCATGGCGGTCATCCCGGCTTCGCCGGCGGCGTTGGCCTGCAGCGTGGACTCGGGGGTGATGTCAACGGTCTTGCGCAACGGCACTTCCTTGATGAAGATCACGGCGATGAGGGCAACCGCGCTGACGATGGCGGAGATCATGAAGATGCCGGCTGTGGCGTCACCGTAGGCAGCACGCATGATGTCCGCGATCGGGGCAGGCAGATCCTTGAGGTCCATGCTGGCGCCGCCGTCTCCGGTGGCCTGGACGCCCAGCTTCGTGAGCCCGTCGGTAGCCAGGTCCTTGACGTGGTTGGCCATGATGGCGCCCAGGACGGACACCCCGATCGCGCCGCCCACCGAGCGGAAGAACGCAACGGAGGCGCTGGCCGAGCCGATGTCCTTGGCCTGGACGGTGTTCTGGACGGCAAGGACCAGGTTCTGCATCAGCATGCCCAGTCCGATGCCGAAGATACCGGTGTAAAGGCCGGTCAGCCAGAGTTCGGTGGTGTGGTCCATGGTTCCGGCCAGCGCCAGGCCGCCGATCAGGAGGATGGTGCCGCCGATCAGGAACCGCTTCCACTTGCCGTAGCGGCTGATGAGCTGGCCGGACACCACCGAACCGACCAGGTTGCCGGCGATCATGGGCAGCGTCAGCAGGCCGGCCTCGGTGGGCGTGGCGCCGCGGGCCACCTGGTAGTACTGGCCCAGGAACGTGGAGGAACCGAACATGGCCACGCCAACGGCCACGGACGCAACGATGGCCAGTGCGGTGGTGCGCTCGGAGATGATCTTGAGCGGGATGATCGGCTGGGACACCTTGGATTCCACCAGCACCAGCAGCGCGAGCAGGAGGACGCCGGCGCCCACCATTACTGCGGACTGCCAGGACCACCAGTCGTAGTAGTCGGGCTGGCCGGCGAAGGAGACCCAGATGAGGAGCAGGCTCACGCCGGAGGTCAGCAGCACCGCACCGAACCAGTCGATCTTGGCAGGACGCCGGACGTGCGGGATCTTCAGCGTCACCTGGAGCAGGATCAGGGCGACGACGGCGAGCGGCACGCAGACGAAGAACGTCCAGCGCCAGCCAAGGGAGCTGTCCACGATGAAGCCGCCCAGCAGCGGGCCGCCGGCGGTGCCGACAGCCATGACGGCGCCCATGTAGCCGGAGTACTTGCCGCGTTCGCGCGGCGGGATGATGGATCCGATGATGGCCTGCGCCAGGGCGGTGAGGCCACCCATGGCGATGCCCTGGATCACGCGGGCGGTGAGCAGGAATGGGATGTTCTCGGAGAAACCTGCCATGACCGAGCCGGCAACGAAGATCACGATGCTGAGCTGGACCAGGACCTTCTTGTCGAAGAGGTCGGCGAGCTTGCCCCAGATGGGGGTGGTGGCTGCGTTGGCCAGCAGGGCGGCTGTGATGACCCAGGCGAAGTCGGTCTGCGTGCCCTTGAGCTCGGACATGATGGTTGGCAGCGCGTTTGCCACGATAGTGCTGCTGAGGATCGCGGTGAAGAAAGCGGCAAGGAGGCCGGTCAGGGCCTCCATGATCTGGCGGTGGTTCATGGGCGCGCCCGGCTCGTGGCGCTTGGATTGCCGCGATTCCTGCTTGGCGGAGCGCTGGCGCTGGCGCTCCTGCTCCTGGTCCGCGGCGGCGGTGACGTTGGCCATCTAGTTGACTCCTGCGTGTTCGTTGGTGGTTCCGGCCGCCCTTGCCCGGATGGAATTCTTCAGGGATGCGGTCAGCTTGCTCAGCATCGCCGCGGTTGCAGCGGCGTCGTCCTCGTTCCAGTCGGCGAGGTAGCCCTGCAGGGTTTCTGCCCGGTGGCGGACCAGCTCAGCGAGCTTTTCCTTTCCCCTGGGTGAAAGGGCCAGCAGTTGGGCCCTGCCGTCGTCGGGGTCCTGTGTGCGAAGCACCAGGCCGGCGTCCGCCAGTTCCGCGATGTGCCGGCTGAGTACCGGCGCGCTGACCCCGAGCCGTTCGGCGAGGTGCGCGGCCCGGGTTTCCCCTTCGCCAATGAACTTGAGCACCCCTTGGAGTGCGATGCCCGTGTCCTGACCTTTGACGTTGACCATGGTGACGCAGCGCAGTGCGCGCTGGAGGTCATAGATATGGCTGACGAGGTCGGCTGCGGTGGCCGGTGCGACAGACATGATCCTCCCTAAAGAATTAGTTGCTGCAAGCAACTGTATCAGAAAAAGGTTGCTTAGGGAAACGAAGTGTAAGCGGTAGCCCTGTTAACGACGGCACTCCCCCACGCAGCCGTTGCTTTGCCGGCACGTGAGGGAGCGCTTGCGCAGAAGCCTGCGCGGTCAGAGATCCAGATGGGTGGGCGCGAACATCTTCAGGAGTGTTTCAACCACGACGACGTTGGGTCCGTCCGCGGTGAACGCGGCCTGGAGCGCGTCCCCCACATCCTCCGGGGCCACCCGGGTGGCCGGCACGCCGAAGGATTCGGCGAGTTTCACGAAGTCGGGACGGGCCAGTTCGGTGGCCGTGGCCTTGCCGAACGAGCCCACCATGTACTCGCGCAGGATGCCGTAGCCGCCGTCGTCCACGATCAGCCACGTGACCGGCACATTGTGCTGCCTGGCCGTGGCGAGCTCGGCGATGGAGTACATCGCCGAACCGTCGCCGGACACGGCCAGCACCCGGGCGGCGTTGCCGCCCTTGCCGGTGGTTTCCAGGCCCACCGCACCGCCGATTGCCGCCGGGAAGCCGAAGCCGAGGCCGCCGGCACCCTGGGCCGAGTGGAACTGGCCCTGTCGGGCATCCCAGCAGGACCAGCCCCAGTAGGCGCTGATGGTCATATCCCAGAACGTCTGCATGTCCGCAGGGACCGCCTCACGGATGTCCGCCATGAAGCGCAGTTCCTTGGCCAGGTCCTGCGATTCCAGCCGGGCCTTCACCTTGGCGAGGGTGTCCTTGACCAGGTCCTCGGGCGAGGTGCCGTGCCAGTCCGCCTGTTCGCCATGCGGCTCCATCAGGGCGGCGTCGAGCGCCGCCAGTGCCTGGCCGGCGTCGGCGCGGATGCCCAGGCCGGGCCGGTTGGACTCCAGGACCCGGGGTTCGGCGTCGATCTGGATGATCCTGCCGCGCGGCTCGAAAGTGAAGTAGTTGGAGGTCACTTCGCCGAGCGAGGAGCCGATGACCACCAGTACGTCGGCATCCTCGAGCAGCTCCGTCATGTACTGGTCCTCGATCCAGGACTGGAGCGAGAGCTCATGGTTCCAGGGGAACGCGCCGTTGCCACCGGGCGTGCCGATGACCGGGGCGCGCAGCTTCTCAGCCAGGGACAACAACGATTTCTCCGCCTTGCCGCGCCTGGTGCCGCCGCCGGCGATGATCGCCGGGCGTTTCGCCTCCGAAAGCCAGGTCACCGCCTCGCGGACCAGTTCAACGCGCGGCGGGTTGTCAGCGGCTTCGGCGAGCGCATCCTCCACCGGCGGCACCATGATGGGATCCAGCAGGACATTCTGCGGGATTTCCAGCCACACGGGTCCCTGCGGGGAGGAGATGGCTTCGGTCCAGGCGTCCTGGATGGCGGAAGGGATGCCGGAGGCGTGCTGGATCAGCCGCTGGCTCTTGGTGACGTTCGCGGCGGAAGCTTTCTGGTCATCAAGCTGGTGCAGCATGCCCTTGCGGCGCGCCCCGAGGCCCTCGAGCGGAATCTGGCTGGCCACCACCACCATGGGGACACCGGTGGCATACGCCTCCTGCAGGCCGGCCAGGGACGTAAGCGCGCCAGGGCCGGTGGAGAGGAACAGCACGCCCACCTCGCCCGTGGCGCGGGAATAGCCGTCCGCGGCGAACGCACTGTTGTTCTCCACTCTTGAGGAGACGAAGTGCAGGTTGCCGCGGCCCATCGCATCAAAGAGTCCCAGGGCGTGCTGGCCAGGGATGCCGAACACCGTCTTGGCGCCCAGCGCTTCAAGGGTTTCGACGACGAGGTCCCCGCCGTTGCGGGCACCTCCCCCTTGCGTGGCGGCGGGAGTGGCGGGTGCAGGTTCGGTCACGGCGTTACTCCTTGGCGGCGGCAGCGAAACCGGCGGGCCGGTGGATTTCCCGGCCCAGGGCCTGGGCCTCGTAGCCGGTTGCCGCTCCGAACCGGTCCCCCGGTACGGCATTGTCCGCCATCAGGGTCACCAGTTCATAGGCGACATGGCTGGCGGCGACGCCGGTGATCTCGGCATGGTCGTAGGCCGGGGAGACCTCGACGACGTCGGCCCCCACCAGGTTCATGCCGCGGAAGCCGCGGATGATTTCCAGGAGTTCGCGGCTGGTGATGCCACCGGCCTCGGGGGTGCCGGTACCCGGCGCGTGGGCCGGATCCAGGACGTCAATATCCACGGAGATGTAGAGCGGGCGGTTGCCGATCCGGTCGCGGACCTTGGCCACAGTTTCCAGGACGCCCTGGTAGTAGACGTCCGCAGAGGTGACGATGCCGAACCCGAAGCGGTGGTCGTCGTCGAGATCCTTCTTGCCGTACAACGGGCCGCGGGTGCCGATGTGGCTGATGGCCTCGGTATCCAGGATGCCCTCCTCCACCGCCCGGCGGAATGGCGTGCCGTGGGTGTATTCGGCACCGAAGTAGGTGTCCCAGGTGTCCAGGTGGGCGTCGAAGTGGAGCATGGCAATAGGTTCGCCGGCCCGCTCTGCGGCGGCACGGAGCAGCGGCAGGGCGATGGTGTGGTCGCCGCCAAGGGTCAGCAGTTTGCTGCCGGCCGCAGTCAGGTCCAGGGCGTTCTGCTGGACGGTTTCGATGGCCTCGTTGATGTTGAAGGGGTTGACCGCCATATCCCCGGCATCTGCCACCTGGATGTTCTCGAACGGGCTGACGTCCCAGGCCGGGTTATACGGACGCAGCAGCCGGCTGGCCTCGCGGACGTGGTTGGCGCCGAAGCGGGCGCCGGGCCGGTAGGAAACTCCGGAATCGAAGGGGACACCCACCACCGTGACGTCGGCCTTGGCCACCTGTTCCAGGCGGGGCAGCCGGGCATAGGTGGCGGCTCCGGCGTAGCGCGGGATCCGGGATGAATCAATGGGGCCAAGGTTGCCGTTGGCTTCGATGCGCAGCTCTTCCAATGGAGGCCTCTCCTTCGAGGAGTTGAGGGGACTGTGTGACTGCCATCATACACCGTAGTTTTCCAATGAGCATCAGATGTTTACTTTGGACTGGTCGCCGGTGGCATGCCGCGTCACGCACGGCACGTTTTGGGCAGCCGAAAGCGGCCGGAAGCGCATGTTTTCAGGGAGCCGCCTGCCGGCAGCCGCCCAAAAGCCGCTCCGCGTGACGCCGGGCCAACCGGGCGGGAATGAACACGCCGAACCGAGTCAGCGGCTGGCGGCGGGCACCAGGACCCAGAGCACCTCGACGGGCTTGTCCGTGGGATTGACCCAGGTGTGCGGTTCGCGGCCCGGGAACGTCACCGTATCGCCGGTGCTGAGGTCGTATTCCTCATTGGTGAGGATCAGCCTGATGGACCCCTTGATCACGTGCAGCACGTCCACGTCGCAGTCCACGGCGTAAAGTTCGGACTCGCCGCGGCCGTGCGGCTCGATGACGGCCTGGATGATCTGGACCCGGCGTTCCGAACGGGCGGTCAGCAACCGCTCCACAATGCCTTGGCCGCCGAGCGAGATACGCGGCCCGTCATTCCGCTTGGTGAGGTGGGTTTCCGGTGCGGCAAAGAGCTCGCCGATGGAGATCGAGAGCACCTGGCAGAGCGTCACCAACGAGGCCACTGACGGTGAGGTCAGGTCCCGCTCAACTCGGCTGAGGAACCCCTTGGTCAGCCCGGTGGCGTCCGCAACCTGCTCGATGGTGAGCCGCTGGGACTGCCGGGCGGCCCGGATCCTGGAACCGATGGCAACCGGGACGTTGCTCGGCTCAACTGGCAGTGCCTTCATCTACGAACCTTTCATGGCCGGCAGCCCGGCTCCGCTCTCGAGCCATCCTAATCCGCGGCGCTTTTGTGACGCGCGCATGCCACACACAGGCCGCGCGGCGCCGATCGTTCTTGACTGTTGCGGCCGTCACATCCTAGGCTTTGAAAACTCCTGTTGCCTATAGGGCAATAGTTGGATCCTCTCCGTTCGTCCGCGGCGGTTCCGGGCGCCGTCGCCCCCGGGCCCACACCCGGCACCCAACAGCTCCAAGGAGCCCCTCATATGGATGCACGTGCCATCAACATCGCCATCGTGGTGGTGTACCTGCTCGCAATGCTGGCCTTCGGCTGGTGGGGCAAATCCCGCACCAAGAACAACAGCGACTTCCTGGTTGCCGGCCGCCGGCTGGGCCCCTTCCTCTACACCGGCACCATGGCCGCGGTGGTCCTGGGCGGCGCGTCCACCGTTGGCGGCGTGGGACTTGGCTACAAGTTCGGCATCTCCGGAATGTGGCTCGTGGTGGCCATCGGCGCCGGCGTCCTGCTCCTGAGCCTGCTCTTCGCCGGCACCATCCAAAAGCTGAAGATCTACACCGTGTCCCAGATGCTCACCCTCCGGTACGGGAGCCGGGCAACGGAGGCCTCGGGCATCGTCATGCTCGCCTACACCCTGATGCTCTGCGCTACGTCCACCGGCGCGTATGCGACGATCTTCGTCGTCCTCTTCGGCCTTGACCGCGCCCTGGCCATCGCCATCGGCGGAGCCATCGTGCTGGTGTACTCCACCATCGGCGGCATGTGGTCCATCACGCTGGCGGACCAGGTCCAGTTCGTCATCAAAACCGTGGGCATCTTCTTCCTCATGCTCCCCTTCACCCTCAACGCCGCCGGCGGCCTCGACGGCATCCGCAGCCGCGTTGATGCCAGCTTCTTCCAGATCGACGGAATCGGCGTCCAGACGATCATCACCTACTTCGTGGTCTACACCCTGGGCCTGCTGATCGGCCAGGACATCTGGCAGCGCGTATTCACCGCCAAGACGCCCACAGTGGCCCGTTGGGGCGGCGCCACTGCCGGTATCTACTGCATCCTGTACGGCGTGGCCGGTGCGCTGATCGGCATGGCCGCCAACGTGGCTTTGTCCAACGTCAAGATCGCCGCCAAGGACGACGTCTACGCCGAGGTGGCCCAGAACCTGCTGCCCATCGGCATTGGCGGCCTGGTCCTGGCCGCCGCCGTCGCCGCCATGATGTCCACCGCTTCCGGCGCGCTGATCGCCGCCGCCACCGTGGCAAGGGCGGATGTCCTGCCCTTCGTTGCCGGCTGGTTCGGCAAGGAGGTCTCCACCGGCGATTCCGAGAACCCGGAGCACGATGTCAAGGCCAACCGGGTATGGGTCCTCGCACTGGGCATCGTGGCCATTGTCATCGCCATCATCACCAAGGACGTTGTTGCGGCCCTGACCATTGCCTATGACATCCTGGTGGGCGGCCTCCTGGTGGCCATCCTGGGCGGCCTGGTCTGGAAGCGCGGCACCGGCCTGGCAGCCGCGGCATCCATGGCAGTCGGGTCGGTGGTGACGCTGGGCACCATGATCATCCTGGAAGTCAACGCCAAGGCCCCGCTGGACGGCATCTACGCGAATGAGCCCATCTACTACGGCCTGATCGCCTCAGCCGTCGTCTACATCGCGGCTTCGCTGCTCACCCGCCCCACCGACCCCCGGGTCATGCGGGCCTGGCAGCGCCGCGTGGCCGGGCAGGAACCGGAGGACGCTCCGGAGGAAATCCTCGCCGCACGCTGACCGGACACCTGCTTTAACGCACGACGACGGCGCCTCCTTTCGCTTCCAGGCGAAGGGAGGCGCCGTCGTCGTAAGTCCTACTCCCCTGTGTCGCGGGGCTCGTCGTCATCCAGCGGGACCTCGCGGTCCTCGGCATCGATGACCACCGGCGGCGGCTGGACCACCGGCTCCTCCTCGTCAAGAAATTCGTCCTCCGCGTCCCAGTCCGCATCGTCTAC
Organism: Pseudarthrobacter sp. YAF2; assembly: GCF_052113345.1. Classification (NCBI taxonomy): domain Bacteria; kingdom Bacillati; phylum Actinomycetota; class Actinomycetes; order Micrococcales; family Micrococcaceae; genus Pseudarthrobacter; species Pseudarthrobacter sp. YAF2. The sequence continues at coordinate 78,530 of NZ_JBFRDA010000008.1, read as the reverse complement.
CGGTGCATCCTCGGCGTAATCGTAGGCGGGGTCCGCTTCGACGGCGTCCAGGTGCGGCATGTCCGGGTGCTGTCCGGTGGTGCTCATGATTCAACCTCCGTTGTTCGCCTGACGTGCTCTTTCAGGTAGGGCGCAGGCCGCGCCACACCTTCATCACAGCACCGGCCGGGCAGACGGGTCAAGGGCCGGGGCGGGACTGTTGGGGGCCGGAAATTAAGGAAGGGCGGGGTGCGGTTTTAAGGTCAACCGAAACTCCCCAGCGAGGTTTGCCAGCCAAAAAACCGCGGAAATCCGCAGTAGGCTGGCAGGGCAAAGGCGCCGTAACCATGCCCTTTCCAAGCCCAGGAGTACCAGTGTCGCAGCACGCCCAGCCCGAACCCCACACCGTCCCGGAGGCCGCCCCAACCCCGCAAAGCCAGCCCTCGCCGTCGAACATCAAAAGATGGCGCCAGTACCTGGCGGACGAGCGCGCGGAAGCCGCCGTCTACCGCGACCTGGCCCAGAACCGCGAGGGGGAAGAGCGGGCCATCCTGCTGGCGCTGGCCGAAGCCGAAGGCCGGCACGAGGCGCACTGGCTCGCCCTGCTGGGCGATCACGCGGGCAAGCCAAAAAGGGCGTCCGCCCGGAGCCGCTTCCTGGGGTTCCTGGCCCGGCACTTCGGCTCCGTATTTGTGTTGGCCCTGGCCCAGCGCGCGGAAGGCCGCTCCCCCTACGCCAAGGACCCCAACGCCACTGACGCCATGGCGGCCGATGAACAGATCCATGAGGAAGTGGTCCGGGGGCTGGCAACCCGCGGCCGCAACCGCCTGGCCGGCACGTTCCGCGCCGCCGTCTTCGGCGCCAACGACGGCCTGGTGAGCAACCTCTCCCTGGTGATGGGCATGGCGGCCTCCGGCGTGGCCAGCAGCGTGGTGCTGCTCAGCGGCGTCGCCGGGCTCCTGGCCGGCGCCATGTCCATGGGAGCCGGCGAGTTCATCTCCGTCCGGTCCCAGCGGGAGCTGCTGGCAGCCACGCGCCCCACCCAGGTCACCCTGGCGGTCGCGCCCAAGCTGGACCTCGAACACAACGAACTCCTGCTGGTGTACCTGGCCCGCGGGATGTCCCGGGAGGCTGCCGAACACCGGGTGGCCGAGCGTACCGGCCTGCTGTCCTGCGACTGCGACCCGAGCCTGTCGCTGCAGCCGGAACTGCCCGAGGAAGCGGACCAGCATGAGGCTGTGGGCACCGCGTGGGGTGCCGCGCTCTCCAGCTTCTGCTTCTTCGCCTCCGGCGCCATCGTTCCCATCCTGCCGTTCCTGTTCGGCCTGACTGGCGTGACCGCGCTCGTGGTGGCCGGGGCTTTGGTGGGCATTTCCCTCCTGGCCACCGGCGCTGCTGTTGGCCTGCTGTCCGGCACGTCCCCGCTGACCCGCGGCCTGCGCCAGCTGGCCATCGGCCTCGGCGCCGCCGTCATCACGTACCTGCTGGGCCTGCTGTTCGGCACCGCGGTGGGCTAGCCACCGCCGGCTCAACCCGTGTGGAGGTTCTCCTGCGCCGCTCAGCGCTCCCGGAGGATCTCCACCGCTTCGTCCACCGTGTCCACCAGGAAGATGTAATCCGCCATGGTGCGCCCGGCGGCAAGGCTGGCCAGCATGGGCCATGCCGGGTATTCCTGCTCCCAGTGCCGGCGCCCCACCAGCACCATGGGAGCCACCGTTTCCCGGGCGCCGTAGTAGTTCTCGCAGGCATCCTGGAAGATCTCCTGCACCGTGCCAGCGGCTCCCGGCAGGAACACGATGCCGCCGTGGCACAGTTGCAGGAGGATGGCTTCGCGGATGGCGTTGGCGAAGTATTTCGCAATGTGCGTGGCGAAGTAGTTGGGCGGCTCATGCCCGTAGAACCAGGTGGGGATCCCCAGTGACGGCGTCCCGCCCGGATGGCGGTCGACGACGGCGGCGGCCGCGCGTGCCCACGCCGACACCGAGGGCCGGAACCCGGGAACGGCGGCGAGCGCCGCGAGCGCCCACTGCACATCGCCGTCGGACGCCCCGCTCAGGTATGCACCCAGGTTCGCCGCTTCCATGGCGCCAGGTCCGCCCCCGGTGGCGACCACATGGCCGGCCTGCGCAAGCAGCCTGCCCAGCCGGGCCGCGTCTGCAAACTCCCGGCTGCCGCGCGGCGCCGCATGGCCGCCCATGACGCCGACGATGGACCGGCGGTTCCAGGGTGCGGAGCGGGTGAGTTCATCGAGGGCATCGCCGATGGCGTGATCGTGCAGGGCGGAGGCCAGGGTCGCGTCCACACGGTGGCGCTGGCCGGGCTGGATGCTCCAGTGGTAGATGCGGGCGTCCGGCAGTTCTTCGTAGGAGGAGCCCGCCAGCCCGGCGTAGAGCTCCGCCGGGGTGTACAGGGTGGCGCGGTAGGGATCGAACGGGACGCCTTCGAGCCGGGGAAAGATCAGGGCACCGCGGCTGCGGAGGTTGGCCTCCATGCCGTCGTCGAAGAGGCAGCCGAGGAACATGGCGCCCTCAACGTCAACTCTCTTCAGGGCCGGAGTCCGCCCACGGAGGTCCAGCGACTGGGCGTGCCAGCCATGCAGATTGACGGCGCCGCCGGCAACCAGCCGGTCGAAACTGGCCAGGTCCTGGACTTCGAGGGTGCGTGGACGGGGGCCCAGGCTTCCGGCGAAATTCACGGCTGCAGCCCTCCGGTCCTGGTCATGGAGCCAGCCTAGGGCACCGCAGGTAGATGGTGGGGCCATCCCGTACGAGACGCCATCCCGGCGTGGGGCGCCAGGGATGTCCCGTCGGTCATCAGGCGCAACGTCCCTTGACCCCGGGAACCCGCCTGCTACGATCGAGCAAGAAAGTATGTCCTATCAAGAGAACATATAGCGGCAATCGGTCCCCCGGCACGCCTGTCCGGACCGGACGGCTGCGCAGTTACCGAAGACGAGGGAACGCACCGTGGCGAACAACCTGGGACTCAGCATCGACCGCTCCTCCCCCGTGCCCCTGTACCACCAAGTAGTCCAGGGCATCGAAGCCGCGATCTACAGCGGGGTGCTCGAACCCGGCAGCCGGCTGGACAATGAAATCGACCTGGCCGCCCAGCTCAACCTCTCCCGGCCCACCATGCGCAAGGCGATGGACGAACTGGTGCGGTCGGGCCTCCTGGTGCGCAAGCGTGGCGTAGGGACCCAGGTGGTCTCCAGCCAGGTGCGCCGCCCGTTGGAGCTCTCCAGCCTCTACGACGACCTCACCAACAACGGCAAGAAGCCCACCACCGAGGTCCTCAGCTTTTCGCATGTGGAAGCTGACGACGCCACACTCTCCACGCTGCAGCTTCCCGCGGGCTCCAAGGTCTACCACTTCACCCGGCTTCGGAAGGTGGGCGGCAAGCCGCTGGCCCTGATGGAGAACTGGGTGCGCGACGACATTGCCGACATGGACGAAGCCATGCTTGTAGCCGAGGGCCTCTACTCGATCCTGCGCCGCGGCGGCGTGAACTTCCGGCTGGCCAACCAGCGCATTGGTGCCGTGAACGCCAACGACTACCAGGCTTCGATGCTGGACACTGCCGCAGGGTCCGCCCTGGTCACCATGGAACGCACCGCCGTGGACGATACCGGCAGGCGCGTGGAGACCGGCCACCACGTCTACCGGGCCGATTCCTACAGCTTCGAAATGACCCTCGTACAGCGCTAGCGCAAAGGAACACTTCCATGACCAACTGGGTCTATCCCCTGGGCACAGCCAGGGATGGGAAATGGGACGTTTCGATCGGTACCTCCGATTCCTCCCTCTCCGTCGACGGCTGGGCACACACCGGACTGAAGGTGGCCACCTTGCCGGCGGGCGCCGCCGTCGACCTTCCCGCCGCAGACGAGGAACGGATCGTGGTGCCACTCAACGGGTCGTTCACCGTGACCGTGGACGGCACCGAATACCCGCTGGGCGGGCGCCCGTCCGTTTTCTCCGGCCCCGCCGACGTGCTCTATTCCGGCACCGGACGCGCCGTCAGCATCAGATCAGCCGACGGCGGTCGGGTGGCCATTGCCACTGCCCCGGCACGGACCTCCTATCCCACCCGGCTGGTGCCGGCTGCCGAGACCCCGGTGGAACTGCGCGGGGCGGGCAATTGCTCGCGCCAGGTCCACAACTTCGGCACGCCGGCAGCCCTTGAGGCCGACCGCTTCATCGTCTGCGAGGTCCTCACCCCGGCCGGCAACTGGTCCTCCTACCCTCCGCACAAGCATGACGAGGAGAAGGACGGCGAGACGTCCCTCGAGGAGATCTACTACTTCGAAACGCAGGTAGCGGCCGGGGTTTCGGCACCGGACGATGCGGATGCCATTGGCTACCAGCGCGTCTACGCCTCGGACGAGCGGCCCATCGACATCTCCGCCGAAGTCCGCACCGGCGACGTTGTCCTGGTGCCCTACGGCTGGCACGGCCCTGCCATGGCTGCCCCGGGGTACGACCTCTACTACCTGAACGTCATGGCGGGCCCGGGTCCGGTGCGCGAATGGCTGATCAGCGACGACCCGCACCACGGTTGGGTCCGGCAGACCTGGGAGAGCCAGAACATCGATCCCCGGCTGCCTTTCGGAGCCTGACGCGAGCCCACGGTGCGCCGCCCTCTGGCCCAGCCGCTAGCGGACGGCAACCTCTTCCGCCGTCTGCACCCCGTTGCCCGGCCGCTGTTCGCGTCGCTTGGCGGCCGCCGCGGCGAACGCCATGACCGCCACGCCCGCCAGGGTGATGACCGCCCCCGCCCAGATGGGCGACGTGTAACCGAATCCAGCGGTAATGGTGACCCCGCCCAACCAGGCGCCCAGGGCATTGCCCACGTTGAAGGCACCAATGTTCGCGCCGGAGGCAAGTGTGGGAGCTCCAGGGGCATACTTCATGACGCGCATCTGCAGTCCGGGAACGGTGGCGAAGCCGAAGCCGCCCATCAGGACCAGTGAGATGACGGTGAGCACCGGGTTGGCGGCCGTGACGGCGAAGGCCACCAGGACTACGGACAGGATGACGAGCACCACCAGCAACGTCCGGTCAACGTTGCGGTCGGCAGCTTTTCCGCCCAGCGTGTTGCCGGCGAAAAGGCCCACGCCAAAGACAATGAGCAGCCACGGCACGGTGGAGGCAGCAAAGCCGGACACCTCCGTCAGGGTGTAAGCGATGTAGGTGAAGGCGCCGAACATGCCGCCGAAGCCAAGGATGGTCACCACGATGGACAGCCACACCTGCCCGGAGCGGAAGGCGCGCAGCTCGGAGCGAAGGCTTCCCGCTGTGTCGGCTTCACCGGCCTGCCGGGGCACCAGCGCAAGGATCCCGGCGAGCGCGGCCACCCCGATAACGGTGATGGCCCAGAAGGTGGTCCGCCACCCGGCGGCCTGGCCCAGCAGTGTGCCGAACGGGACCCCCAGGACATTGGCGGCAGTGAGTCCGGTGAACATCAGCGCGATGGCACCGGCCTTCTTGCTGGGTGGGACCATGCCCGCGGCCACCACCGCTCCGATTCCGAAGAAGGCGCCGTGCGAAAGGGCTGCGATGATCCGGCCCAGCATCATGGGCCAGTAGGCGCCCGCGGTGGCGGAGATCAGGTTTCCTGCGATGAACAGGACCAGCAGGGCCGCAAGCACCGGCTTGCGCTCGAACCTCGTCACGGCCGCCGTGAGGCCGAGTGCGCCCACCACGACCGAGAGCGCGTAACCGGAAATGAACCATCCGGCGGAAGCCTCGCTGACGCCGAAATCCGCTGCCACCTCAGGCAGCAGTCCGGCGATGACAAATTCGGTGAGTCCTATTCCGAAGCCGCCGAGGGCGAGGGCTATCAGGCCAACAGGCATGGGAAAGCTCCTTCGAGTTGAAGTGGTTGGTTGTTCCCCGGAAGGGAAGGCGCCTAAGATAGTTGCAGGCGCGGTATTTATTGTTGCACATGCAAATATACCGCGCAAGCAACTATCTATGTTCAATGATCGATGGCCGCCCGTTCGGCGCCATTTTGGTGAAGGAGCAACCATGGGCATCAAGGACGACGCCGTTGAGGTACGCGCCCAGGGATGGCGTACGTTGGCGGCCCTGCATGGCTTGATCGAAGGCGAGCTGGAACGTTCCCTGCAGGCCGAGTCAAAGCTGTCCGTGGTGGAGTACACCGTGCTGGATGCGCTCAGCCGGCAGGACGGGTGGCATATGCGGATGCAGCAACTGGCCCGCGCCACGGCGCTCAGCCCCAGCGCCACCACGCGGCTGGTAAACCGGCTGGAGGACCGCGGCCTCCTGACCCGGATCCTGTGCGACGACGACCGCCGCGGCATCTACACCGAGCTGACCGCCAGCGGCATCAGCCTGCTAACGAAGGCTCGGCCGGTCCACGACGCCACCCTGGAGCGTGCGTTGGACGAGGCCCAAGCGGTCCCGGAGCTGGCGCCGCTGGTGGACGCCCTGCCGCGGTTGCACGCGCCGGCATAAAGCAGCAACCCCAGGAAGGATCTTCATGGGGGTTGCTGCTTTGTGCGCGGGAACGGTCGAGGCCGGTCAGGGGATCGTTGCTGCTGCTTCCGTGGTTTGGCCGCCGGCGACGCTTTTGAAGTAGTGCTCCAGGTCCTCCAGGCTCTTGTCCTCGGTCGCCGGCACAATGCACCGAAGGCCCAACCGAACAGCAGGGGACGGATGGCTCCGCCCCCTCCTCCTGTCCTACTTGTAGAGGTCGGGCTTTGCCGCCAGCTTTACGGCAACCTTTTCGCCGTTCTTCTGGGCTTCAACGCCGGCTTCACAGCACGCGGCGGTGGCGTACCCGTCCCAGGCGGAGGGGCCGCCGATCCCGCCCTTAAGTGCCGCGTCCACCCATGACTGGATTTCGACGTCGTACGCGGCTCCGAAACGCTCCTCGAACCCGGGAGTGACGTTGCCGCCCCAACGGCCGGCGCTGCGCGTGTAGGGGCCGGTGTCCCCGCCGATGCTGACGATGCCGTCCTCGAAGGTGGCCTGGGTAGCCACTTCGTAGCCGAACTTGGCATTGACGTAGATTTCGACGTCGGCCAGGACGCCTGACTCGGTTTCAATCAGGACGTGCTGGGGATCGTGCTGGCCGTTGGGCGCTGTCCTGGTTGCCTTGCCCAGGCGGACCTGGACGCTGGTGATTTCCTCGCCGGTGAAGTAGCGGATGGCATCGAACTCGTGGACCACGGAATCGTTGATGAGCATCTCGTTGGTGAAGCCCTCGGGAGTGGTGGGGTTGCGGTGCTGGTGGTGGAGCATCAGCAGTTCACCTAGTTCCTGGTTCCTGATGATCGAGCCCAGCGCCGCGTATTCGGCGTCGAACCGGCGCATGAAACCCACCTGGATACGCTGGCGGCCCAGCGCGACCTCCGCTTCGACGATCTTCCAGGACGACTCGGCGTCCGGGGTGAGCGGCTTTTCGCAGAGGATCGGGATGTCCTTGGCGAGCGCCTTGAGCAGGATGTCCTGGTGCAGGAAGCCGGGTGTGGCGATCAGGACCGCGTTGACGCCACCGTTGTTGAGGGCTTCCTCAGCGTCCGTGAGGGCAACGGCGCCCGGAATGCCTTCGATGGCGGCCTGGGCGCGGGCAAGGTCGACGTCGACGACGGCGGCAACTTCTGCTCCATGGATGCGCTTGTTCAGGCGCTGGATGTGGTCTGCGCCCATGCGGCCTGCACCGATGACGGCGACGCGGAGGGTTTCAGTCATTGTTCTCTCCTTTGTGGTGTCCAGGGTGGGTTAGCTGATGCTGGTGCGGGAGCCGCAGGACAGCAGATAGTTTCGGGTGCGCTTGGCGATCGGCATGGGCACATCGAAGGCAACGGGGTACATGTCCTGCTCCACGATGCCGAAGATGGGCCGGTTCAGGGCTTCCACTGCCTCGATGACAGCCCGGAGGTCCGGCAGCCCGTTGGGCGGTTCGGTCATGACGCCGGCCAGGTTGGCGGCAGCCCACGTCATGTTCTCTTCATTGACCTTCTTCAGGATCTCCGGATTGACCTGCTTCAGGTGCAGGTAGCCGATCCTGTCCGGGTAGTTCTTGATCAGGTCCAGGCTGGAGGCGCCGCAGTATTCGGCGTGCCCGGTGTCCAGGCACAGGTTGAGGTATTTCGGGTCCGTGGCTGCGAGAAGGGTTTCAATGTCCTCCTGGGCTCCCACGTGGGAGTCTGCGTGGGAGTGGAATTGCTGCTGCAGGCCGAAGTCCTCCAGCAGGGTCTTGCCCAGGCGGTTATGGCCGGCGAACAAGTCGCTCCATGCCTTCTCGCTCAAGGTGCCGCTTTCCACGGCCTCGCCGGTGACGTCGTCGCGCCACATGGCCGGGATGACCACGATGTGCTCGCCGCCCATGGCCGCGGTGAGCTCGGCTACCTTGCGGGCCGGCTCCCACGCGGTCTCCCACTGGTCCAGCCCACGGTGGAAAGCGGTGAAGACGGTGCCTGCGGTGACTTTGAGATCGCGCTGCCTCAGTTCCTCCGCCAGGCGGGCGGGATCGTTGGGCAGGTAGCCGTAGGGGCCCAGTTCGATCCACTTGTAGCCGGATTCGGCCACCTCGTCGAGGAAGCGTTCCCAGGGGGTCTGTTTGGGGTCGTCCGCGAACCACACGCCCCAGGAGTCCGGCGCCGTGCCGATGATCAGTTTGTTCTCAGTCATTGTCTGTTCCTTTGCATCGACTGCTCCGCAGTTGTCGTTTTGGTCGTTCAAAACGACATGTACGGAGCAATCGATGGTGATGGTTTCTAGTTCGACGGGAAGTTGTAGGAGGCGCCGGAGGCGTGGTGGGTTTCGGGCCAGCGGGAGGTGACCACCTTGCCGCGGGTGTAGAAGCTGACGCCTTCGGGGCCGTAGATGTGCTTGTCGCCGAAGAGTGAGGCTTTCCAGCCGCCGAAGGAGTGGTAGGCCACCGGGACCGGGAGGGGCACGTTGATGCCGATCATGCCGACGGTCACGGAGCGCTGGAACGTGCGGGCGGCTGCTCCGGAGGAGGTGAAGATGGCGGTGCCGTTGCCGTAGGGGTTGGCGTTGATGAGCTTGATGCCCTCTTCGAGGGTGTCGACGCGGACCACGACGAGGACGGGTCCGAAGATTTCCTCCTTGTAGGCGGTCATTTCGGTCTTGACGTGGTCCAGGACGGTGGGACCCACCCAGAAGCCGTTTTCGTGGCCGGGGACCACGAGGTCGCGGCCGTCCACCACCATGGCGGCGCCGGCGGTTTCGGCTTCGGTGACGATCCTGACGATGCGTTCCTTGGAGGCGGGGGTGATCACCGGGCCCATTTCGGCGCCGGGGGCGGTGCCGTTGTTGACCTTCACGGCCAGGGCGCGCTCCTCGACCTTTTTGACCAGCAGGTCGGCGGCGTCCCCGACGGCGACGGCGACGGAGATGGCCATGCAGCGTTCCCCGGCGGAGCCGAAGGCAGCGGCGGCGAGGTGGTCGGCGGCGTTGTCGAGGTCGGCGTCGGGCAGGATGATGGCGTGGTTCTTCGCTCCGCCCAGGGCCTGGACGCGTTTGCCGTGCTTGGTGGCGGTTTCGTGGACGTACTGGGCGATCGGGGTGGAGCCGACGAAGGAGATGCCGTCCACGTCCGGGTGGGTCAGGAGGCCGTCAACGGTTTCCTTGTCGCCGTGCAGGACCTGGAAGACGCCGTCGGGCAGGCCGGCTTCCTTCCAGAGCTTGGCCAGCAGCAGGGAGGCGGAAGGGTCGCGTTCGGAGGGCTTGAGGATGAAGGCGTTGCCGGTGGCGATCGCCATCGGGGCCATCCACAGCGGCACCATGACGGGGAAGTTGAACGGGGTGATGCCGGCAACCACGCCGAGGGGCTCACGGAAGGAGAAGACGTCGATGCCGGTGGAGACCTGGTCCGAGTAGTCACCCTTGAGCAGGGTGGGGATCCCGCAGGCGTACTCGACGACTTCGAGGCCGCGGCCGATTTCGCCCTTGGCGTCGGAGAGGACCTTGCCGTGTTCGGCGGTCACCAGGGCCGCGAGGTCGTCAACATGGGCGGCGACGAGTTCGCGGAACTTGAACAGGACAGCGGTGCGCTTGGCCAGGGAGATGTCGCCCCAGGTGTCGGCGGCTTTGCGGGCGGCAGCGACGGCAGTGTCCAGGTCGGTCCGGTTGGCCAGGCGGAGTTCACCGGAGACAGCGCCGGTGGCCGGGTTGTACACGTTCGTGGTGCGGTCGCCCTCGCCGGCGGTTTCGGCGCCGTTGAGGAAGTGGTTGATAACGGTTGTCTGTGTATCGGTGGTCTGGGTGGTGGTGGCAGTCATGGGACTCTTCCTTGAGTAGTGGAACGTGTGGTTAGCCGAGCAGTTTGCGCTGGCGTGACTTGTGGTCGGCGTAGGTCTGGAAGGCCTGCTTGGTGGAGTCCAGTTCGGAGACCTGGGAGACGGGGACGTCCCACCAGGACTCTGAGGACGGTGCGTCCAGGAGCGGATCGGATTCGACGTGGATCAGGATGGGTCCGCTGCCCTCGGGAGCTGCCTTGGCATCGCGGATGGCCTGCTCAAGTTCGGCGATGACCTTCTCCCCCGGTTCGATCCGGATGACCTTCACGCCCAGGGATTCGGCGTTCAGGGCCAGGTCCACGGGCAGGGTCTCGCCGTCGTCGAAGCTGTGCGCCTCTTCGTTCAGTGCCCGGTACCGGGTGCCGAAGCGCTGGGATCCGAGGGATTCGGAGAGGGAGCCGATGGAGGCGTAGCCGTGGTTCTGTATCAGGACCACGATCAGCTTGATGCGTTCGGCCACGGCTGTGACCAGTTCGGTGTGCATCATCAGGTAGGAACCGTCCCCCACCATCACGACGACGTCCCGCGCCTCCGCGCGTGAGCGGCCTGCCGCCGTCGTACTCGCCGCGGCTTCAGCAAGCGCTGCGCGCTTGACGCCGAGGCCGCCGGGGATTTCGTAGCCCATGCAGGAGTAGGCATATTCGACGTGGTAGCCGAACGGGTCCCGGACGCGCCACATCTTGTGCAGGTCACCGGGCAAAGACCCGGCCGCGCAGATCACCACGTCGCGGGCATCCATGGCCCGGTTGGTGGCGCCGATGATCTCATTCTGCGCCGGCAGCGGCGTGTACCGGGTGTCGAAAGCCTCGTCCACGGTAGCGTTCCAGCGCTTTTTCTCGGCCGCGACCTTTTGCTCCAGGTCGGCGCCCACCCGGTAGCCGCCCAGCGCTGCGTTGAGCTTCACCAGCGCCTTGCGGGCGTCCGCGACGATCGGGAGGCTGGTGCCGTGCTTGTACGCGTCGAGCGGGGCGACGTTAATGTTGATGAATTTCACGTCGGGGTTCTGGAACGCGGTCCGGGATGCGGTGGTGAAGTCCTCGTAGCGCGTGCCGATGCCGATGATCAGGTCCGCCTCGGCCGCGATGGCGTTGGCCGCCGTCGTGCCGGTGGAACCGATGGCACCCAGGCTGAACTTGTGGTCCCAGGGCAGGACGCCGACGCCGGCCTGGGTGTTGCCTACCGGGATGCCGGTCAGCTCGGCGAACTTTGCGAGTTCGTCGTTGGCGTAGGCGTAGAGGACGCCGCCGCCTGCAATGACCAGCGGCCGCTTCGCAGCCCGGATGGCAGCCGCGGCGCGGGCGATGTCGTCGTCGTCGGCCTCGGGGCGGCGGATCCGCCACTCCCGTTCGGCCAGGAATTCCTCGGGGACGTCGAAGGCCTCGGCCTGGACGTCCTGCGGCAGCGATATGGTCACCGCCCCGGTCTCGGCCGGGTCGGTCAACACGCGCAGGCCGTGGTGGAACGCGGAGAACAGCTGCTCGGGCCGGTTGACCCGGTCGAAGAACTTGGACAGCGGCCGGAACGCGTCGTTGACGGTGAGGTCGTAGGCATAGGGCTGTTCGAGCTGCTGCAGCACCGGGTCAGCGGCGCGGGTCGCGAAAGTGTCGGACGGCAGCAGCAGGACGGGCAGCCGGTTGGCGGTGGCCAGCGCCGCGCCGGTGAGCAGGTTCGAGGACCCCGGGCCGATCGAGGTGCTGATCGCGAAAGTCTGGCGGCGGCGGGTATGCCGGGCGTAGCCGACGGCCTGGTGGACCTGCGCCTGCTCGTTCCGGCCCTGGTAGTACGGCATGATGGCCGGATCCAGCTGCTGGTACTGCTTCAGCGCCTGGCCCACACCGGCAACGTTGCCGTGCCCGAAAATTCCGAACGTCCCCGGGATGAGCCGCTCCCGGTATTGAACACCGCCCACCATGTCGACGGTGTACTGCTTGGAAAGGTACCCGACGACGGCCTGGGCCACCGTCATCCTGCGCGTTCCTGTTGTGCCCATGGGGACTACTCCGATGCTTCCGTGGTGTGGTGCAGCAGCGAGGCGGCGGTAGCGACGGCGCCGGCGACGTCCCCATCTGCGGGATAGAGAAGGGTGCGCCCAACCGTGAGGCCCTGGACGCCCGGAAGGGCCAGTGCGGCTTCCCAGGTGGCGAAAACCTCATCCTGGGTGCCGTCCGGGTCCCCGCCCAGCAGGACCGTGGGCATGGTGGTGGCCGCCATGACGCGTTCCATCTCCGCCACCACCGGCAGCTTCATCCAGGTGTAGGCGCTGGTGGAACCGAGGCCCTCGGCGATCGCGATGGACTTGATCACGGCGTTGGTGGACAGGTCGTTGCGGACCCGGCCGTTCTCACGGACCGACAGGAAGGGCTCCACCATGGCGATCAGCTTCCGCCCGGCCAGCGAATCGATCGCGTGAGCGGTCGCCTCCAGGGTGGCCACGGTGTCCGGGTCGCCCAGGCAGATGCGGGTCAGCATCTTCCCGCCGTCGGCCCCGAGGGCTTCCAGGGCAGCGGCCGTGTGGCCCGTGAACCGGTCATCGATCTCGTTGACCAGCCCGGCCAGCCCGCCGCGGTTCATCGAACCGAACACGAGTTTCCCGTCCAGGGCGCCGAGCAGCAGCAGGTCGTCCATGATGTCCGGGGAGGCCAGGACGCCGTCGACGGCAGGATTGGCCAAGGCGATCTGCAAACGGTCCAGCAGCTGCCGGCGGTCAGCCATGGCCACCGGATCGCTGCCGACGGCCAGGGCACCACGGGCGGGGTGGTCTGCGGCGACAATGAAGTTCTGCCGTCCGGACTTCAGGCCCGGATGGCGACGGCGGGACTTGGCCGCGCGGGCCACGGCATCCGGGTCTTCCAGCCGGATGGTGCTCAGGTGTTCGTAACGGCGCGGATCATCATCCACGGCGTGGTTCGAGGCAATCGGGGTGAGGGTCACAGTGCTGCTCCTTCGCTGGCAAGCTGCGCATTCGCACCGGAAAAACCAGTGCCGAAAACACCAATGCCGGGAACACCAATGCCGGGAACCGGGCGGCCGCGTTCGGCCAGCAGCGAGGTGACCTCGTCCGGTGTCGGCATCGCATCTGCGCAGGACAGCCGGGAAGCCACAATCGCGCCGGCGGCATTGGCGTAATCCAAAACCTGGGTCAGCGGCCAGCCGGAAAGCAGACCGTGGCAGAAAGCGCCACCAAAGGAGTCCCCGGCACCCAGGCCGTTCAGGGTCTCCACCGGGACAGGAGCGGAGACCACCCGCTCGGTCCGGGTCTTGGCCATCACGCCCTCGGCACCAAGCTTCACGACGGCGATCTCCACACCCGCGGCCAGCAACCGGTCCGCCTGCTCATCCGGGGTGCCCTCGCCCACCGCGACGGCGCATTCCTTGTCATTGCCGATGGCAACGGTGACGTGCGGCAGGATCCTGGCCACCTCGGCGCGGGCCTCTTCTTCCGAAGCCCAGAACATCGGCCGGTAATCCAGGTCCAGAATGGTGAACTGCCCGGGGGCAAGGCCGGTACGGGGGCGGGCCTGGTGGGCGGTGATGTGGGCACTGCGGGACGGTTCCTGGCACAGGCCGGTCACGGTGGACCAGAAGATCCCGGCCTCCCGGACGGCGTCCAGGTCCAGCTCTTCAGCCTTGATCTGCAGGTCCGGTGCCGTCGGAAACCGGCCGTAGAAGTACAGCGGGAACTCATCAGTGGCGGGCTTGATCGCGCAAAAAGTGACCGCGGTAGGCAAATCCTTTACCGGCGTGACGAAGGTGTCATCGACGTTGAACTTGTGCAGTTCGCGGTGGAGGTAGGTGCCGAACGGGTCGTCCCCGGTCCGGGAGATGACGCCGGTCCGGCGGCCGTGGCGGGCGGCAGCAACAGCCACATTGGACGGTGAACCACCCAGGTATTTGCCGAAGGAGTTAACGTCCTCCAGGCCAACCCCGATGTCGTTCGGGTAGATATCAACGCTGATGCGCCCGATCGTAAGAAGCTCGTGGGTCACGGAAATCGTGGACCTTTCTGGTGTGGAACTCCAATCCTTTGCAGGGGCGGGAGCTCCGGAACTGGCGGGCCGTGGCGTGGGCCACAGGCACTACTCTTCCCTAGATCAGATGTCCTGTCAAAAGTTTGTAATGACATACTTACAACATCCTTGATCCACTTCACTGCACTCCCACCCAGGCCGGAAGCTACCGCTTGGTGACCGCCCGGACCAGGGGCGTGATCGCTCTCTTCCTCAATTTGCCCTGACGTACTAACAAAGTCCGAGAGAAGGAAACAACCCTTGCGCAGGGCGCGCCGGAGTGGCTACCATTAATCAACCGATAGATTGATAAACATATAGGTTGATTAGGTGAAGAATGACAGTGATCTCCGATGACATGGCGCTGGACGGGGCCTTCATGGCCCTGGCCGATCCCGTCCGTCGCAGCATCATCGCCCGGCTCAGCAGGGGCCCGGCAACAGTGAACGAATTGGCAGAACCTTTCGAAATCTCCAAGCAGGCGGTTTCAAAACATATCCAGGTGCTCGAGCAGGCGGAACTGGTGACCCGAACCAGGGACGCGCAGCGCCGCCCCGTCCATCTGAACCCGGCGCGGCTTGAGGCACTGACCGCATGGATCGACCAATACCGGCTGGTCCGCGAAGGCCAGTTCCGGAGCCTCGACGCCGTTCTTCGATCAAGCGCCGCACACAGCGGCGACCCATCCAATGGCAGCCAATCCACCAAGGAGTCATGATGAGCAATTCCCTGAAACTCAGCGTTCCCGAGGGCGTCCCCTTCATCGATTACGAGCGCGAGTTCGATTTCCCGGTCGCGGACGTGTTCCGCGCGCATAAAGAACCAGACCTCATTGTCCAGTGGCTTGGCCCGCGGGGCATGAAGATGAACATTGACCACTACGATTTCCGCACCGGGGGCAGCTACAGCTACCTGCATACCGGACGGGACGGCGTTGCCTACGAGTTCAAAGGCATCTTCCACACTGTCCGGGACAACGAATTCGCCATCCAGACCTTTGAGTTCGGCGGATATCCGGATGTCGTGAGCCTTGAGTTCATGACATTTGAGGACCTCGGCAACGGACGGACCCGCCTGCGGGGACACTCTGTCTACCCCAGCCAGGAAGCGCGCGATGGTATGGCCCAGTCCGGTATGGAGGGCGGCATGTCCGAAGGCTATGAGCGGCTGGAAGAACTGCTGGCCGGGGCGCCGGCTCCTGCCTGACGCAAAAGCATCGCTTCGTCCAGGACGCGGCCCAGGTTCGCGGCGTCGTGGGCGAACCGACCCAGGAAGAGCCCGTCCGCGGCTGCCAGTTGCGGCAGCAGTCCGGGACCTGCGCTGCCGCCGTAAATAAGGGGGCAGCGCGGGCCCAGCGCGGCCCGAATCAGTGTGAGGACGGCGTTCACATGCGTGGCTGGGGCGGGCTGGTCAGCGCCGATAGCCCACACAGGTTCATAGGCAAGGACCAGTCGGGGCAGCAGCGCCGGGTCGCCGCCCGTGGCGGCCAGGACCTGACCCACGCAGAAGTCGGCGGCAGCCGCGGCGTCGAGCCTGTCCGGCTCACCGATGCACAGCAACGGCGTGAGGGAATGGCCGACGGCGGCGCGCACCTTGCGGGCCACCACGGCGTCGTCTTCGGCGAACAACCGGCGGCGTTCCGCGTGGCCGATTTCAACGAACGTGACGCCGAGCTCGGCCAGCATGCCCGGGCTGACCTCCCCGGTCAGCGGCCCGTCTCCCCAGGCGCAGTTCTGCGCCCCGAGCAGCACGGGCGAGCCGGCCAGGATCCGCGCGGCCGGCTCGAGTACCGGGAAGGAAGGGATGACGAAGACCCGGACCGGGGAATCCTGTGCGGCCAGTCCGGGCCTGTCATCGACGATGGAGCGCACCTCCGACAGCCAGCGCAGGCTTGCCTGGTAGCCCAGGTACATTTTGGTGCTGACGCCGATGTAGAGGGCGCCGTTGCCTGTGCTGCTGCCGGAGGTGCTCATGGTTTTCCTTGGGTTGGTGCCGGCGGGTTGCGTTGCCAAGCGCTCAGTCGAGCAGCTCGTCGGCCTTGTTCTTGAACCGCTTGGTGGCATACATCATTGCTGCGGCCACGAACGGCAGGACGCCCAGGGCGTACACGCCCATGGATCCGGTGGGCGACTGCGTTGCCTCGTTGACCGCGGTCCGCAGGATCGGTGCCACGAACCCGCCCAGGTTGCCCAGGGAATTGATCAGGCCGATGCCGGCCGCGGCCGCGGACCCGGCGAGGAAGGCGGTGGGATAGGCCCAGACCACGGGGCCCACGGCCAGGAAGCTGCAGACTGCCAGGGTTATGAAGATCATGCCCAGGACCGGCTGGTGGTTGGTCCCCGCCCACGCGGAGCCGAAGATGCACAGGCCGGTGGAGATGAACAAAATGGTGCCGAACTTACGCCGCTTGGCCACCGTGTCGGCGGCCTTGCCGATGAAGTAGCAGGAGAAGATGCCGAAGAACCACGGAACGGCGATCAGCAGGCCGACGGCAAGGCCCACCTTCTGCCCGGTCAGGGACGACACCTGCTGCGGTAGGAAGAACGTCACGCCGTAGACGGCGATCTGCAGGCAGAAGTAGATGGCAGTGAAGTACCAGACCCTGCCGTTGCGCATCGCGGCGAGGATGCCCCGGGGGCCGGTCTCGTCCTTGATGGTGTCCTCGAGGGCCATGACTTCCTTCAGCGCGTACTTTTCCTCGCTGTTGAGGAACTTGGCCTTTTCCGGGCCATTGATCAGGAAGAAGAAGGCGGCGATGCCGGCCAGGACTGCGAGCAGGCCCTCGACGAAGAACATGACCTGCCAGCCGCGCAGGCCGGGCACCTGGTCGCCGATGTTGATCAGCCAGCCGGAGAGCGGGTTGCCGATCATTTGGGAGAACGGCTGGGCCAGGTAGAAGATGGCAAACATCTGGACGCGCACCTTGTTGGGGAACCATTCGGCCAGGTACATGATCACGCCCGGGAACAGCCCGGCCTCGGTCACGCCGAGGAGGAACCGCAGGATCACGAATGAGGTTTCGCCCTGGACGAAGGCGAAGCACGCCGAAACGATGCCCCAGGTGATGGCGATGCGCGCCAGCCAGATCTTGGCGCCAACCTTCTTGAGCAGCAGGTTGCTGGGGATCTCGAAGATCGCGTAGCCAATGAAGAAGATGCCCGCGCCCAGGGCGAAGGCCGCGGCGGACACCCCCTTGTCCGCTCCCAGGGCCGCCTCGGCAAAGCCGACGTTGGTGCGGTCCAGGAACGAAACGACGTACAGGATGACCAGCATCGGCATGAGCCGGCGGGCCGCCTTGAAGATCGCGGACTTCAGGACCGGACGGGCCAGGAGTTCCTTGGATGTTGCGGTGGTTTCAGACACAGCACTCTCCTTCGAGTGGGTGACGATTGTGGGCCTGCGGGCCGGCGGCCCGCAGGGCTTGTGGTGGCACCCCGCGTTGTGATGGCGGGAAGGGCGCCGTCAGTGCATGTACAGGCCGCCGTCCACGTTCAGCGTCTGGCCGGAGATGTACCCGGCGTCCTCGCCAATCAGGAAAGAGATGGCTGCCGCGACATCGCGGGTGGTGCCCACCCGGTTCACCACCAGGTCCTTGACGAGTTCATCCTTGCGTTCCTCGGTGAGGGTGCCGCCCATGATGTCGGTATCGATCGGGCCCGGTGAGATGGCGTTGACGGTGATGTCGTACTCCCCCAGTTCCCGGGCGGTGGCGCGGGTCAAGCCGATGACGCCGGCCTTGGCCACGGAGTAAGGGGTCTTGCTGAAGGTTCCACCGCCGCGCTGGGCGGAGACGGAAGAAATGTTGACGATCCGCCCCAGCCGGTTCCTGGCCATCGATTCGGCCGCCCGGCGGGTAGCGTAATGCACGCCGTTCATGTTGATGTTGAGCACGCGGTCCCATTCGGCGCCGTCGAGTTCGAGATAGGGAACCGGGGAGCTGACCCCGGCGATGTTCGCCAAGGCCACCAGCTGGGGAAGTTCGGCCTCGATTTCGTCGATGGCCGCGCGTACCGAGGCCTCGTCGCCAATATTGGCGCCGGCACCGTGGGCCTTGACGCCATGCTTTTCTGCGAGGTCCCGGGCCAGGTTCTTGCTGGCGGCATCGTCAAGGTCGATCACACCGATGTTCCAGCCGCGTTCGGCCAGGTATTCCGCGGTGGCCCGGCCGATGCCGCGTTCGGACACGGCGCCGGTAACGATCACCGTGCGTTCCGGGGGAAATGAAGTCATGGTTGTTTCCTTCTTGTGGAGTGTCTGGACGGCCTAGGACAGGGGTGCCGGGCCCAGCTCTTCAATGAGCTTCTGCATGGCGACGTAGGCCTTGTTCCGGTAGGCAACAAGGGCTGCAGTCCGGTCCGCGGGGACGTCCAGGAATCCGGAACCGGTCTTGGTGCCCAGTTGGCCGGCGTCCACCTTTTCCTGCAGGATCTGCGGGGTGGCGAACCGCTCCGGGAAGCCCGTCTGCAGGGACTTGTAGCAGAAGGCGTAAACGTCCAGGCCGGCCATGTCGGCGATCGCGAACGGCCCGAAGAACGGCAGCCGGAAGCCGAAGGTGGTGCGCACCAGCGTGTCCACATCCTCCGCGGTGGCGATGCCTTCCTCCACCACCTGGGCGGCCTCGTGGAAGAGGGCGTACTGGAGCCGGTTCAGCACGAAGCCGGTCACGTCCTTGACGGTGGCCGTTTCCTTGCCGGTCTCCCCGACGATGGTGCGGGCAGCCTGGACGGTGGCCGCGGAGGTGCCTTCGTGCGGGATGACTTCCACGCCGGGGATGAACGGGGCCGGGTTGGAGAAGTGGACGCCCAGGAAGCGTTCCGGGTTGTCCACCACCTCGGCGAGCTTTGCGATGGAGATGGTGGAGGTGTTGGACCCGATGATGGCATCGGGCCGGGCGGCGGCGCTGATCCTGGCCAGGGTGGCGTGCTTGATCTCCAGGACCTCCGGCACTGCCTCCTCGATGTACTCGGCGCCGGCCACGGCTTCTTCGATGTCCTTGGCCGGCCACAGGTTTTCCTTGAGCAGGTCAGTGGCGTTGGCCGGGAACAGGCCGGCCGCGACGAACTCGTCAGACTCCTTCAGCAGGCGCTCGTAGTTGTTTTGGGCGATTTCGGCGGAGACGTCGGCCAGTGCGACGCGGGCCCCGGCGAGCGCCAGGACCTGGGCGATTCCGCCGCCCATGTAGCCTGAGCCGACGACGGCGATGTTGCGAGTGGTCATTTGTCCTCAAGTCCTTCCGACGCGTCCTCGTAGGAGGAAATGGCGTCTACTTTGGCCGCGGATGCGGAGGTTTCATCGAAGCGGTGGTCCAGCCACTCGCCCACGAGTTTCTTGGCCAGTTCCAGGCCGATGACACGCTGGCCCAAGGTCAGCACCTGGGCGTTGTTGGACAGAACGGAACGCTCCACGGAGTAGCTGTCGTGTGCCGTGACGGCCCTGATGCCTGGAACCTTGTTGGCTGAAATGGCGACGCCGAGGCCGGTTCCGCAGATCAGCAGGGCGCGGTCCGCTTCCCCGGCGGCCACCTTGCGCGCTGCGGCGACGGCCAGGTGTGGATAGGCGGTGGTGTCGTCAGCGCCCACGCCGACGTCCTCCACCGACGCGACCCGGGGGTCTGCCTCCAGCATCTCGCGCAGGGCGTTCTTGTATTCGACGCCTGCTTCGTCATTGCCGACGACGATGCGCCAGCCTGGCTGGGTGTGCTCGGTCATGCGGTTCTCCTTAATGGCTTTCGATGGTTTCGGCGTAATCGGCCACCCTGCGGGCGATAAGGCCGAATGAGACGGCGCCGGGATCAGGGTGCCCCAGGCTCTTTTCGGCCAACGGCCGGGCACGGCCTTTCTTCGGGCTGAGTTCTGCGGTCGCGTCGGCGGCTTTGGCGGCCGCCTCCGCTGCCGCGTGGAGGCTGCCGGCCACGCTGCCGCCGTCGTCAATTGCCTTGGTGAAGGCGTCAGCGAATGGAAGGAGCGCGTCCACCATGGTCTTGTCTCCCGCTTCGGCCTTGCCCAGGGTGATGATGGCGTCAACAAGTGCATTGACCGCTGCGGCCGCGTCTGCCGCCGTATATGTTTCCTTGCTGCCGAGGGTCCTGCCCACAGCGGAAACGGCCGCACCCCACAAGGCCCCGGAGGTGCCGCCGGCACGCTCGGCCCACTGCTCCCCCGCCGCCGCAAGGACTTCCTCCAGGCCGGCGCCGCCGGCGTGCGACTTCTCCGCAGCGGCGACGGCAGCATCCACGCCGCGCCGCATGCCGATGCCGTGGTCGCCGTCCCCGGCGATGGCGTCCAGCTTTCCCAGGGCGTCTTCATGTTCGACGACGACGGCGCGCGCCTCCTTCAGCGCGTCCACTGCCGTGGCGGCCAGGGCGGTGGACGCCGGGGTGGAGGCCAGCGCCGGCGTCGTGACCGCCTGGGCCAGTGCCTCAACGGACCGTGCCTTGCGCGGCGCCAGGTTGCCCTTGCGGAAAGCGGGGGTGTCGGCCGGGGCGGCCCAGAACTTCTCCAGTTCCTCATCCAGCCAGAACAGCGTCAGGGACAGGCCTGACATGTCCAGGCTGGTGACCAGTTCACCGCATTCGGGCTCAATTATCTCAAGTCCGGCGGCGGTGAGCAGGGCCTCGACCTTGCCGAACAGCAGGAACAGTTCGTCATACTTGACCGTGCCCAGGCCGTTGAGGATGGGCACGACACGGGTGCCTGCTGTTTCCGGTTTGTCCTGGAGCAGGCCGTCCACCAGCAGCTTGGCCAGTTCGCTGGCGGTTGGCAGCGGCTGCTCGGAGATGCCCGGTTCGCCGTGAATGCCCAGTCCCACGGACATCATGCCTTCCGGCACGGTGAAGAGGGGCTCGGCTGCGCCGGGGAGGGTGCAGCCGGCGAAGGCCACGCCGAGCGAGCGGGTGTGGTGGTTGGCCTTGATGGCAAGCCGTTCCACCCCGTCCAGGTCCAGCCCGGCCTCTGCGGCCGCGCCGGCAACCTTGAAGACGGTGAGGTCGCCGGCGATGCCGCGGCGTTTGCCGATCTCCGCAAGGGGCGCGCTGGCGACGTCGTCGGTCACCAGCACGGTGCGGGTTTCGATGCCTTCAGCGTTCAGCTTCTCCTGTGCCTGGCCAAAGTGGAGGACGTCGCCTGCGTAGTTGCCGTAGCTGAGGAGGACGCCGCCGCCGGTGTGGGATGCCTTGGCTACCCGGTACACCTGCCCGCCGGAGGGGGAAGCAAACATGTTGCCGCAGGCGCTTCCGGTGGCAAGCCCGGCGCCCACCAGCCCGGCGAAGGCCGGGTAGTGGCCGGAACCGCCGCCAATGACCACCGCCACCTGGCCCTCGGGTGATTCGGTGGAACGGACAACGCCGCCGTCAACACGCGCCACATACTGGCGGTTGGCCGCAACGAAGCCGTCGAGGGCGTCGTCGGCGAACTGCGCTGGGTCGTCAAATATCTTTGTCATGATTCCTCGTTGAACCGGTTGAGTCGGTTGGGATGCCTGCCGCTGCCTATCGTGCCGGGACCGCTGCCGGGGTTTGCCGCCCCTGGGCCACCAAACTGGTGCCCAGTGCATAGCCGTCGCGCTTGGGCAAGACCTGGCGGCGCAGGTAGTCCTGGTTGGCGGCGGTGACGCTCAGGCCGTCGCCGCCGTAGTGCTCGGTGCAGATGATGCCCTGGAAGCCCACGGAGATGGCGAACTGGAAAGCTTCGCGGTAGCTGATGAGTCCGGATTCCATGGGTGCCGGCATGGCGACGTAGTGGTCCCGGGCCTGGTCCTCATCACGGATGTAGTTCTTGACGTGCCAGTAGTTGGAGTACGGCAGGGTCTTGTGCACCAGTTCGCGCCAGTCCTCGATGGGGCGGTGCAGGCGGATCAGGTTGCCCAGGTCAGGATTCAGGCCGACGTTGGGCAGGTCGATGTCCTGGACCAGCTGGACGGAGGAGTCTGCGGTGCCAAGGTAGGTGTCCTCGTACATTTCCAGCGAGACCAGGAGTCCCAGTTCCGCGGCATGCTTGCCCACTTCGCGGATTCGGGTGACGGCGTTGTTCCAGGTTTCCTTGTCCGCTGCTGGGTCCTTGTGGCCCTCGACGGTCCAGAACCAGAGCTGTTTCTGCTGCTCCGGGGTGATGGCCTGGTGCAGGCCGATCGATACAACCTCGCAGCCGAGGTGCGCAGCGGCTTCGAGGGTGCGGTGGGTGTAGGCCAGGTTTTCTTCCCACTTCCCCTCCTCGATCACGCTGCGGCGGATGGCGGAGATGGAGGGAAGTCCCAGGCCTGCGGCGGTGGCCGCGGCCTTCAGCTCGTCCAGCCTGGCGCTTGAGAGGTCACCGGGACGCACCCAGCTGTCGGTGAGGTCGGCATTGGTGAAACCGGCGTCCGCCACTTCCTCGAAGACCTGCTGCCAGTCGCCGGCGGGGGCGTCCTGGACAGCGGTGCCGTCCGGCCGGGTTCCGGGGAACTGCAGCAGGGCGGCGGCGATGGGCCAGTTTTCGGCGGTGTACGGCATTGTCACTCCAGATCTAGAATCGCATTTCCTATAGGATCTACGCTTGACGGTGTCTCTGTCAAGGGATGTGTTGGGCGGCTTCGCGGGGAGGCCCAGGGAGGGTGCGGCGCGTGCGGGCCGCAGGCGGTACTGCTAGCTGCGGACTTCGCTGTCGTGCTGCGAGCGCTGCTTGACGCCTTCGATGTGGTCGATCATCCTCTGCCGGGCAAGCTCGGCGTCGCCGGCTTCAAAGGCCTTGAGGATCTCGGTGTGCTCGGCGATGGCATAGTCGGCATCCGTCACGCCCAGTCCGCCGAAGAACCGGAAGCGCTGCACCTGGCCCCCCAGCGCATTGTAGGCGGACAGCAGGAACTGGTTTTCCGCCGACTCGGCGATAAGCCGGTGGAAGCGTTCGTCGGCTTCCCAGTAGGCGCGGAATTCCGCGAAGGATGGACCGCGCGGCGCTGCCTTCAGGTCCTCGATGGCCTGCTCCAGCTGCGCGGTGAGTTGGGGATCCGCGTGCTTGCAGGCCATGAAGGCGTTCGCCGGTTCGATGACCAGGCGGGCGTCCATCAGGTCTGCCAGCTCGTCCGGGGTGAAGAGCGGGGCTACGCGGTAGCCCCGCAGCGCCATCCTCCTGACCATTCCGGTGGCTTCCAGCCGGGCGAGCGCTTCACGCACCGGGGTGGGGGAAACGTCCAGTTCCCGGGCCATACCGTCAATGCTGACCGGGGTGCCGGCTTCCAACCGGCCGTCCATCAGGGCAACAAGAAGCGCCTCGTAAACGTGGTCGGCGAGGACCTGCCTGCTCACGCCGCCGGAGGCCTGTTTCTTGGTTGCCATGTAGAAATCCTATAGCCCGAAAATGCGCGGGAGCGCGGCGGATGAGGTGTCCCCGTGCACGCCTGCTGGTGCCGTGCGGCCGGTAGGCCTCCGGCACCAGCAGGAACCGGCGGTCAGGAAACCTGCAGTCCGCCGTTGATGTCGTAGGTGGCGGCGGTGATATAACCGGCGTCCTCGCCCAGCAGGAACGCGATCAGCGCGGCCACTTCTTCGCGGGTTCCCACCCGGCCCATCATGATCCCTTCGGACATTTGGGCTTTCCGCTCGTCGCTCAGCGTTCCGCCCATGATGTCGGTGTCGATCGGGCCCGGAGCGATCGCGTTCACGGTGATGTTGTGTTCACCCATTTCGCGGGCCAGCGCGCGGGTGAAGCCGAGGATTCCGGCCTTGGAGGCACTGTAGGCCACCTTGGAGTAGGTGCCGCCGCCGCGTTGGGCGGAGATGGAGGAGATGCTGACGATCCTCCCGAGCTCACGCTGGATCATGCCCTTGAGGACGCGCTGGGAAACGAGGAAGGTGCCGCGCATGTTGATGGCGAAGACCTTGTCCCATTCCGCCACGGTGGTTTCCATGAAGGGGGTGGGTGAACTGATCCCCGCAAGGTTCACCAGTCCGACGATGGGCGGAAGCGCCTGCTCGATCTCCGTGATGGCCCGGTCCACCGACGCCTCGTCCGAGACGTCCGCACCCACGCCAATTGCCTTAACCGCCCGGTTGGCGCCGATTTCAGCGGCGGCAGCCTTGGCGTCTTCCGCATTGATGTCGAGGATGGCGATGGACCAGCCTTCGCTGGCCAGGCGGTCCGCGGTGGCGCGGCCGATGCCGCGGGCTGATGCCGCCCCGGTCAGGACCGCGGTGCGCTCTGCGGGGAAGGTGTGCTGTGTAGTCATTGCTTTGTCCTAGTGGGTTTCGGCGGCAGGAACGGTGGCTCCGGGTGCGGAGACGCCTTCGGGCCGCTTGCGTGCGTAGAGGTAGGTGGCGGCGGCGGTCACCGCGAGGCAGGCGGCCAGGAACACCAGGCCGGTCTGGCTGTTTCCGGTGGCGTCCTTGAGGATGCCCACGATGTAGGGAGCCACGAAGCCGCCCAGGTTGCCGAGGGAGTTGACCATGGCAAGGCCCGCTGCGGCCGCGGCGCCGGTGAGGGCAGCGGAGGGCATGGCAAGGAAGGGCGCGATGGCGGAGTAGATGCCCATGGCCGCGAGTGTCAGGAACACCATGGCGAGTACGGCGTTGACCGGCAGCAGGTAGCCTGCGCCCAGGAGGCCGGCGGCGGCGAGCACCATGCTCATGCTGGCATGCCATACGCGGTTGCCGGTGCGGTCCGAGCGCTTGCTCCAGAAGTAGACGAACACCGCTGCGATGGCGTAGGGGATGAAGACGATGAAGCCCACTTGGGTGGTGTCGAACTTGCCCAGCGCCTTGACGATGGTGGGCAGCCAGAGCCCCAGGCCATAGATGCCGCAGACCAGGCCGAAGTACAGCGCCGAGTAGGCGATGGTGCGGGGGTCCTTCAGGCCGGCAAGGAAGTTGTGGTTGCCCGCCTTCTGCTTGTCCGCCAGTTCCGCGGCCATGGTGGTGGAGAGCCATTCACGTTCTTCCGGCTTGAGCCACTTGGCGTGTTCCGGGCGGTCCGTCATGACGAACGGCGTGATGATGCCCAGCACGATCGCCGGGATGCCCTCAAGGATGTACAACCACTGCCAGCCGTGCAGGCCTGCCACTCCCTCGAGGTTCAGGAGCATGCCTGACACGGGAGCGCCCAGGGCGTTGGAGATGGGCTGGGCCAGGATGAAGATGCCCAACACGGTGACGCGCTGCGCCGCGGGAAACCACAGGGTCAGGTAGAAGAGGATGGCCGGGAAGAAGCCGGCCTCGGCGGCTCCGAGCAGGAAGCGGATGACGTAGAACGTGGCCTCGCCGTTCACCAGGAACATGGCGGTGGCGAAGATGCCCCAGCTGATCAGGATCCGGGCGATCCATTTGCGGGCACCGTACCGGTACATGCCGCCGTTGCTGGGGATTTCCAGCAGTGCGTAGCCCAGGAAGAAGATGCCTGCGCCCAGGCCGTAGGCAGCCTCGGTGAGGCCAATGTCGCCCTGCATGCCCAGCTTGGCGAAACCCACGTTGTTCCGGTCAAGGTAGGCGACGAAGTACAGCAGGACGATCAGGGGCATGAGCCTCCGGCGCACTTTGCGGAGGGTGGTCTCGCCCAGTTCGCTGAGTGCGGGGGCGGCGGCACGGGAGGTCATCGCGGGCCTCCTGCCGTGATGTGGGGACCCTCAAATAGGGAATGCGCGCGCATAACGACTCCTTTGGCTGGCGGCACTTTGGGGGGGTGTGAGATCAGGCCTGAGATCAGATGTCTGATATCTGACTGCGATTCTAATCACAGGTCAATGTGGGAGTCAACACACATGAAGGAGGGTATGGGTGTGCGGCGGAATGAATGGCGTCCGGAGGTGTGAAGCGGGGCGGTATCCGGCAGCGTCCTAGCCGGCGGTGGCTCCGCTGCGGCTGGACACGGCGAGGTAGTGCTCGTAGTCCTCGAAGGTCTGGGTGATGTGGGCGTCCATCGTGGAACGCGCCGTGGCAGGATCGCCTGCAGCGATGGCCGCAAGGACCATCTTGTGGTGGTGGATGGCGTGGCGCTGCACATCCGGGAACGCGGAGGTTTCGCGGCGCATGGCATACAGCAAGGTGGAAAGTTGGCCCAGCATGGCGGGGACGAACGGGTTTCCGGACGCACGCAGCACGGTGTCGTGGAAGGCGATGTCGGCCACGGTCAGCGCATCGACGTCTCCGGCCTGGTGTGCGGCTTCCATCTGCTCCACACTGTCCTGCAGGGCAGCAAGGTCCGCCGGGCGATGGCGGGATGCAGCGAGTTCGGCAGCCCCTGTCTCCACCATCCGGCGGACCTCAAGCAGTCGAAGGGCCACCTGGTCGGAGGCCACTCCCCTGGAGGCAGCCTGCATGATGGCGTCCATCCCGGTCCAGCGTTCCGGCGGATTGACGAACGTGCCCAGGCCGCGTTTTACGTACACCACGTTCTGGGCTTTCAGCACTTTCATGGCCTCCCGGGCCGTCAGCCGGCTGACCCCGGATTCCTTGGCGATGTCCGCTTCCGGCGGCAGGGCGTCGTCGGCCTTGATCTCTCCGCTGAGAATATGCTCAAGGACCTTGTCCACGACGACGTCAACCAGCGTCCGCCGCGCCTCTGCCATCCTGCTCCCCTGCCTGGGCACCGTGGCCCCTCTTGCCCTTCAACCCTACTCGACGCACGGCAGACAGCGACGACGGTTACACAGGGCGCTTAAACGCCGAACGCAGGGCCACTCCCAGGCCTGGCCCCATCGGATGGTGCCGGGCCGGGAGTGACCCCGCGTTGAGTGCAGTAGTCCCTAGAGGGCTGCGAAGACCTCGCGGAGCAGCTTGGCGGTTTCGGACGGCGTCTTGCCGACCTTCACGCCGGCAGCCTCGAGTGCTTCCTTCTTGGCCTGGGCGGTACCGGCGGAACCGGAGACGATGGCGCCTGCGTGGCCCATGGTCTTGCCTTCGGGAGCAGTGAAACCGGCGACGTAGCCGACAACGGGCTTGGTGACGTTGGCCTTGATGAAGTCGGCTGCGCGCTCTTCGGCGTCACCGCCGATTTCGCCGATCATGACGATGGCCTTGGTCTCGGGGTCAGCCTCGAACGCGGCCAGGGCGTCGATGTGCGTGGTGCCGATGATGGGGTCGCCGCCGATGCCGATGGCGGTGGAGAAGCCAAGGTCGCGCAGTTCGTACATCATCTGGTAGGTCAGGGTGCCGGACTTGGACACCAGGCCGATCGGGCCCTTGCCGGTGATGTTGGCGGGCGTGATGCCCACCAGTGCTTCGCCGGGGGTGATGATGCCGGGGCAGTTCGGGCCGATGATGCGGGTGACCTGGTTGCCGTCGGCGTCCACCTTCGACTGTGCCAGGGCCCAGAATTCGGCGGAGTCCTGGACGGGAACACCTTCGGTGATGACCACGACCAGGCCGATGCCGGCCTCGATGGCTTCGACGACGGCGTTCTTGGTGAATGCCGGCGGCACGAAGACGATGGAGACGTCAGCGCCGGTTTCGGCCATGGCTTCCTTGACGGTGCCGTAGACGTTGATTTCCTTGTCACCGTGCAGGACCGTGGTGCCGGCCTTGCGGGCGTTGACGCCGCCAACAATGTTGGTGCCGGCCTTGAGCATCAGGGCGGTGTGCTTGGTGCCTTCGCCGCCGGTGATGCCCTGGACGATGACCTTGGAGTCCTTGTTGAGGTAGATAGACATGGTGCGTCCCTTACTTAGCTGCGTTGGCGAGCTCGGCGGCCTTGTCGGCGCCCTCGTCCATGGTGGCGGCCAGGGTTACCAGCGGGTGGTTGGCCTCGGTGAGGATGCGGCGGCCTTCCTCGACGTTGTTGCCGTCAAGACGGACGACCAGCGGCTTGTTGGCGGAGTGGCCCAGCTCGGCCAGCGCACCAACGATGCCCTTGGCGACGGCGTCGCACGCGGTGATGCCGCCGAAGACGTTGACGAACACGGACTTGACCTGCTCGTCACCCAGGATGACGTCCAGGCCTGCGGCCATGACCTCAGCCGAGGCTCCGCCGCCGATATCCAGGAAGTTGGCGGGCTTGACGTTGCCGTGGTTTTCGCCGGCGTAGGCCACGACGTCGAGGGTGGACATGACCAGGCCTGCACCGTTGCCGATGATGCCTACTTCGCCGTCGAGCTTGACGTAGTTGAGGTCCTGCGCCTTTGCCTTGGCCTCAAGGGGGTCTGCAGCATCCTTGTCCTCGAGCTGCGCGTGCTTGGCGTGCCGGAAGTCTGCGTTCTCGTCGAGCGAGACCTTGCCGTCAAGGGCGACGATGTCGCCGGCACCGGTCTTGACGAGCGGGTTGACCTCCACCAGGGTGGCGTCTTCCTTCTTGAAGACGTCCCAGAGCTTGAGGATCACGGCGGCGACCTTGCCGCGCAGTTCCTCGGCGAAGCCTGCGGCTGCGACGATTTCGTCGGCCTTGGCCTGGTCGATGCCCACAGCGGGGTCGATGGCGATCTTGGCCAGCGCTTCGGGGCGTTCGACGGCGAGCTGTTCGATTTCCATGCCGCCTTCAACCGAGCACATGGCCAGGTAGTTGCGGTTGGCCCGGTCCAGCAGGACGGAGAAGTAGTATTCCTCGGCGATGTCAGCACCCTGGGCGATCATCACCTTGTTAACGGTGTGGCCCTTGATGTCCATGCCCAGGATGTTGGTGGCGTGCTCAAGCGCTTCGTCGGCAGACTTTGCGACCTTGACGCCGCCGGCCTTGCCGCGGCCACCTGCCTTGACCTGTGCCTTGACAACAGTCACGCCGCCGATCTTCTCGGCAGCTGCCTTTGCTTCTTCTGGGGTGTACGCCACGATGCCGGCAAGCACGGGTACACCGTGCGCCTCGAACATATCGCGCGCCTGGTATTCAAACAGGTCCACGGTTTAGTGTCCTTCTACGTCGAAGTAGTTTCTGTACAGTCGGACACCATCGAAAGACGATGACCGGGCTGCGGATTGCACGCACCGGCGGCCTGTCTGGAAACGAGCCACGCGGCGTAATGCTCCATGGGGAACTCTAGTCCTTTGGAGCGGCCGGGCCGTCCCAGACTACCTCTTATGTGAGTAAGCACACTATTCTATGGGGCGTAGAAAAACCGCGGATTTACGGGGTTTTTGAGGTGTCTGCCCCGGGGGAAACGGTGCTTTTGTCCGGTCCGGGAATCAGCTCGTAACGTTCCGCGGAAACAAAGAAACCGACGCCGGCGGAGACGTTTCCGCACGCCACCCCAGCGTTATAGGCCGAGCAGCGCAGTCCGTTGCGCTCCAGGTTCTGCCCGTCGGCAAGCACGGGCAGTTGGGCCAGCGGACCTGCTTTGTTTCCCTTGGGCCCATAGGCGGCCTCCATGGATGTGACGCCGGAACGGCACTCGCCGTACCGTACGCTGTCCGGCGCAAGGAGGGCTGCGCCGCCGAGGTAGCCCAGGTTGGTTCCTGCGCAGTCGTCCTTGATGTCGCCGGGTTTGGGCGCAGGATAGGTGGCGAGCTCGCAGTAGGCCACGGGGACGATGGGCAGCTTGTTGTTGGCCGCATTGCTGTAACTGTTTTGCTCGTAGGGCAGGTTCAGGTGCTCGCCCCTGGCGGACGTCAGCGAGCAGGCGACGGTCCGGTCGGCGGTAATGAAGGAAAGGACGTCCCCGCCGCTGGAGAACTGCTTCGCGTCCGCCAGCGGCGCGTTCTCCAACTGTTCCATGGGCGGCCGGGGCGGCGGCGGAACATAGGAAGGGTCACTGGTTGTCACCGAGCATCCGGTGCCGGCCACCAGGAAAAGGGCGGCGAGCATCCCCCATATAGTCCGTCGCATGGCCTCCATTATGCCCCGCAGGAAGGGTGGGATCGCCCAACCTTACTGTGGCAGGGCCTGGCCCGATCGGGTCAGCGGACGATCTTGAAGTTGAAGGCCGGGGTTCCGAGGGCGCCCCACAAGCGGAGCCAGACAGGCAGCAGCATTTCGGTGCCGCGTGCCGTGGTGATGTCGCCAAGATCGATGATGTCCTGGTGGCCGAAGTCCTTCAGGATCCCGGTGACCATGGCCTTGGCCTCGGCATCGTTGCCTGAAACGAACACGGATCCGGGATCGGACAGCAGTCCCGGATGGGCCATCAGGTCTGCGTTCATGGTGTTGAGTGCCTTGACCACGCGGGCGGCGGGGAAGGCACGCTGGATTTGCTCAGCCAGTGAATCGGTGTCCTTTACGAAGAGGGTTGGGGGCATGCCATTGCTGAAGTCGAGCGGGTTCGCAATATCCAGGACCACTGCGCCTTCGAGGTTCGCCGCTCCGACCTCCTCCAGCACGTCGAGGGATGCACCGCCGTTGGTTGCGTTGACGATCAGCCCGGCGCCCTCGGCCGCGTCGGAGAACCGCGCCACCGTGATGGCCGGGTTCTCTGCGGCCCAGGTTGCGAACGCCGGGTTGCCCATGGCGCCGGCCGAGGTCCGGGACAAGGCGGCCTCGGGATCACGGGTCCCGACGGTGACGGAATGGCCGATCTCCGCGAGGCGGGCGGCGATGGTTCGGCCCACCACTCCAGTTCCAAGTACTGCTGTCTTCATGCTGATCTCCTGGTGATGCGTGTCCGCAAACCCGATGTGACGGATCGTTCCCAAGTTTGTGACGGATCGTTCCGTCTGTCAAACTGGCTTAGTCGATATCGGAGCAATGTGGAGGAGAGTTGTGGCGCGCAGGACGGCTGAGGAAAACCGGCGCAACGTTCTTGAGGTGGCCACGCGCTTGTTTTACGGGCATGGCATACGGGCCGTGGGAATGGACACCGTGGTGAAGGAGTGCGGGGTCGGCAACGCGACCGTATACCGCCAGTTTCCCACTAAGGACGCCTTGGCCACCGCCTATGTCCAGGGCAGGGCGGACGCCTGGTTCGAGCGCATGCGTGCTGCCGCGGGCGGGGAAGCGGCTCCGCAGGACAAGCTCATGGCCGTGTTCGAAGTACTGGCCACCGACTGCGCCGGGAGCAGCTACCGGGGGTGCCCCATGCTGAACACCAACACCGAGTTCCCCGAGGGATCGCACCCGGCCCACCTGGCCGCCGTCACACACAAGGAACAGGTCCGCGACTGGTTCCTCACCCTGGCGGCCGATGCAGGGGCTGAGGATCCGGATCGGCTGGCCGAGGAACTCCTCATTGTCCTCAACGGCGCATACGCCACGGCCGCGGTCCTGGATGGTGCCACCTATGGGTCGCGTGCGGTGGATCTGGCTCGCCGCCTGGTGGCCGGGTCCTGTCCGGCACGCAGCTGAGGCCGGACCCGCCCGAGTTCACGGCCGGGGGCGGCGCGTCCGCGCCTTAGGCGTCGAGCTTGGTCAACGGCGCGTAGCGCAGCAGCAGGCGCTTCTCGCCGACGTCGAACTTGACCTTGGCAACTGTCTTGTCCCCGGCTCCTTCGAGCGCCAGGACCGTGCCATTTCCGAAGCTTGTGTGGTTGACTTTGTCGCCCACGTTGACGGCGACGATTTCTTTCTGCGGCTGTACCCGGGTCTTGGCCAGGAAGGCCGGAACGTCGGCGTTGAAGCCGGCAGAAGAATCTGCCGCCGCACCCCGGGACGTGCCGGCGCCCCAGAATGACCCACTGTAGCGGCCGGACCCGATGGAGCCGCCGCCTGCCCACGACTGCCGGCTGGTTCCTTCGCGTTTCCATTCCAGGAGCTCGGCGGGAATCTCCTCCAGGAACTGGCTGGCGGGGTTGTATTGGCTCTGCCCCCACATGCTGCGGACCTCGGAGCGGGTCACGTACAGGCGCTTGCGGGCGCGGGTGAGTCCCACATAGGCCAGCCGGCGTTCCTCTGCCAGTTCTTTGGGGTCGGTGGCGGATCGCTGGTGCGGGAACAGTCCGTGTTCCATGCCCGTAAGGAACACCACCGGGAATTCCAGGCCCTTGGCCGTGTGCAGGGTCATCAACGTGACCACGCCGAGCCGCTTGGCCTCGGCCACCGCGGCGTCGATGTCCGCGCCGGGGGCGTCCGGGATCTGGTCGGCATCGGCCACCAGGGACACCTGCTCCAGGAACGCGGCCAGGCTGCCCTCAGGATTCTCCTGCTCGTATTCGCGGACCACGGCAACAAGTTCGGCCAGGTTTTCCACCCGGGATTCGTCCTGGGGATCAGTGCTGGAACGCAGTGAGGCCAGGTATCCGGTCTGCTCCAAGACAGCCTCGAGTGCTGCGGCGGCGCCGGACCCCGCCGCCACCTCGGCGAGGTCGTCCAGCATCTTCACAAAGCCCAGGACGGCGTTGACTGACCGGGTGGCCATGCCGGGTGCCTGGTCAGCCCGCCGGGCGGCAGCCATGAAGGACGTCCGCTCCCGCTCGGCCAAAGCCGCCACCGCGCCCTCGGCACGGTCACCGATGCCGCGTTTGGGCTCGTTCAGCACCCGTCGGAGGTTGACGTCGTCGTCCGGGTTCACCAGGACGCGCAGGTAGGCAAGGGCGTCCTTGATTTCCTTGCGTTCGTAGAAGCGCGTGCCGCCCACCACCTTGTAGGGCAGGCCCACACGCACCAGGACGTCCTCAATGGAACGGGACTGGGCGTTGGTGCGGTAGAAGATGGCGACGTCGCCCGGGCGCAGGTTGTCCTCGTCCTGCAGCCGATCGATCTCCTTGGCAATAAACTGTGCTTCGTCGTGCTCGTTCTCGCCCACGTACCCGATGATTTTGTGGCCTTCGCCTTCGGCCGTCCAGAGCCGCTTTTCCGGCCGGTTGGGGTTGCGCGAGATCACCGAGTTGGCAGCGCTCAGGATATTTTGCGTGGATCGGTAGTTCTGCTCCAGCTTGATGGTCCGGGCTTCCGGGTAGTCCTTTTCGAATTCCACGATGTTGCGGATGTCAGCGCCGCGGAAGGCATAGATGGATTGATCGGAATCGCCCACCACGGTCAGTTCCGAAGCGCCCGGGCCTTCGCCCACAATTTCGCGCACCAGCGCGTACTGGGCGTGGTTGGTGTCCTGGTATTCGTCCACCAGGACATGGCGGAACCTCCGGCGGTAAGACTCGGCCAAAGCGGGGAAGGCCCGGAACATGAAGACGGTCTCGGCGATGAGGTCGTCAAAGTCCATGGCGTTGGCCTGGCGCAGGCGCTGCGTATAGCCCTTGTAGACGTCCGCGACGGCATGTTCGAACGGATCGTTGTAGTTGGCCGCCGAAGCAAAGGAGTCTGCGTCGATCAGTTCGTTCTTCAGGGCGGAGATCTTGTGCTGGATGGCCTTGGGCGCAAACTTCTTGGGATCGAGGTCCAGGGCTTTGGAGACCTGGGTGACCAGCCGCAGGGAGTCGGCAGAGTCGTAAATGGAAAAGTTTGATTTCAACCCGACGTTGGCCGCCTCCTGCCGCAGGATGCGGACGCAGGACGAGTGGAACGTGGAGATCCACATGATCTTTGCACGGCCGCCCACCAGCGCTTCGATCCGCTCCCGCATTTCCGCGGCCGCCTTGTTGGTGAAGGTGATGGCCAGGATCTCGCCGTGGTGGGCACGGCCGGTGGCAATCAGGTACGCGATCCGGTTACTAAGCACACGGGTCTTGCCGGATCCTGCACCGGCGACGATCAGCAGCGCCGGGCCGGCATGCTTGACCGCTTCTTCCTGCTGCGGGTTCAACCCCTCCAGCAACGCGGCAGCATCCGGGCGGTGACCCCGGGAATGCCCTTCAGGTGGCCGCCCTGCGCGCACGCCTCCCCCGCCCCCGGGGACCGCAACTGCGCCTTCTGAGGGCGACTTGGTGCGGGCGGTGGTGGAAGGAGCGGCCTTGAACGGTCCGTCAGAGTATGGGTCAAACAACATATCCATGGTGCCTACAAGTCTAGGCGGTGGGACCGACAACGCCTTCCAGGCTGTGGATTTCGGGCTGTGGACCCCCGGTAATGCCTAGGCCACCGAGCCTGACTGAAGGGCCGCGCGCAACTGGCGCACCGCCGTCGTCCCTCCTGCGAGGAACCACTCCAGGCCGTTGACCCTGACGGTGTCCACGGCGCCCCCTGCCGCACGGACAATCGCCTTGCCCGGCAACCAGTCCCATTCAGGGCAGCTGTGCTGGAACCAGCACCCCAGCTGGCCGTCCGCCACGCGGCCCAGGTCGCAGGAACCCGAGCCCAGCATGCGAAGGGACGCCGCGGACGTCGCTGCCGCGTGCCACGGCATGGCACACATGGGATCCATCAGCCACGTGGGGTGGATGTAGGTGGCGGCGCCAAGTTCAGCTACGGGGGTGTTGGTCCGCCTGCCGCCGTCGTCGGAGAAGACCGTGAGCGGTTCGCCGTTACGGGTGGCGGGCCGGTCCCGCCCGCCGAGCCAGAGTTTGTCCTCCTCCGGCTGGAAAACGGCACCGAGCAGCACATCGGCGGAATCCTTGAGGGCAATGGCCGAGCACCAGTAGGTGGAGCCGTGGAAGAAGTTGTAGGTGCCGTCCACGGGGTCGATCACCCAAGTACGGCCGCTGGTTCCCTGGACGGAGGCGCCTTCCTCGCCCAGGATGCCGTCCTCCGGCCGGCAGCGCTGCAGCTGTTCCAGCACGTAGGCTTCGGCGACGTGGTCGGCCGCGGTCACGACGTCGGAGACGGACGTCTTTTGTTCCGACTCCAGGCCGGCCATGCGCATAAGGAGCGCCAGCTGTCCGGCTTCGCGGACCAGCGCCGCCGCCAGTTCGTAGTCGTCCAGGGATGGGTCAAGAACAGCTGCGCTGTGTCGGCCAGTGGTCATGGCTTCAGTTTATGGGGCTGGATAATGGTGCCATGGCCAAAACCCCTGCCCAGCGCATCAAGAAGCACGGCGCCAACGCGGCTGTGCCGCAGCACCACCTGCCGCCGGTGGTCAACCCCACCACGGCGCGCACGCCGGAAAAGGCGCAGGGCAACAGCAACCTCATTGTCATCGCCGGTGTGGTGGCCAGCCTGTTCCTGTTCTGGTACCTGCACCTGCTGACCCTGGACCAGCTCACGCAGCTCACCAAAGGCATGGCCATGCCGGATTCGCTGGTGGGCGGCTTCGACGCCGGCTACATCGGACGGCTGCAGGGGCAGATGGACAGTGACGCCCTGGGCCAGCTGAGCTACGTCCACAAGACCGCCGGGACGCTCTTCCCGCTGATCTTCGGCTTTACGTGGCTGCTGCTCATCGGCACCAACGTTGCACGGAAAGCGCTGCGCTGGGCGCTGTGGGCGCTGCCCATGCTCTTCGTGGTGGTCCGCCTCTGCGGCAACGTGGCCATTGACGCCATGATGGGCACGGCAGGTCCAGACGCCGGCCAGGTTGCCTTGGCATCCGGCCTCACCGTTGCAGGGTGGGTACTTCTGGTGCTGAGCCTGCTGGCCGGTGCCGCAGCAGTATTCGTCAACAAACGGGAACGGAAAGAGCGTTAGGCAGCTGTTGCCCGGGCGCGCGCCGCTGCCCGCCGTTCCTTCCGGCGCCGGTGCACCCGTTGTGCGATGACCAGCCCCGCGGCGGCCATCCCCACCGTCACCGGATAGCCCATGAGCCGTTCCAGCGTGCCAGGCTCTTGGACGTTCATTCGGGTCAGCAAGCCGGTGGCCAGCGCCGTCAGCGATACGCCGCCGCACACCAGGATGAACCACGCCATCCCGCTCTGCCGCAGCCAGAGGATGCCCAGCACCAGCAGGGCGGCCCCGCCGGAGATGAAGTACGTGATGGCGCCGGCGTAGTGCCAAGGGGAGCCCACGTCTTCGGGGACCAGGCCCACCACCATGGTTCCAACGCCGGCAGCTCCGGTAAGAAAGCGGACCGCTGTCGCCGCCAGCCACGGCTTCCGGTGGCCCCGGTCAATCCTGGCACCATGCCGTGCGGCGACGCACAGCAGCCCCGAGGTCAGGAGCACTGCACCCAGCAGCAGCCCAAGGCCCTGGAGCACGAACGAAACGTTCATCAGCCAGTTCAGCGGCGAGCACACCTGGCGCCCGGCATGGACCCCGCAATGCAGGGCACCAAGGTCGCTGATGTAACCGGTCCGGAGGTCGTACGGACGCGGACCGGCCCACGCAATCGCCACCACTGCCTCCGCGAGGAAGTACTGCAGCACGCTCAGCACAGACCAGGCGCCGATGTAGTGCCGGGTGGACGCGGTGTCCGGCAGGTAGGCGGCAGCGGGAGCGGCAGTCGGGGCTGGACTCATGCTTTGAGCGTAGTACGGCCCGGTACCTTGTATGCTTGTAACCGTGTTCGGACGGACCGGCCCCGCCGGTTGCCGAATGCCCGCCCTCGTAGCTCAGTGGATAGAGCACGGCTCTCCTAAAGCCGGTGTCGTTGGTTCGATTCCAATCGAGGGCACTTGAACCATCGTTCCCCGCAGTCCCGCCTTCGCGCCTACCTCCTGGGCAGCCCGGCGGGCAGTCCCACCGCCACGGAGCAGCCGGGACGCTGGCGGGTGGAGCGTGACCTGCTGGACAGGTCGGACGGCACCCGCGGAAGCTTTACCGGCGTCGTGGTCTTCACCCCCACGGACGACGACGGCCTTGCCCTTCGTGAGGAAGGCACCATGCGCTGGCCTGCTTTTACCGGCCCCGCTTCACGGGAGTACGTGCTGAAAGCGTCCACGCGGCTGGACGCCCTGGACGTGTTCTTCCCCGACGGCCGGCCGTTCCACCGGATGAGCTTCACCCCGGACGCCAGCCTGGACGCCCACTGGTGCGACCCCGATACCTACCGCGTCTCGTACACCTGCCTGGGCCCTGACACCTTCAGCTACAGCTGGGACGTGACCGGCCCCCGCAAGGATTTGCTGCTGGTCTCACACCTGGTCCGGGAGGCACCGTGAAGGATCGCATTGTGGTCTCTGCCGTCTGCGTGTTCGACGACGCCGGGCGGCTCCTGACAGTCCGGAAACGCGGCACGGCCATGTTCATGCACCCCGGGGGCAAACCGGAGCCGGGCGAAACCGCCGTCCAGGCCGCCGCCCGCGAGCTGGCGGAAGAGGTGGGCATCATCCTCCGCCCGCAGGAGCTGGAACTGATGGGGGTCTGGGTGGCCGATGCCGCCAACGAGGCCGCCACCGACATCGAGGCCACCGTCTTCCTCGCGCCGGGCACCTGGCAGGCCAACCCGGCCGCCGAGATCGCCGAGATCCGCTGGCTGGACTATGCCGGGATGGACGGCGCACCCCTGCCCGGCGACCTCGCACCGCTGCTCACGGACCACATCCTGCCCGTGCTGGCCGCGCGGCCACCCCGCTAGAACTCGGGGACGGCTTCCTGCGCCACCGCGGTGGCTTCGGCGAACTGCGTCCGGTAAAGCTCCGAGTAGCGGCCGCCCGCGGCCAGCAGTTCGGTATGGGTTCCCCGTTCAACGATCCGCCCGTCTTCCACCACCAGGATGGCGTCGGCGGCACGCACGGTGGAGAGACGGTGGGCAATCACGACGGCGGTCCGGCCCTCGAGCGCGGCGCCCAGGGCCGCCTGGACGGCGGCTTCGTTCGTTGAGTCCAGCGCGGCCGTGGCCTCGTCCAGGATGACCACCCGCGGCTGGGCGATCAGCAACCGCGCGATGGTCAGCCGCTGGCGCTCACCGCCGGAGAGCCGGTAGCCGCGCTCCCCCACCACGGTGTCCAGTCCGTCCGGCAGGGACCTGACCATGCTCTCCAGCCGTGCCTGCCGGAGCACGTCCCACATGTCCTCCTCCGTGGCGTCCGGGCGGGCCAGCCGCAGGTTGGAGGCGATGGATTCGTGGAACAGGTGCCCGTCCTGGGTCACCATGCCCAGGGTGTCGCGCAGCGAATCGAAGGTCGCGTCGCGCACGTCCAGCCCGGTCCCCGGCGTGGCGCCGCCCAACCGCACCGCGCCGGAGTCGACGTCGTACAGCCGTGACAGCAGCTGGGCGATCGTTGATTTGCCGGCCCCTGAGGAGCCCACCAGCGCCACCGTCTGGCCCGGGTCGACGCGGAAGCTGATGCCGTGCAGCACTTCCTCGCCGCCGCGGGGGTCCAGCGTGGAGACTTCCTCCAGCGACGCCAATGAGACCTTGTCCGCCGAGGGGTAGGCGAAGCGGACGTTGTCGAACTCGACCGACACCGGCCCGGCAGGCACCGGCACGGCGTCCGGCTTCTGCTGGATCAAGGGTTCCAGGTCCAGGATTTCGAAGACGCGTTCAAAGCTGACCAGGGCGCTCATGACTTCCACCCGGGCGTTGGAGAGCGCCGTGAGCGGGGCGTAGAGCCGGGTCAGCAGCAGCGCCAGGACCACCACGTCGCCAGGAGCAAGCTGGCCGGCGAGGGCAAGCCAGCCGCCCAGGCCGTACACGAGCGCCAGCGCCAGCGCTGACACCAGCGTCAGTGCCGTGACGAACGTGAACTGCAGCATGGCCATTCGGATGCCGATGTCACGGACCCGTCCGGCGCGGGCGGCGAACTCGCGGGATTCCTCATCCGGGCGGCCGAACAGCTTCACCAGGGTGGCGCCCGGGGCGGAGAACCGCTCGGTCATCTGCGTACCCATGGCGGCGTTGTGCGCGGCGGCCTCGCGGCGCAGGTCTGCCAGCTTGGAGCCCATTCGCCTGGCCGGGATAAGGAAGATCGGCAGCAGCACCATGGCCAGCACGGTCACCAGCCAGGAGGTATGGAGCATCACGGCCAGTGTCAGGGCCAGCGCCACCGAGTTGCTCACCACACCGGACAGGGTTCCGGCGAAAGCGGACTGCGCTCCGATGACATCGTTGTTGAGGCGGCTGACCAGTGCCCCCGTGCGGGTCCGGGTGAAGAACGCAATGGGCATGCGCTGCACGTGGTCGAACACCCGGGTGCGCAGGTCCACGATGACGCCTTCGCCGATGGTGGAGGACAGCCAGCGGGTCACCAGCCCCACCCCGGCCTCCCCCACAGCCACGATCGCGATCAGCACCGCCAGCCAGATCACCGTGTCTGCACTGGCCTTGGCGATGATCGCGTCAACCACCTGGCCGGCGAGCACCGGCGTGGCCACGGCCAAAAAGGCAGCAGCGATGGAGGAGAGCACGAAGGCGATGAGCTTGCCCTTGTGCGGGACGGCAAAGGCCAGCACCCGCTTAAGGGTTTCCTTGGAGAACGGCTTCGAGCCGCTCTTGGCGGTGCTGATGTTGTAGAGCGAGCTCCACGCCACGCGGTCCATGCTCATGGTTGCTTCTCCTGGCTTGCAGTGTGGTGGAGTTCCTGGACCGTTCCGTCTTCCAGGTGCCACCGTGAGTCGAGTCGAACGTTTTCCAGCAGCCGGCGGTCGTGGGTGACCAGCAACAGCGCGCCGTCGTAGCTTTCCAGGGCCTCTTCCAGCTGCTCAATGGCGGGCAGGTCGAGGTGGTTGGTGGGTTCGTCCAGCACCAGCAGGTTTACCCCACGGGCCTGCAGCAGGGCCAGGGCAGCCCGGGTCCGCTCCCCCGGAGACAGGGAATCCACGGTCCGGGAGGTATGGTCCGCCTTGAGCCCGAACTTGGCCAGCAGCGTGCGGACGTCGGCACCGGTCCAGTCAGCCAGCACCGCCTCGACGGCGTCGCCCAGCGGCCGGGCGCCGTCAAGCAGCCCGCGGGCCTGGTCGATTTCACCGACGGCGACGGAGGCACCCATGGAGGCCTCGCCGTCGTCCGGTTCCTGGGTGCCCAGCAACAGGCGCAGCAGGGTCGATTTTCCGGCGCCGTTGGGCCCGGTAATCCCGATGCGTTCCCCGCCGTTGAGCTGGAGGTTTACCGGCCCCAGGGTGAAGTCACCTTGGCGGGCGACCACGTCGCGCAGGGTGGCGACGACGGCACTGGAGCGGGGTGCCTGGCCGATGCTGAACTGGAGCTGCCATTCCTTGCGGGGCTCCTCCACCGCGTCGAGCCTGGCGATGCGGGATTCCATTTGCCGGACCTTCTGCGCCTGCTTCTCGGAGGACTCTGTGCTGGCCGCGCGCCGGATCTTGTCGTTGTCCGGGTTCTTCTTCATGGCGTTCCGGACGCCCTGGGAGCTCCACTCCCGCTGGGTCCGCGCCCTGGACACCAAGTCTGCTTTGGTGGCCGCAAACTCCTCGTACTTCTCGCGGGCGTGCCGGCGCGCCACGGCGCGTTCCTCGAGGAAGGCGTCATAGCCGCCGTCGTAAACCGCCACGCTGTTCTGGGCCAGGTCCAGCTCAACCACCCGCGTCACACAGCGGGCCAGGAACTCGCGGTCGTGGCTGACCAGCACCACACCCCCACGCAGCCCCCGGACAAAGTTCTCCAGCGTGGCCAAGCCGGCGAGGTCCAGGTCGTTCGTGGGCTCATCGAGCAGCACCACGTCGAACCGGCTGAGCAGCAAGGCTGCCAGGGCTACCCGGGCGGCCTGGCCGCCGGACAGGCCGGTCATCAGCGCATCCGGGCCAGCGTCCAGGCCGAGGTCAGCCAGCACAGCCGGGATGCGGTCATCGAGGTCCGCGGCGCCGGAAGCCATCCAGCGGTCGAACGCCCGGGAGTAGGCATCATCCGCGCCGGGTGCGCCGGAACCCAGGGCTTCCGCGGTGGTTTCCATCTGCAGGGTGGCTTCCGCGCAGCCGGTCCGGCGGGCAATGTAACCGGCCACGGTTTCGCCGGAGATGCGTTCGTGCTCCTGCGGCAGCCAGCCAACGAAGGCGTCCGCCGGCGCAAGGCTCACGGAACCGCCCTGGGGTTGGTCCACGCCGGCGAGGAGGCGCAACAGGGTGGACTTTCCGGCGCCGTTCGCTCCCACCACCCCAACGACGTCGCCGGGGGCTACCGTCAGCGAAAGGCCGGAGAAGAGCACACGGTGGCCGTGGCCGCCGGAGACGTCTTTGGCAACGAGGGTTGCAGTCATTGATTCGTCCTTTCGCCGCTGCCCGGGCAGCGGATTTGCGCCGGCGCAGGAGCTGTTACGGGGCCGCGGCGCCGCTGGGGCTGCAGGACATAAAAGAACCCGCCGGTCCGGACTTGGGGGGTGTACGGACCAACGGGCTCGACCATCAACTATAGATGAATGTGGGGCGCGGGCAAAATCCGCGGCACGGCTGCGCACCGGCCGGCACGGTAAAGTTATCCACACCACCACCCGTTCGGCAGAGGGCTTTTCATGACCATTCCCGCCAAGGCGTTTCAACGCTGGCTGCAAAGCATCGCCCCCGATGCCAGCACTGCGGACGTCTGCCGGGTTTCCGGGATCAAGCGCACCACCCTCGCCCAGCAGCTGGTCCGGGGAAAGGTGGCAGTCCACACGGTGGTCAGCATCAGCCGCGCCTACCACGCCAATCCGGTCGCTTCGCTGGCCGGCTTCGACGACTACCGCGTCCTGGCCGGTCCGCCCCACCCGCCCACCAAGTGTGAACTGGTAAGCCAGATTTCCACGGCCGACCTCCTGCGGGCCCTTTTGGCCCGGTCGGCAATGGACCCGGGCCAGGGAGCTTCCGCCCCCATCCTGGGCCCGGCCCCGCACGCCACCTCGGTAAAGAACTGGGTTGATGCGGTCGACGACGGCGAGGTCCGGCAGCGGGTATCGGCCAGCACCGGGGTGGCGCCGCAAAACTATTCAGCCCAGCTGACCGCCAACCGGCTCTCACCCGAACTCGCGATGGCCACCGCCGTGGCCGCAGGGGTGGGCCCTGTGGGCGGCCTGGTGGCAACGGGACTCGTCACCGAGGAGGAGGCCGGCTGGCCGGCGGGGGCCCGGCAGGCCGCCCTGGACAGCCTCTCCGACGGAGAACTCACCGTGCTCGCAGGAGACAGGCTGCAGGCTCTGGGCAAAGTGCTGCGCCGGCATGAACAGGACCAGGCGCAAACGGAAAAAATATGGGAGAACCTGGGATGATCGAGACCCTCCAGTGGAGCACGCTGGCCATTTGCGGCCTGGTCGCGGCAGCGCGCATTCCCAGCGCCCTCCGCGGCGAAAACCGCTCCCTGTTCGGCATCTTCGCGTTGATGACGCTGGCCATCCTGCTGAGCATCCAGGGTCCCTACCTGGTCATCGACCAGGCCATGGGTGGGATCAACCTGGCCAACCTGCTGCTTCGCTTCGTCGTCTTCGGCGCCATCTTCTTCCTGGGCGTCCGCGTCTCCAGGGGCTTCGGCGCGGACGGTGCCTACCGGCTGATCACTGGGAAGACCGGGATCGTGGTCCTGCTCACCATCTCGGCCGTGATGGTTGCGCTGTTCCTGCTGATGGACACTGCAGGTTCCTCCGCCGGCTTGATGGCCGTCTCCGCCAAGGATGAACGCAACAACGCGCTCGTCGAGTACTACGGCGCCGCCGGCCGGGCGTACCCGGCGTTCGTTGCGCTGGCCCTTGTCCCGCCCATGGTGCGCGCGGTGCAGGAACGCCTGCCCGTCCTGGTGCGGATAGCCGCCGCGTTGCTGGCCTTGGGCGGGGCAGCCGTTGCCCTGACACTGCTCTTTCCCTTGATCCCGCCGGCACTGAATGCCGTGGAATTCATCATCAATTATTCGGCAATACTCTGCTACGTCTTCGGGCTTGCCCTGATCTGGGCAGCCAGGGTGGTCAACGGCCAGACGAGGGCCCGAAAGACATCTACCGAAACGTAACCTTTTCCACTTTCACAAAATCATTAGTGTGTGACACAATCATGAATGTGTGAAGGTGGGCAGGCCAAGCGTTTTTGAACGGGGATAAATTCTGAATCGCCGGCCGTCCCGGATGCCTTTGCACACATTGGGGGGATGAGTGGTGGCGGATCGTTGGGGACCGCCCCCACTCAGCCTGTTTAAGGGCCATTTGCCCACCCTTGCAAACGGTATTAACGGGCGAAGCGCAAGGTGACCAGCTGGAAGGGCCGGAGACTGAGCCCCGCCCCGCTGTCGCCCGGCACAACTCCAGGCGCCTCGGCCGCCCGCTCCAGGAGGTCTGTGGCCACGACTCCCCGGACGGGGAAGTTGGCGGCGATCCGCCCGGCGGAGCGTTGTCCCAGGGACTCGTAAAGCCGCACCACCACGTCACCGGAACCGTCCTGCGCAAACTTGACCGCCTCGACCACCACTGCCGGATTGCTGACGGTGAACAGCGGCTCCACCGGTGCCGCGCCGCGTACCAGCCGGGGCGCCAGGTTGGTCCGGTACCCTTCCTCGATGGCGTCGGCGATGCCCGCGCCCGGGCGGATGGCCACGGTCATTTCGTGGCGGCCGCGGTCGGCGTCGGGGTCGGGGAACTTTGGTGCCCGCAACAGGGACAAACGCACCGTCGTGGTGGTTCCGCCGTCGGATTCCCTGACGCTCCTGCCCACATCGTGGCCGTACGTGGAGGAGTTGGAAACAGCCACGCCATAGCCGGGTTCGCCCACGTGGATCCATCGGTGGGCGCAGATTTCGAACTTCGCCGCCTCCCAGGAGGTGTTGGTGTGGGTGGGGCGGAAGACATGGCCAAACTGGGTTTCCGCCGCCGACCGGTCGGCCCTCACATCCAAGGCGAAGCCCAGTTTGAGCAGCTTTTCGCGTTCCTGCCAGTCCACAGTGGTGGTGATTTCCAGTGAGGGACTTCCGGGCGCGAGCGTGATGCGTTGCGTGAGTGGCGAGGTACCTGCCAGCCGGTCCACGACCACGACGGCGTTTCCCCCTTCGCTGGCCAGGCGGACCGATTCCGCGTGGAGCAGTGGAGTCACGTTGCGCCGGTAGAACTCGTCGATGTCCCAGGCATCCCACTCGTTGGGCGTGTCCCGGTGCAGCTCCAGCAGGTTGCCGCGCTGGCCGGGGGCGATTGCTTCGCGGCCGGTGGCATGGTCACGCAGGGAGACCAGAAGTCCGTCCGCGTCCACCACGGCACGGATGATGCCGTTGTCCAGGATGCAGCAGTCGCCGTCCTCGGTGGCCTGCACGGCTTCCGGCGCGGCGACGGGCCCGGCGGCGGCCAGCGCCGGAACGCCCTGCCGCGAATGCGGGGCAGCATTGAGCAGGAACTGCCGTTCGCCCTGGCCCAGCATGGCTGATGCCGCCTGGTTAATGATCGCTTCAAGGGCGGTTTCGATGGCCTGGTAGTTCCGCTCGGCGTCCTGGTGCACCCAGGCGATGGAGCTGCCCGGCAGGATGTCGTGGAACTGCTGCAGCAGCACCAATTGCCAGAGCCGCTGGAGTTCCACGGCGGGGTACTCGTAATCGCCGCCGGTACGGACGGAAGCAGTGGCGCACCACAGCTCCGCCTCGCGCAGCAGGTGCTCGCTGCGGCGGTTGCCTTTCTTGGTCCGCGCCTGGCTGGTGTAGGTGCCGCGGTGCAGCTCCAGGTACATTTCGCCCACCCAGACGGGCAACGCCTGGTAGTCGTCCTCGGCCTGCCGGAAGAAGCTCTCCGCGGACCCGACGCGCACCTTGGGGGATCCTTCCAGGTCCCGGGTGCGGGCAGCGGCCGCCA
This sequence comes from Pseudarthrobacter sp. YAF2, assembly GCF_052113345.1. Taxonomy (NCBI): domain Bacteria; kingdom Bacillati; phylum Actinomycetota; class Actinomycetes; order Micrococcales; family Micrococcaceae; genus Pseudarthrobacter; species Pseudarthrobacter sp. YAF2. The sequence goes on along the minus strand of NZ_JBFRDA010000008.1, from coordinate 34,054 downwards.
GCATCTCCCGCGTGGGACCGCCACCGCCGTCGCCAAAGCCAAACGGCACCAGTGACACGGTGCCGCGTCCATGGTCCCGGTAGTTGCGCTCGGCGTGGGCCAGGTCGCGGCCGCTGAGGTCCGAGTTGTACGTGTCCACCGGGGGAAAATGGGTGAAAAGCCGCGTACCGTCGATGCCCTCCCAATTGAAGGTGTGGTGGGGCATCCTGTTTGTCTGGTTCCAGGAGATCTTCTGCGTGAGGAACCAGCGGCTGCCTGCGGCTTTGACGATCTGGGGAAGCGCGGCGCTGTACCCGAACGAGTCCGGCAGCCAGGCCTCCCTGCACTCGACGCCGAACTCCGAGAGGAAGAAGCCTTTGCCTTCCACGAACTGCCTGGCCATGGCTTCCCCGCCTGGCATGTTGGTATCGGATTCCACCCACATGCCGCCGACCGGAACGAACTGGCCGGCGCGCACCTTCTCGCGGATCCGCCCGAAGAGTTCCGGGTAGTATTCCTTGATCCAGGCCAGCTGCTGCGCCGAGGAACAGGAGAAGACAAAGTCCGGGTTTTCGTCCATCAGGGCCACCACGTTGGAGAACGTCCTGGCGCACTTGCGGATGGTTTCGCGGACGGGCCAGAGCCAGGCCGAGTCGATGTGCGCATGGCCGGTGGCCACCAGCTGGTGCGCAGAGGCGTACGCCGGCCTGCGCAGGACGTCGGCGAGCGCCTCACGCCCTGCCGACGCCGTCCCGGCGACGTCGTCCGGGTCCATCACGTCCATCATGCGTTCCAGCGCCCGGAGGATCTCGTGGCGGCGGGGCAACTCCAAGGGCAGCTGCTCCATCAGGCCGGCCAGGGTCCAGATGTCCTGCTGGAGGTCCCACACGCACTGGTTCAGTTCAGCGATGGCAATGGTTCCGAGCCGGTACTGCGGCGCTCCTCCGGCGGTTGCCTTGTCGCCCAGCGGGGTGGCCGCAAACGTCCAGCCCTGCGCCATGTCGGGGTTCGCGGCCGCCTCCACGTAGAAATCCACTGCCAGGCCGCTGCCCAGGAGCTTCAGCGGGATGTATTGGTTGCGGGGTGAGATCGCTTTGATGATGGATCCGTCTGAACGCCAGGCGATTCCCTCGCACTGGAATCCGGGCGCCTCCGTGGTGAACCCGAGGTCCACCACCACTTCCAGCGCGGTGTCAGGGCCGCCGCCCCACGATTCCGGTACCTCTCCTTGCAGCCGCAGCCACGTGGTCCCCCACGGCCTGCCCCACGGCGCGCCGTGTTCCTGCCGCTGGAACTGCTGCCGCATCGCTTCCAGGGCGGGGACCGGTTCACCGGGGACCTCCCAGCTGCTCAAGGCGAGCGGGACTGTCCTGCTGTAGACGGCTGGGGTGATGCGCTCGCGCACAAACCTTGCCAGGCGGACTTCCGTGATCCTGCGGTCGTCATGCAATATGGGCCCTCTTTAAGTTTGAATCCGGATCATAGTGTCCATTCGATGGACAAATCTACCTGCTGGCTTCCTTGCAACCAACCCCTCAAGCAGGGAGTTGTCCCCCTAGGCACGTGGGACGGCAGCTTCCGGCCGCAGGATCCGGGAATCGCCGGAGTAGACGTTGAAGCTCGTGCCCCGGCTGAAGCCGGCCACGGTCAGCCCGTTGGCCTCGGCCAGCTCCACGGCAAGGCTGGACGGGGCGCTGACGGCCGCCAGGATGGGAATACCCGCGAGGGATGCCTTCTGCACCAGCTCAAAGGACGCCCTGCCGGACACCTGCAGGACGGTGCCGCTCAGCGGCAGGAGGCCTTCGCGCAACGCCCACCCCACCACCTTGTCCACCGCGTTATGCCTGCCCACGTCCTCGCGCAAGCACAGGAGCCGCGGCTCGCCGTCGTCCCCAATCCTGAAAAGGCCCGCCGCATGCACTCCGCCGGTATCGTCGAAGAGGCGCTGCGATTTCCGCAGCAGTCCGGGCAGGGATGCCAGGACTGCCGCATCTACTGTCAGCGGATCCGCCTGCGGGCTGAAGTGCGAGGACTTTTGGACCGCATCAATGGAGTCTGTTCCGCAGATGCCGCAGGAGCTGGACGTGTAGACGTTCCGCCCGGTGTCCGGGACCTTGACATCCGGCCGCAGCTGGGCCTCCACAACGTTAAACGTCTGGACGCCGTCCTCGTCCTCGCCGGCACAGAAGCGCAGGGACACCAGTTGTTCCGCGGACCAGATGACGCCTTCGGACACCAGGAATCCGGCCACCAGGTCGAAATCGTCCCCGGGTGTCCGCATGGTCACCGAGAAGGACAGCCTGCCGAGCCGGATTTCCAGCGGCTCCTCCACCGCAAGGACGTCTTCGCGGTGGCGGACCGGGTACTCCAGGGCGCTCGGCGAACCGTCCAGAACGTACTTGTGCACCTTTCGGCGCTGCGTTACGCGTCCCATATTCCAGCCTGCCTCGTCATGACTCCATCATGGCACTATCGGGGCCCGACTCAGCCCAGGAGCGCACTCCAGTCCACGGGGCCGCTGGGTGCAGGTTTGCCCTTGGCCTGTCCGGTCCGTCCGGTGCTCCGGGGCTTGGCTTTAGCCGCCGCGTCACCAGGCGCCGGGATAGGCGGGCCCCACGGCAGCGCGAAAGCCGGTACCGACTCCCCCAGCTGCACGCCGTGCGGAGGTACCACCAGCACCCCGTCGGCGGCAGCCAGCCCCCGCATCATGCCGGGGCCTGTGTGCTGGGCGGGCGATGCCATGCCATACAGCAACCGGAACGGCATCAGCCGGGTGCGACCGGGATCCGGCTCGATCATGGTGCCGCACGGCACCTCCTGCACGGCGGGCATGGCGGCGTGGCCCAGCGCGGCAAGGAGCGGGGCGCCCACAGTGGAGAGTGCCATCATGGCGGCTAGCGGGTTGCCCGGGAGGCCCAGGACGAAGCGGCCGTCCGGCAGTTCGGCGAGGACGGCGGGGTGTCCCGGACGCATGGCCACGCCGTCGATGACCAGCCGGCCGCCCAGTTCAGCCACCGCCCGCCGGAAGTGGTCGGTTCCGGAGCGCCCGGTCCCTCCGGTGGTGATGACGACGTCCGCCGGCAGGTCCGGCGCGTCCGGTACCTCCGGCACCACATCTTCGAGCGCCGCAAGCCACTCTTCGTAGGAGTCCCCGATCCGCTGCTGACCGCCCGGTATGCCGCCCAGCATGGCTACGACGTCCTGCAACTGCGGGCCGAAGGTGTCGCGCACCTGGCCGGGATCCGGGGTGCCTCTTTCCACCACCTCGGAGCCTGTCAGGACCAGGCGCACCACGGGCTTTCCCTGGACCTGGAGTTCGTCGTAGCCGGCCACTGCGGCCAGTGCCAGGTGTGCAGGGTTGAGGTCCGCGCCGGCCTTGACCAGGACGTCCCCTGCCAGGGCCTCCTCGCCCGCTTTCCTGATGTGCTCGCCGGCGCGGGGCTCGCCGGGGCGTGCTTTTCCACCGGTCATCAGCAGCGGGAGTCCTTCATCATCCTTGGCCAGGACGGCGTTCTCGGTCCTCAGGACCGCCTTGCCCCCCGCCGGGATCAGGCCTCCCGTGACGATGACGCTAGCCTGGTGCGGGGCCAGGCGGATCCCAGGGTCCACGGGAATCCAAGGGCCGCTGCCGTTGACCGCCCAACCGTCCATGGCTGAGGAGGCGTAGTGAGGCATGTCCTGGAGCGCAAGGATGTCCTGGTCGAGCCTTCGGCCGAGGGCCATGCGCAAGGGCACAGGCCCTGGCGGAATCGGGGTGGCTGCATCGAACGCGGCCTGCCTGGCTTCTTCCCAGGTGTGTGCCAGGTGATGCCCGTGGCCGGTTTCAGCCGCGTCCGGCACCGTTGCCCCCGGCCCAGCTGATTCCTGCCCGGTTGTCCCCTGTGGCACTTCCTGCCCGTCAGCGGGTGGAACCTCCGGCCAGTCGCGGGGTTCTGCCGTCATTCGCCGGGGGTCCCGGCGGCAGCTTCATTGTCGTAGTCGGCGGCCAGCGAACGTGCCACGGCCATTGCCGCGTCCATGGAGGCGCTGTCCATCTCCCTGCCGGGTGCGGCGGCCAGGCCCGCGGCAAAGCCTGCGATGAAGGTGGTAAGAGGAGCAGCCGGCCGGACAACGGCGTGGGCGGCGACGCCGGCGAGGGCCAGCACCGCGTTCACGTCTACCTGGACATCCTCAAGCTTGTACGCCTGGAGCAGGGCCCTGCACCATTCCTCCAGCGTTTCGTCCTGGCTTTTCACGACTTGCCTCCCACGTTGGCTCCGCACGCTTTGGTCTTGGTCTTCACGCTGGCTCCCGGCGGCGATCCCCAGCGCGGCAGCGTCACCCCAAGTATCCACATCGGCAGTGGACCCGGCGGGGACTGTGACAAGCTGCACGTCCAGATTAGCAAGGAGGGCCCTCACGGAGCCGTTCACCAAAGCATTCCGCCCAGCCAATTCCTCGCACGATTTTTTTAACTCACTCGTGTTATAAATGGCGGCCAGCGGCTGTTCCCTGCCGTCAGCCGAGCACGCCATGGCGCCCCGGGCATCGGCAGCGGCAACCACAGCGTCCCGCAGCACCGCCACCGCCCCGGATGCCAGCGGCATGTCGCAGGCCAGCACCAAGGTAAAGGGGGCGCCTCCCCCATGTACGGCAAGGGCAGCCAGGCCGGCTGAGATCCCGGCCGCGGGACCGGCGAACGCGGGCTCCTCCCGGCAGGTCAGGACGCCGGCGGGCAGGGAGTGGGAGGGTGTGGCACTGGCGGTCGATGCGGAGGACGGGTGACCCTGGAGCGAGGCAACGTCACCGACCACCACGGTGTGGCGGGCACCGGCGGCCGCGTCGAGGGTCCGCTCCAGAAGGGTTCTTCCGCCGAGTACCAGCGATTGCTTGGGTACACCACCCAAACGTGATGACCGCCCTCCCGCCAGGATCAGGGCGTCAAAGATCAAAGGGGCCGCTTGCACTCCCCCAGCCTAACGAACAGCAACCGCCCCGGGCGCACGATGGTCAGGCAGCGCGCTCCGGAAGCAGGAAGGGGTCCCAAGCGGGAGTTGGCTTCTCCAATTCCTTGATCTGCCAGATGGTTCCGTGCGGCGGCTCGGGCACGAACCGCAGGGTCCAGCCCATCTCACCGGGGGTATGGTCGCCCTTGACGTTGTTGCACCGCAGACAGGCAGCCACCAGGTTCTCCCAGGAATCGGCCCCGCCCCGCGATTTTGGGTGGACATGGTCGATTGTGTGCGCCGCCTTTCCGCAATACGCGCACTTGTGACCGTCACGCCGGAGCACGCCCCGGCGGCTGACGGCCGTTGAATGGTTATACCGGGGGCGGATGTACCGGTTCAGGAGGATCACGGACGGGCGGCCCAGGACGTCAGTGGGGCCCACCACAGGATCATCCCCCTCGGCCACCACGCTCGCCTTGCCAGTCAGCACGAGCACCAGCGCCCGACGGAAGGTGATAACCGCCAGCGGTTCATATCCAGCATTCAGAACGAGAGTGCGCATGCACGTACCTCTTCACGGCCGCACCCGTCAGGGGCACGAGGGCCGGCTGCCCTCGGCATGTCCGGGCTATGGATCGACATCACAAGAGTAAACAGAGAAATGCAATATCAGGTAATCGGCACACGAGGAGGCCTGTGCGCCGGCCATGGCGAGAGTTGCGATGCAGCGCAATGGCTGGCCTTAACGGGAAAGACCCCCGCCGCAGTGGCAGGGGTCTTTCCTGGGGAATACTCCGGCGCCGCGGGTGGGCGGCGGGCTGCGGTGCTTACCTGACGCGGATGAAAACCGGTCCGGAGCCAACGTTGGCGCTGAACACAACGGTGTCATTGCCGTTGAAGCCGCCATGGACCGCCATGCCGTTTCCGGCGTAGACAGCGATGTGCGCCATTCCTCCGCCGCCGTCGGCGTAGTAGATCAGGTCCCCGGGCTGGGCCTGGGAAGCAGGCACGGTGTCGCCCAAGGACAGGTAGCCGGCGGGCCAGTCGTGGAAGTGGATGCCGACCGCAGCCAGTGCGTTGGTCACCAGCATGGTGCAGTCCTGGTGCACGCCGAGCTGCGCGTAGGCAGCGGAGAGGATGGCAGCACCCTTTCCACTGGCGGAAACCTGGCCGGCGGGAGCAGCCGTGGCAGCCGCAGTTGCAACCTTGGCCGTGACCTTCGGAGCGGCGACGGTCTGGGCAACAGGGGCCGGCGCGGCTTCCTGCACCGCAACCTCGGGCTCGGGAGCCGGAGCCGGAGTGGTGGTAACGGCGGGCTTCTCGAAGCTGATGGCAATGGTGGAAGCCGCCGAAATCGGAGCGTCGACGGCGGATTCAACTTCCATCGCGGATGCCGGAGCTGAGTCGCGCTTGACGTTGGTGTCGGCAGCATTCGCGGCAATGCCGCTGGTCAGGACGAGGCCGGAAGCTGCAGCGATCACTGCGGCCTGGCGGCCCACGCCGCCGGCGTTGTCGCTGACAGCCTTGGCAATAATTGCGATCGAGTTGGTTTTGGTGACCTCGGCGCGGTGCCGTGCGGTAGCACGAGTCGTCATCAGTTCTCTCTTTCGTTTTCCTCTGGACCGCGGTGGCCTGTCCGAGGGGGTTGGATGCGCCGGCATCTTGGGGGTACGCCGGCGCGTCCCGAACGGGGATGTGGTTTCTAGCGAAAAAGCTTTGGGCAAAGAAATAGCCCTTGGAGCTGGGAGCCCAAGAACTACTTGTTCAGGTGGTAGTACGTGGAAGTACCGGTTGCTGCAGGCGAGTGGAGCATGGTTCCCTGCGACGGGTTGAGCGCGCTGATCATCATGCCGTTGCCGACGTAGATGCCGACGTGCGCGCCGCCGTTCTGGACAACAAGGTCACCCGCCTGGGGGGTGGACGTGGGTGTCATGATGCTCCACGCATTCGTGCGGGGGATGCTGATCCCGGCCTGGGCGTAAACCCACTGGACGAACCCGGAGCAGTCCCAGCCGTTGGGGGTGGTGCCGCCCCAGACGTAGGGGTGGCCGATGCCGGTGTAGGCGATCGCGGCGAGGCCCGAGGTGGCAGCGGAAGAAACGGTCTCCACTGCCTGCCCGGCCGTGGACGCCTCCTGGCCGGCAGCATTGGCGGTTCGGTCCGCTGACGCAGTGGACTGGGTACGCACCGTTTCCACCTTCGGAGCAGCGGTGGTCTTGACCACGGGACGCTCGAAGGAAACGGTGGCGGTGGGGGCTGCGGTGACAGCAAGGGCGGTCTGCGCCGAGCCGGACTCCGTGGAGGCGGAGACACCAGCGGTGGTGTCCGCTGCGGTGGCCGGCAGGCCCATGCTCAGGATGAGGCCCGAAGCCGCTGCCACGACGGCAGCCTGGCGGCCCACGGTCCCGGCATTAGCGCTCACGGCCTTGGACACAGCGTCCAAGGGGTTGACCCGAACCGTTTGCGCACGGTGGCGCGCGGAATTATGGCGTGAAGACACGAAGGTAGCCTCTCCCAATGCCTGCGAGGTGAGCTGTCGGATTCGGATGGGAGTCACCCGGCCACTTTGCTTCCTGGGAAGCTCGTTGACTTAACCCCAAGGCCTTCCACAATGCAGAAGGCCAAAATTGGTTCCCCCGCCCCTGCCAGACGATGAAATGCGAACGGACCTTGAGCGGTGGCAGAGTTAGGCAATCCACTCAAGAGCGTCAACTTCGGAAAAGTTGACGCGAGTTAGACGGTACAGCAGTTTTGCTTCAATGTCACATTCAGGTCACGGCGAGTCACTGGGATCTGAGAGTGCGCAATCATTCGGTTACAACCAGCCCATGGGATCGACCACTTCGCCGTTGACCTGCACCTCGAAGTGCAGGTGACAGCCGGTGGAAGCACCGGTGGTCCCGCTCAGCGCCACGACTTCGCCGCGGGAGACCGTCTGGCCCACTTTGACGTTGAAGGACGAGAGGTGGTTGTACGTGGTCTCCAGGCCGTTGCCGTGGTCGATGACCACCCGGTTTCCCCCGCCGAACTGGTGCCAGCCGGCGAAGGTCACGGTTCCTGTCGCGGCTGCCAGGACGGGCGTCCCGCATTGTGCCACGAAGTCCTGCCCGCGGTGGAAGTCTCCGGTGCCTCCGGTAATGGGGCTGACCCGGTAGCCAAAGGGTGAAGCGGTAACGAGGGATGCCAGCGGGGCAGCCAGGGTTCCGGCGGAGGCGGCCCGGCTCACCGACCCGGCCGACTGGGCGCTCAGCAGCTGCTTCAGCTTTCCGTCCGGGTCTGCCTGCGTCACGACGGCCGAGCGGCTGAAGTCGATCTGGGCGCCTACATCGGCGGAAATCTGGGGCTGGGGGCTGACGGAGGAGGCAGCCTGGGGTACTGTGCCGGCTGCGTCCGTCGCCATGACCGGGCTTGTGGCCGGCATGGTCACGGTCAGCACAAGGCCGGTGGCGGCGAGGGCGATGCCAGCCTTCTGGCCGATGCCGCTGGCCGCAGCAAAGTCGGTGATTTGCCGGAATGGACCCCTGCGGCGGCGCGCATCCCGCTGCGGGTCACGGGGGCGCTCCGCAGCGGCGACTTCGACAACCCGGGGTGCCTCAGGGGGGCCGGCCGCGCGACGGCGGCCCCGGGAGGTCTGCATGGTCAAGAAGGGTTCCTCTCTGGAATCGCCTGCGAAGTTAGCTGTCGGATTCGGGTCAGAGAGATCAAAGACCCGGTCCGCCATGGGCAAACTTCTGCGCAGGGGTATTCCCGGAAGAATCCTTCACTGGAGAGGCTTGCTGCTGACGGACTTCACCCCAAGGCAGTCCCCCGCTGCCGGTTGTGGTTCCCCCGCCTCTGCCAGTAACGACTCGTACACCTGGTCCGCTGGCAGAGCTCGGCTCCGGATCAGGTAACGCTTAAGTATCAACGCTGGCTTCCACTATAGGGGCTTAAGACCCTGGGTAACAATTCCGTTATCTTTGTGTGGAAACCCCTGCGTGGGGTACAAGAAGCGGGCGTCAGGCCTGGTTCACGGCGACAAAGACGTGCGCGGCAACCTCGGGCGGAAGCTCCAGCGCCCCCTCGATTCCTGCCACCCGCACCGAAATGTAGTCACCCACGCGTTCCAGTGACACTGCCGCGCCGGGCCGGATGCCGCCTTCGTCGAGTTGGGTCAGCAGTTCCGGTTCAACCTGGATCGGTTCCGCCAGGCGGCTGATGGTCACTCCCGACGCAGGCCCGTAGGCCTTCATTGCTTCCACCAGGCTGATGGCGCCGTCACCGAAGCCGGGCCCGGGCTGCCCGCCCAAGGCGGCCAGGCCGGGGATGGGGTTGCCGTAGGGCGACTCAGTGGGATGGTCCAGCATCTCGTAGATCCGCCGCTCCACCCGTTCGCTCATCACGTGTTCCCAGCGGCAGGCTTCATCGTGGACGTAGGCCCAGTCCAGCCCGATGACGTCGGCCAACAGGCGTTCGGCCAGCCGGTGCTTCCGCATGACCTCGGTGGCACGCTTGCGGCCAGTGTCGGTCAGTTCCAGGTGCCTGTCACCGGAGACGACAACCAGGCCATCGCGCTCCATCCGGCCGATCGTCTGGGAAACGGTGGGTCCCGAGTGGCGCAGGCGTTCGGCGATACGGGCCCGGAGGGCAACGATGTTTTCTTCCTCAAGCTCCAGGATGGTCCTGAGGTACATCTCCGTAGTGTCGATCAGATCCGTCATCCAGCTCAGCTCCTCGAGCGCAGTACCTTGCGTTGTCCCACCGTATCGCCTCTTCCCGCGACGTAGTCCGGGGAAAGTTTAGCCTATTTTGATTTAGTCCGAATAGGCGCGGACGCGTGCGGCGTCTCATTGGCTGGACATTGACGCAGCCCGCTCCCGCCACCCCGTGCGCTTCAGGCAGAATTGGGGGAGGTTTGCACTGCAGCCATGGCCGGCTCCCGGCCGCCCACCACCCGGACCACAGCTTTCGTCCCCGCCGAATGGAGCACCTGTGAGCGACACCAGCATCACGATTCCCGCCAACCTCCTGCCCCAGGACGGGCGGTTCGGGGCCGGCCCCTCAAAGGTCCGGCCGGAACAGATAGATGCCCTGTCCGCTGCGTCCAAGACCATTCTCGGCACGTCCCACCGGCAAGCCCCCGTCAAGAACCTGGTGGGCTCCGTCCGCGAAGGACTGAGCCAGTTCTTCCGTGCCCCCGAGGGCTACGAGGTAGTCCTCGGCGTCGGCGGCTCCACCGCTTTCTGGGACGTCGCCAGCTTCGGCCTCGTGGCGAAGAAGGCCCAGCACCTCTCCTTCGGCGAGTTCGGCTCGAAGTTTGCCTCCGCCACCAACAAGGCACCGTTCCTGGAAGCTTCCTCGATCATCAAGTCCGAGCCGGGCACCCGTCCCGCAGCGCAGGCTGAAGCCGGCGTGGACGTCTATGCGTGGCCACAGAATGAGACCTCCACGGGCGTCGCCGCCCCGGTGAAGCGGGTGCAGGGCGCGGACCAGGACGCCTTGGTCCTGGTGGACGCCACCTCCGCTGCCGGCGGCCTGGACGTGGACGTTGCCGAGAGCGACGTCTACTACTTTGCCCCGCAGAAGAACTTCGCGTCCGACGGCGGCCTCTGGCTTGGCCTGTTCTCCCCCGCCGCCCTCGAGCGCGCCGCCAGCATTAAGGCAAGCGGCCGCTGGATCCCCGATTTCCTGGATCTCCAGACGGCCATCGACAACTCGCGGCTGAACCAGACGTACAACACCCCGTCCCTGTCCACGCTGGTGACCCTGGACGCACAGGTCCAGTGGCTGAACGCCAACGGCGGCCTGGACTTCGCATCAAAGCGGACCGCCGATTCCGCCGGCCGCATCTACAGCTGGGCTGACGCTTCGGAGTTCGCCACCCCGTTTGTCACCAACCCGGAGGAACGCTCCAACGTCATCGCCACGATCGACTTCGACGAGTCCGTTGACGCTGCCACCGTGGCCAAGGTCCTGCGTGCCAACGGCATCGTGGACACCGAGCCCTACCGGAAGCTGGGCCGCAACCAGCTGCGCATCGCCACCTTCGTGGCCATCGAGCCCAGCGACGTTTCGGCGCTGCTGTCCAGCATCGACTACGTGGTGGGCGAGCTGCGCAAGTAGTCCAAGAACAAACGAAAGGCGCCGCCCGGGGTTAACCGGACGGCGCCTTTTGCTTGTTGGCTGTAAGTCCTTGCCTAGTCCCCAGGCTCCGCGTCGTCGTCGGCAGGCTCTTCATCCGCTGGGCCCTGCTCCACTGCGGACGGCTCATCCTGCCGCCCTTGTTCAGGCTCCTGCTGCTGCTCATCCTCTGGGCGAACACGTTCGGCCCACGGCACCCATTCCGGGGCGAGGATCGATTCCTCGGACGGCAGCAGGCCCAACTCATCGACGGTAACCACCTTGGAGCGGGAGTTGCGGGTCAGCACCGCGTACCATTGCCAGCCACCGTAGCCAGGCAGCCTGGACTCGAACAAGTGCGTGACCAGCCGGTCGCCCTCGCTCTTGGCACCCAGGTGCGGCCCGATGGTGGCGGCCGTGGTGATGCCCTCAACTGCGGCCCGGGCGGTATCAACGGCGGCAGCCAGGAACGCGTCAGGCTTGCCCGTCCGCCACACCGGCACCCCGGCCTTGCGCTTTGGCGCAGCCTTGGCGGCCTGCTCCTGCGGGGCCACGCCCGGTTGTTCAGCTTGGGGGTTCATCGGCGCTTAAACGTCCAGCTCGTCGGCAACCTTGCGCAGGGCGGCCGCAATTGCCTTGCCCTTGTTGCCGTCCGGGTACTTGCCTTTGGACAGGGTCCCGGACAGGTTGTCCAGGACGCTCACCAGGTCCTGCACCAACGGCGCGAGGTCCTTGGCGCTGGGACGCTTTGCCTTGGCAATGGACGGGGTCTTATCAAGCACCCGCAGGCCCAGGGCCTGCGCGCCCTTACGGCCGTCCGCCACGCCAAACTCCACGCGGGTGCCGGCTTTGAGCTCCGTTACACCCTCGGGCAACGACGACTTGGGCAGGAAGACCTCCTGGCCGTCCTCGCCCGCGAGGAACCCAAAGCCTTTGTCCTTGTCATACCACTTGACCTTGCCGGTAGGCACGTAATCAACCTTCTTCGTTCTGCTGTCATGAGACACGGCCGGATGCCACCGCGTCCGCATTGTTGTGCGGGTTCAAGGCATAGCACCAGCAAACCGTGTTGGTCTGTATGCTTCAAGGTTATCCTGCCGCATGCCCTAATCATGCTTCCGGCGGTACTGTTCCGCCCCGGGCGCAAGCGCTTTAGCGGCACGCCGGAGGCCGCTGTAGCGTTGCGTCCATGACACCCTTGCGTTTCCGGCGGCCCCTGATGGTGCTCGCAGCTGTTATTGCCCTGCTTTCCCTGGTAGCTGTGGGAACGGTCATGGCGCTTGCCTTCTCGGGGTCCGTCGCTCCCACCTGGGTCACGTACTCCGCGCTGTATGGCCTCCCGGTGGCCTTCATCCTGATGCTCCTGCTGGTCCTGGATGGTGTGGCCGCCCGGCGGCGGGCGGGAAGGCGGGAGCCGCGGTAACGTTGGACTGATGTCCCTCATTCGAGCGCTCGGCAAGGACCTGGAGGCACGCAGCGACGACTCGTTGCGGGCACTCTTCGCCGCGCGGCCGGACTTGATCTCCCCCTCCGTTCCGGACTTCGCGGCACTTGCGGCCCGGGCAAGCTCGCGCGTCAGCGTCCAGCGCGCCCTTGAACGGCTCAACCGGCCCCAGATGCAGGTGCTTGAAACCCTGCACCTGTGCACCAACACGGACACCGGCCACAGCGCGTCCGCGGAGGGCCTGCAAAAACTGATCCGGGGTTCGTCCCTGGCCACCGTCCAACAGATCCTTGGCACCCTGCAGGAACTTGCCCTGGTGCACCCGGCCGCAGCGCCGCACGGCACCCCGCCCGCAGCTTCCGGGCAATCCTTCTACCTCCCGGCGGGCGCACTCAAGGACGTGGTGGGAATCTACCCGGCCGGACTGGGCCGCAGCTACACGGAACTGGTGCGGCTCCAACCGGCTTTCGCCCAACGGGCAGTGCCGCTGGTCGCCGAACTGCACCGCAGTGGCTTCGCCATCCACGGTGCCACCACCCCCATGGAAGCGGCGCTGGCGCTCCAACACTGGACATCATCCCCGGACGCGCTGCAGGACATTCTCGCCGCGGCCCCGGAACGGACGACGGCGCTGCTCGCCAGGTTCCGGAACTGGGCCATGGGTGCCGTCCCCCAGGCGCAACGGAAGGCATCGGTCCTGACGGAACCGGCCGACGTCGGCCCGGTGGACTGGCTCCTTGCCCGCGGGCTGCTTGTCCCGCTCGACGCCGCGCACGTCGAGTTGCCGCACAGCGTGGGGCTGGCGCTTCGCGGCGGCGCCATCATCGATGACTTCACCCTTGCACCGCCGGTCCCGGAGCTCGGCCGTACCACCGCGGCGTTACGACGGAACGCCGCGCTGAGCGCTATTTCGGAAACCCTCAGGCTTGTCTCCGAACTGCTGCACGCCGTCCGGGAACAGCCGCTGGCCACCCTGCGCAGCGGCGGGGTGGGGGTGCGCGAAATGCGCCGCCTTTCCGAACAGCTGCGGATCGACCAAGGCGCGGTGGGACGACTGCTGGAGCTGTGCGGCCTGGCCGGCCTGATCCGCCTCGACGTCGACTCGTCGTCCTGGGTGCAGCCGCCCCAGCTCGAGTGGCTCATCCTGCCGAGGCAGGAACAATGGCTGTGGCTGGTCAACGCCTGGCTTGCCAGCGAGCGCGTCCCGTCGATGGTGGGGCAGCCAGTCAGTACATCGCCCGGCACGCCGGCCACCCGGTCCGCATCCGGCATCACCATCGCAGCGCTGTCGGCGGGGGCGCAGCGGCCAGATGCCCCCGTGGTCCGTAAACGCATCCTGGAAATCCTGCATGAACTCACCTGCGAAGCATCCGCTCCGGACGGCGCTGCTCCGGTGCTCGATGCCGCCGCGGTACTCCAGCGGGCGGAGTGGTCGCAGCCGCGGATGGCCAGGCGGTTCAGTTCCCTGATCCGCGGCGTCCTGGCTGAGGCCGAGCTGCTGGGCCTGGTGGGCTCGGGCGCGTTGAGCCAGCTGGGAAGCGCGTTCGCCGAAGAGAACCCCGACGCCGCCCTTGCCATCCTGGGCGAGCACTTGCCGGCAGCCTTGAACCACGTGCTGCTGCAGGCGGACCTTACCGCCGTCGCGCCGGGCTACCTGGCCCCCGCGCTCACGGAAAAGCTGCTGGTCATGGCCGACGCCGAAGGGCAAGGGCCGGCCACCATCTACCGGTTCTCCGCGGAGTCCATCAAGCGGGCGCTCGACGACGGCTACGACGCCCCCGCCCTGCTGCGCTTCCTGCGTGAGCACTCGGCAACTGCAGTGCCGCAACCGCTGGAATACCTGGTGGAGGACACCGCCTCCCGGCACGGCAGGCTGCGGGTGGGGCAGGCCGCAAGCTTCATCCAAAGCGACGATGAGGCGATGCTCGCCGAACTCCTGGCCGGGCCGAAGGCGGCCCAGCTTGGGCTGGTCAGGCTTGCCCCCACGGTCGTGGCGTCGTCCGCCCCGCAGCGCGACGTTGCCGCCGCACTCCGCAGCCTGGGCCTCTCGCCATCGGTGGACGGCGCCGAACCCGCCGCCCACCTTCGTCGCGCCGGCTCTCCGCAGGAGAGCCTCCGCCCCGTCTACACCGCCCCACGGCTGGCGCCCGCGGCTGAGGAAGTGGATGCCCAGCTGCACCTCCTGCGGCAGGCGCGTGACGGCGTCGGACACTCCCCGGGGCCGGCCGCGGGCAGCGAAGCCGCCACGCAGCTGGGACTGGAAGCGCTGCAGCGGGCCATCCGGCTGAAGCAGCGGATCCACATGAACGTGGTGGACAGCCTGGGGAATGCCAGCATGGAAGTGGTTGTTCCGCTATCTGTCAGCGGGGGCCGGGTCCGCGTGTTCGATCCCGCCAAGGAAACCGAACGGGTCCTGTCCGTCCACCGCATCATCGATATCGAAGCCGCCGAGGAACTGCGGCAGTAAAGGATTGCCCAGCGTGACCGACGGACCCCTGATCGTCCAAAGCGACAAAACCATCCTCCTCGAGGTGGACCACGAGCTGGCCACCGAAGCGCGCCATGCCATCGCGCCCTTCGCCGAGCTGGAACGGGCTCCAGAGCACATGCACAGCTACCGGCTGACCCCGCTGGGCCTGTGGAACGCACGCGCCGCCGGGCTGGACGCGGAAAAGGTACTGGACGCCCTGCTGAAATACTCGCGTTTTCCGGTTCCGCATTCGCTGCTGATCGACGTCGAGGAAACCATGTCCCGGTACGGCCGGCTGCGGCTGGAAAAGGACCCGCGCCACGGGCTGGTGATGCGGACGGACGACTACCCCGTGCTTGAGGAAGTCATCAGGGCCAAGAAGATCGCCCCGCTGCTGGGTCCGCGGATCGACGGCGAAACCGTGGTGGTGCACGCGTCCCAGCGCGGCCAGCTCAAGCAGCTCCTGCTGAAGATCGGCTGGCCGGCGGAGGACCTGGCCGGCTACGTGGACGGCACCCCGCACCTGATATCGCTCAACGAGGATGGCTGGCAGCTGCGCCCCTACCAGCGCCTGGCCAGCGAAAACTTCTGGGCAGGTGGCAGCGGGGTGGTGGTGCTGCCCTGCGGTGCCGGCAAGACGCTGGTGGGGGCCGCGGCCATGGCCACGGGCTCCACCACCACGCTCATCCTGGTCACCAACACCGTTGCCGCCAGGCAATGGAAGGACGAACTCATCAGGCGCACCTCCCTCACGGAAGAGGAGGTGGGCGAGTACTCGGGCGCCATGAAGGAAGTCCGTCCCGTAACCATTGCCACCTACCAGGTGCTCACCACCAAACGCGGCGGCATCTACCCGCACCTGGAACTGGTGGACGGCCACGACTGGGGGCTCATCATCTACGACGAGGTCCACCTCCTGCCGGCACCGATCTTCAGGATGACTGCAGACCTCCAGGCGCGCCGCCGCCTTGGGCTGACGGCCACCCTGGTCCGTGAAGACGGGCGCGAGGGCGAGGTATTCAGCCTGATCGGGCCCAAACGCTATGACGCGCCGTGGAAGGACATTGAGGCCCAGGGTTACATCGCACCGGCGGACTGCGTCGAGGTGCGCGTTGACCTGCCGCAGGACGAACGGGTTGCGTATGCAATGGCCGATGACGCCGACAAGTACCGGCTGTGCGCAACCTCCGAGTCAAAGACGCAGGTGGTGGAGCAGCTGGTGGCACGCCACGCCGGTGAGCAGCTGCTGGTGATCGGCCAGTACATCGACCAGCTGGACGAACTCGGCGAGCGCCTTCAGGCACCGGTGATCAAGGGCGACACCTCCGTCAAGGTGCGCCAGAAGCTCTTTGATGCGTTCCGCGCCGGTGAGCTGCAAACCCTGGTGGTATCCAAGGTGGCCAACTTCTCCATCGACCTGCCCGAAGCCTCGGTGGCCATCCAGGTCTCGGGGTCCTTCGGGTCCCGGCAAGAGGAGGCGCAGCGGCTGGGGCGTCTGCTGCGGCCCAAAAAGGACGGCCGGGCGGCCCGGTTCTACTCGCTGGTGGCCCGGGACACCCTGGACCAGGAGTTCGCGGCCAAGCGCCAGCGGTTCCTGGCCGAGCAGGGGTACGCCTACCGGATCATGGACGCCAAGGACGTTGAGGCTGCCGGTTAGTCCCGGTGGTCTCGCCGCCGTACCGTTGGCAGTCGGTGCCGCAGGGCCCGGATCGGGGGCACACTGGATGCATGAGCACGCGCATCATTCCCGTCACACCTGGCCCTGGCCAGGAATCGGTCTGGGACTACCCCCGCCCGCCCCGGCTCGAACCCAGTACCGAACGGATACGGATCGTCCTGGGCGGTGAGCTGATCGTTGACGCCACGGATTCGCTTCGCGTCCTGGAGACCAGCCACCCGCCGGTCTACTACCTGCCGCGGGCGGCGTTTGTGCCGGGGGCTCTGGAGCCCGCCGCGGGCAGCAGTTTTTGTGAGTTCAAAGGCTCGGCCGAATACCTGACCGTCCGCGGTGGCGGGCAGGAAGCCGACG
Organism: Pseudarthrobacter sp. YAF2; assembly: GCF_052113345.1. Lineage (NCBI taxonomy): Bacteria > Bacillati > Actinomycetota > Actinomycetes > Micrococcales > Micrococcaceae > Pseudarthrobacter > Pseudarthrobacter sp. YAF2. Next base: position 17,105 of record NZ_JBFRDA010000008.1, on the reverse strand, counting down.
GGGCCGCATGGTCCTACCCTGAGCCGTCCTCCGGGTTCGAGGCGCTCGCCGGCTGGGTAGCTGTCTACGCCGGCAGGATGGATTACTGCGAAGTGGACGGCGAACGCGTGCTTCCCCAGCCCGGCCGCTTCTACGGCGGCTGGATTACCAAGCGGATAGTCGGGCCCTTCAAAGGCGAACCGGGAACTATGGGCTGGTGAACGCGAGCTCACCACCACCATGCTCACAACGAATATCCAGACAACTCCCAGACACTGGGAGCATGATGGGAGCATGAACAAGAACGGTCCAGAAGCCAGGCTGCTCGTCGTCGATGATGAGCCCAACATCCGCGAGCTTCTCTCCACGTCCCTCCGGTTCGCAGGCTTTGAAGTTGTCTCCGCCGCCAACGGACGCGATGCCCTGGCTGCGGCGGAAACCCAGGCGCCTGACCTGGCCGTATTGGATGTCATGCTCCCTGATATGGACGGGTTCACCGTTACCCGCCGCCTGCGCGCTGCCGGAAAGCACTTCCCGGTCCTTTTCCTGACAGCGAAGGACGACACCGAAGACAAAGTCACCGGCCTGACCGTCGGCGGCGACGACTACGTCACCAAGCCGTTCAGCCTGGACGAGGTAGTGGCCCGGATCCGGGCGGTGCTGCGGCGGACCCAGCCCCTGCTGGATGACGACGCGATCATCCGTGTTGACGACCTCGAGCTCGACGACGACGCCCACGAGGTGCGGCGCGGCGGCACCGTCATTGAACTGTCCCCCACCGAGTTCAAGCTGCTGCGCTACCTCATGCTCAATCCCAACCGGGTCCTGTCCAAGTCCCAGATCCTGGACCACGTGTGGGAGTACAACTTCAACGGCGATGCGTCCATCGTGGAGTCCTACATTTCCTACCTCCGGCGGAAGGTGGACATCGATCCCGAAGCCCCGGCACTGATCCAGACCAAGCGCGGGGTGGGTTACGTGCTGCGGACGGCTGAAAAGCGCTGACCTTGCTGAAGCGGTGGAAGTCGGCCTCACTCAGGTCGCAGCTGGTGGCCATGATCATGGCCCTGCTGATTGTGGCCCTGACGGTGACCGGAGCTGTCACCCTCACCTTGCTGCACAGCTACCTCCAGGGGCAGGTGGACGACAAACTGAACGCCGCCGTCGACTCTGCCCGGAAACAGCGCTCGTTCACCCAGTTGCAGGCGCCCAGTCCCATTCCCACCGACTATTCGCTGATGCTGTTCGCCCCGGGCGAGCAGCCGTACACGTTCGGCGGCGACCCCGACGACCACCCGGACATCAGTGCCATCACCGTGGACCAGGCCCAGGCCCGGGACCTTGCCCCGTTCCAGGTCCGCGGCACGGACGGCGAAAGCTGGCGGGTGGTGGCGGTGACCGTCCAAAACGGCCAAACGACTGCCGTGGTGGTTATCGGCCTTCCCCTGGCGAGCGTCGACGACGTCCTCAAGCACGCCACCCTGGTGGTCACCGGGGTGGGCCTGTTAACGCTGCTGCTGGCCTCCCTCATCGCGAGCTGGACAGTGTCCCGATCCTTCCGGCCGCTTGCCAGGGTGGAGAAGACGGCAGCCGCCATCGCCGCCGGGGACCTCTCCCGGCGTGTTGAGGTGGAGAACCCGGCCACCGAGCTGGGCCGGCTGAGCAGCTCGCTCAATGCCATGCTGGCACACATTGAGACGGCCTTTGCGGCCCGGACCGCGTCGGAGGCCAGGATGCGTCGCTTCGCCGCCGATGCCTCCCACGAACTGCGCACACCCCTGGTGACCATCCGCGGCTTCTCCGAGCTTTACCGCCACGGCGCCCTGTCCACGGACGAGGACGTGGCCACCGCCATGGGCCGGATCGAAAGCGAAGCCAAACGCATGGGTTCCATGGTTGAGGACCTGCTCCTGCTGGCCCGGCTGGACGAGCAGCGTCCGCTGCAGCAAAAGCCCGTGGACCTGCAGCTGATCGCCCACGACGCCATGGTGGACACCCAAGCCAGCGACCGTTCCAGGAGCATCTCGCTGGCAGGCCTCGACGGCGGCCCGGCCAGGCCTGCCCCGGTTCTCGGCGACGAGGCCAAGCTGCGCCAGGTGGTGGGCAACCTCGTGGGCAATGCGTTGCGGTACACCCCGGAGGGCAGCCCCATCGAACTGGCGGTGGGAGTCCGCAGCACGGACGGTGAGGCGCGCTCCATCATCGAGGTACGGGACCACGGCCCGGGCATTTCGGAAGAGGACGCAGGCAAGGTCTTCGAACGCTTCTACCGTGCCGATACCTCCCGGACCCGGGAGACGGGCGGCAGCGGCCTGGGCCTGGCCATCGTGGCGGCCATCGTTGGTTCGCACGGCGGTTCGGTGCGGGTGGAGAAGACCGACGGCGGCGGGGCCACGCTGGTGGTCAGCCTGCCGCACCGCGACGAAGGCCCCGCAACTGACACGGCGGATGGAGAGGAAGCGGCGGACGACGGTGCCGGCCAGCGTGCCGCGGGCAGCGGCGGATCGGTTATCCACATATAGGCCTCAGGCCATGGCTCTACCGTGAGCGGCTTCCTAGGCTCGTGTCAGCAGCCCGGAACCGCCGGGCCGGAGGCGTCTCCGCCGTACCGAAAGGCATAGCCATGAGCATCATTTCCGTCGACACCGAGCTACTGCAGCTGAAATCCGCCAACGTGCAGGCCACCGTGGACAGGATCAGTTCCGACGTGCAGGCCATGAAGCGCGGCCTCGATGAGCTGCAGGGTTCGTGGCGCGGCTCCGCAGCCACCAACTTCCAGGCGCTCGTCACCGAATGGACCATCACCCAGGGCCGGGTGGAGGCGTCGCTGGCCTCCATCAACACGGCCCTGGCCTCCGCAGCGGCCACGTATGCGCAGGCAGAACAGGGCAACGCGCAGCGGTTCAGCTGACAGGTCAGGCTTCGGGGGTTCCTTGATGGAACCGCAGCCGCCACCGTTCGCCGTCAAGGACCCATAACGAGCTTCGCAGCGTGGTACCGGAACGGGCGAAGTTCCGGTATGTCAGCAGGACGGCGTTGGCGCCGATGCGTTCAGCGCCCAGAACCTCGATGTCGGTCCGCTCACCGGGATCCTCTTCGAGGGCCATCATCATGGCGTCCCGGGTCCACATCCGTCCCGAGCTGCCGATTTCCATGAAGTCCGGGTGGAGGAGGACGGCGGTCCGGCCAATGTCGCCGCGTACCAGGGGGCCCAGCAGTTCGCGTTCGAGTTGCTCCACCAGGGCTTCGGGCGCGACCGCCCCGGCCTGCTGCGCTGCCTCGGCAACCTCCTGGGCTTCGGTATCCAGTTCACTGAACAGGTCAAGTTCGTCATAGGCCGATACCGGTTCGGGCATCACCTTCGGCTTGCCGGCTCCCGCTGCCGGGACTCTTGGACCGGCCGCTGCCGGGCGCGTCTCCGAACGGGCGGAATCTGCAGCTGAACGGCCGGCGGCTGCAGATGAACGGTCCGGGGCGGGGATGTCGAGGGTGGCGGCCTGGAGGCCGGCGCCGGACTGCTGCTGCGCCTCAAAGCTCCGCCCGGACGCGCCCGGGTGGTGGGCCCCCGGGAACCCTGGCCCCGACCGTGCGGCCACGCCTTGCTGGTAGGCCGTTGCCGCGGCCCGGGCGCGTTCATCGGCGGCCTCGTTCAGGCTGTGGCCGGCATGGCCCTTGACCCATTCGAAGGTATACGTCCGGCCTGCCAGTTCGCGGTCCAGTTCCTTCAGCAGTTCAACGTTCAGGACGGGCTTCCCATCGGCTTTGCGCCATCCCTTTCGCTTCCATCCGGGCATCCATTTGGTAATTGAATTGATGACGTATTGGCTGTCGCAGAGGATGCGCAAGTCTTCCTCCGGAAGATGCGCGGTGGCCCGCAGGAGGTCCAGGACAGCCATCAGCTCCCCCTGGTTATTGGTCCCGTGAGGCCAGCCGCCAGCCCGCCAACAATTGTCATCCACGTACCAGGCCCAGCCCGCCGGACCCGGGTTTCCCAAGGCCGAACCGTCAGCCGCTGCAGTAATCGTCACCGGTCCATCCTGCCAGAAGCCAACGACAATGGCTGCCGCCCCCGCGGCACGGCACGTGCAGCTGTCCACCGTTCGTTGCGCCCCACAGCGGACGAGGTGGTCCCCGGGTTAGGAACAGCATCTCGGAAAACGTTTACCGAAACTCTTGACTCCCGCCTTCCAGTCGCGAAACTATCGCAGAATCAACGTGAGAAAACGCTTTCCCACTGGTTCAGGTTCCCGCAATGAAGTGGGAGCGACCCAGCGGTTCCCAATTCGGAAGGAACATCAATGACGAGTCCAGTCTTAAGCCGGCGCAGTTTCCAGCTCGGTGCTGCTGCGTTGGCCTTCTCCCTGCTGGCCACGGGCTGCGGCACCCCCGGCGGCTCGGGAGACAACGGCCCGGTGACCCTGCGGTTCGCGTGGTGGGGCAACGAGTACCTGAACGCACAGACCCAGAAGGTCATTGCCGCCTTTGAAGCGTCGCACCCGAATATCAAAATCAAGGCCGAGCCGGGCGAATGGGCCAGCTATTGGGACAAACTGGCAACGAAGACAGCTGCCAATGATGCGCCGGACGTCATCCAGATGGACCAGAAGTACATCGCCGAGTATGGCGGCCGCGGCGCCCTCATGGACCTGTCCAAACAAAGCGGCATCGACACCTCGAAGCTGGACAAGGAGGCCCTGGCCTCCGGCCAGTACGACGGTGCCCAATACGGTCTCAGCACCGGCCAGAATGCCTACGTCATCATGGCCAACACCAAGGTGTTCGAGGCAGCAGGCGTACCGGTTCCGGACGACAAGACGTGGACCTGGAAGGATTTCGCCGACACCGCGGCGAAGATCAGCGCCGCGGGCGACGGGAAGAGTTACGGCGCCGCCTACGGCAGCAACGAAGCGGACCTGATTATCTGGCTGCGCCAGCACGGAGAAGACCTGTACACGGGTGACGGCGCGCTCGGGTTCGGGACCGCGACCGCCGCTTCCTTCTGGGAACGGCTTAAAGACCAACGCGATTCAAAGGCCAGCCCGCCTGCCACAGTTGCCACCGAGGACGCGGGGGCAGGGTTGGAGGAAAGCCTGTTCGGTACCAACCGGGTGGCCATGGCCTGGTGGTGGACCAACCAGCTCGGTTCGCTGGAGTCCACCACGGGCAGCAACATCAAGATGCTGCGGGCCCCCAGCATCAGCGGCGCATCAGCCGGTAACGGCATGTACTACAAGCCCACGATGTTCTGGTCCGCTTCGTCCCGCTCCAAGCACCCGCAACAGGCCGCCGAATTCATCGACTACCTCACCAACAGCCCGGAGGCGGGCGGCATCCTGATGACGGACCGGGGCGTGCCCACCAACGCCGGGATCGTCTCCGCCATCACTCCCGCGCTGAAGCCTGCGGACACCACGGTGGTGGGCTTCCTCAAGGACATAGCGCCGGACATCAAGGGCGCGCCGCCGGTTCCACCGGTGGGTGCGGGAAGCGTCCAGAACGTCATCAAGCGCTACACGGACGAGGTGCTGTACGACCGCCTGACACCGCAGGCTGCCGCCGACGCCTTCAAGAAGGAAGTCGAAGGGATGCTGGCTTCCGCCAGGAAGTAACCCCCGGACAAAAAAATGCGGCCCCCTCGCGAAGGAAGGGGCCGCATTTCACGTCAGCGGGACAGGTCCCGGCAGAGGGGCTTAGAAGCCGCCCATGCCACCCATGCCGCCCATGTCGTCTCCACCGGCAGGGGCAGAAGACTTCTCGGGCTTGTCTGCCACAACTGCTTCGGTGGTGAGGAACAGGCCGGCGATGGAGGCCGCGTTCTGCAGGGCAGAGCGGGTCACCTTGACCGGGTCGTTGACGCCGGCAGCCAGCAGGTCGACGTACTCGCCGGTGGCTGCGTTCAGGCCGTGGCCTGCGGGCAGGCCGCGGACCTTGTCGACAACCACGCCGGGCTCGAGGCCGGCGTTGAAGGCGATCTGCTTCAGCGGAGCGTCGATGGCAACGCGGACGATGTTGGCGCCCGTTGCTTCGTCGCCGGACAGCTGCAGGTTGGCGAATGCTTTGGCACCGGCCTGGATCAGGGCTACGCCGCCACCGGCGACGATGCCTTCTTCAACCGCAGCCTTGGCGTTGCGGACGGCGTCCTCGATGCGGTGCTTGCGTTCCTTGAGCTCAACCTCGGTGGCGGCACCGGCCTTGATGACTGCAACGCCGCCGGCCAGCTTGGCCAGGCGTTCCTGCAGCTTCTCGCGGTCGTAGTCGGAGTCCGAGTTCTCGATCTCGGCGCGGATCTGGGATACGCGGCCGGCGATCTGGTCGGCGTCGCCGGCACCTTCGACGATGGTGGTCTCGTCCTTGGTGACAACAACCTTGCGGGCCTGGCCCAGCAGTTCGAGGCCTGCGGTCTCGAGCTTGAGGCCGACTTCCTCGGAGATGACCTGGCCGCCTGTGAGGACGGCGATGTCTGCCAACTGTGCCTTGCGGCGGTCACCGAAGCCCGGAGCCTTGACGGCAACGGACTTGAAGGTGCCGCGGATCTTGTTGACGATCAGGGTGGCCAGGGCCTCGCCCTCGATGTCTTCGGCGATGATCAGCAGCGGCTTGTTGGACTGCATGACCTTTTCGAGGACAGCAACCAGTTCCTTGACGTTGGAGATCTTCGAGTTGACGATCAGGATGTACGGGTCTTCAAGGACCGTTTCCTGGCGCTCGGCGTCCGTGACGAAGTAGGCGGAGATGTAGCCCTTGTCGAAGCGCATGCCTTCGGTGAGCTCAAGCTCCAGGCCGAAGGTGTTGGACTCCTCGACCGTGATGACGCCTTCCTTGCCAACCTTGTCCAGGGCTTCGGCGATGAGGGCACCAATTTCGTCGTCACCGGCGGAGATGGAGGCCGTGGCCGCAATCTCTTCCTTGGTTTCGATTTCCTTGGCGGAAGCCAGGAGTTCGCGGGTGACGGCCTCGACGGCCTTCTCGATGCCGCGCTTGAGGGACAGCGGGTCGGCGCCGGCGGCAACGTTGCGCAGGCCTTCCTTGACCAGCGCCTGGGCCAGCACGGTTGCGGTGGTGGTACCGTCGCCGGCGACGTCGTCAGTCTTCTTGGCAACTTCCTTGACCAGCTCGGCGCCGATCTTCTCGTAGGGATCGTCCAGCTCGATCTCCTTGGCGATGGAAACACCATCGTTGGTGATCGTGGGGGCGCCCCACTTCTTTTCGAGGACGACGTTGCGTCCACGCGGGCCGAGGGTGACCTTAACGGCGTCGGCGAGGGTGTTCAGGCCACGCTCAAGGCCGCGGCGTGCCTCTTCATCAAATGCAATGATCTTGGCCATAACGGCAGTAGTCCTTTCGGGACAGTCGTTAAGAATGAACCTTCGCTGCAGTGCCCGCGACGGACGATCCTTCGACAGCGGCCTCTGTATGCCTCCGGCTGGGGATCTCACTGAAGTGAGGTGTTTCTTTCGCTCCTCGACCGATGCTCTGCGCCGCCGGCCGGAACCGGGCGTTGCTTAGCAGTCGGTACGTCAGAGTGCTAACTCAATAATTAGCACTCCCCCGGTGAGAGTGCAAGCGAAAAGTCGCCGGACGGGCAGCTGGCGGGGGTGGCTTCGCCCAGGGCGATCAGCCCGAATGTCCGGCGGTCTCCCGCCCGCTGGGAGTGGGGTTGTTGTCAGCTCCGTAGGTGAACACGGAGAAGTCAGCCGTGGTGATGTCCCCGTTGGCGTCGAAGGCAATGGGGCCCGACTCGCCGTCGTAATTGATGTCGGGGCCGGCAGCCAGGCCGCCCAGGCACGCCTTGTAGGTCAGGCACGGCGCGGCGGCCGATCCGGAGCCGGGTGCCGCCGTCCCGCCGGATACCGGGATCAGGTTGGCGGCGATCGAGCGGCCGGCGTCATCCTGGGCGCGGGCCGCTGCCAGCGCCGCCAGTGTGACGGCGTCATAGGTTTCGGCAGCGTAGGAGACATCCTTCAGGGAAGGGTCCACCGCCAGGAGTTTTGCCTGGAAAGCGGCGGACGGCAACTGCCCGGGGACGACGGCGCGGGCGCCGTCCAGGGCCTTGGAACCCAGCCCGGACCCGTAGCGGGCGAAGGCGCCGTCGCTCATGATGATGCGCGAACCGCTGAGGCCGGCCTTGTTCAGCTCGGCCAACGCGCTCTGGACGCCCTCGCGGGCTATCAGGACGACGGCGTCCGGCTTGGCTTTGGCGACGGAGCTTGCGGCAGTGCCGGCGCCCCCCGTTCTGAAGCCGGCCCCGGGAAGGACGGTGAGTCCGGACTGTTTGGCCGCTTCCGTGACGGCGGCCTGCAGGTCCTTGCCGTAGGAACTTTCCTGGTACAGCACGCTGATGCTGGCGGCGCCGGCGTCCTTGGCAAGTTTGGCCAGGACCGGCCCCTGGGCGACGTCGGCGGCCGCGGTGCGGAAGTAGTAGCCGCCGCTGGCCATTCCGGTCAGGCCGGCGGCAGTGTTGGCCGGTGAGATCAGTGGCGTCCGTGCGTGGGAGAGAATGTCGACGGCGGCCGCCGCGTGGCTGGAGTCGGTGGGTCCGATGACCACGTCCGCCTTGGCGGTTAACAGGGCATTTGCCTGCCCGGCTGTTTCCTGATCCGGATGTACAGGCAGCAGTTCGACGGGCCGGCCCTTGTGGCCGCCTGCAGCGTTGATGTCCTGGACGGCCAGCTTGGCGGCGGCGAGCTGGGGCGCATTGAGGAAAGCACTGTCACCGGTGTTGTCCAGTATGAGACCCACCCGGAGGATGCCGTCGCCGGATGCCTCGGCGGATTCCAGCCGGGCGTTTCCGCCCGTCCCGGAACATGCTGTGGTGCCGAGTACGGCTGCCAGGGAGACGGCCAGGGCGGCGCGGACGGCAGGACGGTTGATCGGCGTCACTGCGCAGGCCGGACGTTTTCTGCCTGCGGGCCCTTTTCGCCTTCGCCGATCTCCAGCTGCACCCGCTGGCCTTCCTCAAGTGCCCGGTAGCCTTCGCCCTGGATCGCAGACCAATGGACAAAGATGTCATCACTGGAGCCGTCAACAGTGATGAAACCGTAGCCTTTTTCAGCGTTGAACCATTTGACGGTTCCCAGTGCCATGGTGACCAACTCTTTTCCGTTGCGGCCGGATGGGCCGGTGCTGTGCGTGCTGCCCGGCGGGCCGTGGCCTGGACTCACTCTAGCCAACGGCCGCCACGCGTCGAAGGCAGCGGCAGGCCCGGAGCGGCGAACGTTATGCAGGCGTAACTGAGTCCGCCCGGTTACCGGTATCCCGGGCCCAGTACCACCACGAGCGGCACCTGGAACTCGGTGCTGCTGGCGACGGTGGGGATGTTCAGCAGTGCCGCGAGCTCCTGGGCGCTGGCCAACTGCTGGGGACCGGCGTAATAGATCACGGACGATTTCTGCGATGCGCCTGACCAGTTGCCTACCGGTCCGAGCCGCCAGCCGTCAGCCTGGACTATCCCGCCCACCCGGCTGGCCAGTCCCGCGGTACCCGCCGCGTTGTAGACGGCCACTGCCTGCGTGCGGTCGACGACGGCCTGCTGGCTGGGGGAAGCTGCGGGCTCGGGATTGCTGCTGCGGGACGTTTCGGCGGTGGCCGACGGTTCCGGGCTGGCGGAAGGCGCGGCTTCCTGCGTGGCGGAACTGGTGGATCCGGTCCCGGCCAATGCGGTGGATTCCACGCTGGCAGATGCCTCGGTGGCCGTGGCGTTGAAGCCGAGCTTGGGAAGGATCAGGAAGGACACCAGGCCGATGGCCAGTGCCGCCACGCCCACGGCGAGGATGGGCCACAGCCGCACCCGGGACGGCGCCGAGGCCGTCCGGTGGACACCTTGTCGCGACGCGGCCTCGGGGACCTTGTCGAATTCATCGCGGGCGTATTTGGTCATGGTGGAAGGACATCCTTGTTGATTGCTGCCAGGGTCCCGGCCCGGGTCGTGTTAAGCGTCGGATCCCAGGCGGCGGGCGGTGCGTGCACGGTGGCGCGTCGTACGTAGTCTACGCAATCTCTTGACCAGCATGGGATCGTGGGCCAGGGCATCCTCGCGATCGATCAATGCGTTGAGGAGCTGGTAGTAGTGGGTTGCCGAGAGGTCGAACAGCTCCCGGATGGCCTGTTCCTTCGCCCCGGCGTACTTCCACCACTGCCGTTCCAGTGCCAGCATCTGCTGTTCCCGCTCGGTGAGCGGGGAATCACGGAGCGTGAAATCCACCAGCAGGGGCTTCCGTTGGTCCTGCTCGGGCAGGTGTTCCCGGGCCGGTTCCGCCACGGCACACTCCTTCGCTGGTTACGGTAAATGTCTTACCCCCATGCTACCGGCCGAATAACAGGAGTGTCATTCGAGCCGGCCGTCGACACGCCTGCCCGGCCGGAAGTCGCCTCCTGCAAGAATGGAACGATGTTTGAATCGGAGGCGTTGTTCGACCTGCCGCAGGACCCGGCGGACACCACCCGCTTCAGCGACCTGGCCCAGCTGCCCTTGGCGGAACTCATGGCTCCGGACTGGGCGTCGGCGCTGCAGGGCGTGGACGGCAGGCTGCGGTCGGTGCTGGCTTTCCTGGCCGGCGAAGAAGCGGCCGGGCACCAAATCCTGCCGCCGCCGTCGAACGTCCTGCGCGCGTTCCGCCAGCCGCTCGCCGATGTGAAAGTCCTCATCGTGGGGCAGGACCCGTACCCCACCCCGGGGCACGCCGTCGGGCTCTCCTTTTCCGTGGACGCGCGCACGCGGCCGCTCCCCCGCAGCCTGGTGAACATCTACCGGGAACTCGAATCGGACCTCGGCATTCCGCCGCGCGTCCACGGCGACCTGTCAGCCTGGACAGAACAGGGCGTCCTGCTCCTGAACCGGGTACTCACGGTCAGGGCAGGGTCCGCAGGCTCCCACCGGGGCAAGGGCTGGGAAGACATTACGACGGCGGCAGTCACCGCAGTGGCCGGCCGCCGCACCGCGGACGGCTCCAGGCTGCCCCTGGTGGCCGTGCTGTGGGGCAAGGAGGCGGAGAACGTCCGGCCGCTCCTGGCCGGCGCACCGGCCGTGTGCAGTCCCCATCCCAGCCCGCTGTCCGCCTCCCGCGGCTTCTTTGGCTCCAAGCCGTTCAGCCGCGTGAACCAACTGCTCCGGGAACAAGGTGCGCGGGACGTAACCTGGGACCTCCCGCCGTCGGCCTAGCTTAGGCTTGCCTTATGAGCACTGTCCCTGCCGCCACCAGCGCAACCAAGAAGAGCCGCCCACAGGTCAACCTGACCGTGCTGCGCAAGGAGCAACTGAGCCCGCACATGGTCCGGATCGTGGCGGGTGGAGACGGCTTCGACGACTTCGTCAACAATGGTTTCGTGGACCGGTACGTGAAGATCGTCTTCCCCCAGCCGGGGGTTGAGTACCCGTCGCCCTTGGATTTGTGGGAAGTCCGGGAAACCATGCCGCGGGAGCAGTGGCCGTTCACGCGTACCTATACCCTGCGCTGGGTGGATCAGGAAGCCCGGGAGCTGGCCATCGACTTCGTGGTCCATGGCGACGAAGGCCTGGCTGGTCCGTGGGCGGCCAACGCGCAGCCAGGTGAGGTGCTCACGTTCACTGGCCCCGGCGGAGCGTACAACCCCAACCCGGATGCGGACTGGTACCTCTTTGCCGGCGATGAAGCGGCCCTGCCCGCCATCGCCGCGTGCATCGAAGCGCTTCCTGCCGGCGCGGTGGGGCTGGCCTTCCTGGAAGTCGAGTCAGAGGCCGACGTCCAGCCCCTGAACGCTCCGGCCGGGCTGGATGTCCGCTGGTTGGTCCGCGGCGACGTCCCCGCAGGCTCCAGTACGTTGCTGGTCGATGCCGTGGCCGGCGCGGAATGGCCCGGCGGCACCGTGGACGTCTTTGCACACGGCGAACGGGGCTACATGAAGTCCCTGCGGGAGGTCTTGTTCAAACAGCGCGGCCTGGAGCGCCGGCAGGTGTCGTTGTCCGGGTACTGGGCCCAGGGCCGGGTGGAGGACGTGTTCCAGGCCGAGAAGAAACTCCCGGTGGGCCAAATCTAGTTGGGCCGCTAACGTCGCCTGGCGCGGCGCCGCTCGTTGCTGGCCAGGCTGCGGGTCAACGGCCGGGCCAGTACGTCGCCCAGGACGATTCCGCCGGCGGTTCCCAGCACAATGGCGCCGGCGCTGAGCATGCCGCCTGCCCCATTCAGGATTTCCGATTCCTCCACGGTGAGCACATACATGGACCTGAAAATGGTGAGGCCGGGCAGCAGGATCAGCGCCGCCGGCACTGCGACCACAAGCTGCGGCGCGCCCATCCGCAAAGCCACCACCCGGGCCAGCAGGCCGATGACAACAGCCGCCAGTGCGGGCGCGAAACGGTCGCCGATTCCCAGCAGTCCGCCGCCCAACAGCACCAGGTAGCCTGCCACACCCACCCCTGCGGTTGGCAGCAGGAGCTGCCAGGTGGTTTGCTCGGTGATGCCGATGGCCATCACCGCGGCGGCCACGAACAGGATGAGGACCCACAGATCGTAGGCGGGCGGGAAGGTCTGCGTGACGTCGATCCGCTGCAACCCGGTCAACTCCCCCACCACGAAGGCCACGGCAATGCCGGCCACAATCGCACCGAAGGTCAGCAGGGTGGACAGGAACCGGCCCGCGGCAGTGACCGGGAAGCCGTTGATGGCGTCCTGTACGGAGGAGACCAGCCGACCGGTGGGCAGCAGGAGCAGGATGCCGCCCACCACCACGATGGACGGCGACGCGGTGAGACCGAACTGCCAGAGCAGCAGCGCCAGCATGGTGACCACGAAGGAGCAGCTGGCGGTGGTGAAGAAGTCCGGAACCCGCCAGCGCCCCAGCTGCCGGGCCAGCAGGCTGACCCCGATATTGGCCACGAACGCAACTGCCGAGGACACGGGACCGCCGCCCAGCACACCGACAAACACGGCGGCGAAGATGCCGAACGCCACCGTGACCATCCAGCGGGGATATGGCTTGGGGCTGGTGATTGCCTCGTTGAGCCGGCGGATCGCTTCGTCGCGGCCCACGCCCCCGGCCACGATGTCCGTGACCAGCTGGTGCACTTTGGCCAGGCCCGCGTAGTTGTTGGTCCACGAGCGCACCACGCGGAGCAGGGCGATAGGCGTCTGGTCCTTGGGAGCGTAGTTGATGCCCACGGACTGGTTGGTGATGTCCACCTCGATGTTCTTCAGGCCCAAGGCGGCGGTTACGGCGATGATGCTGGTTTCCACCTCCAGGGCGCCTGCTCCGTAGCGGAACATGGTCTCTGCCAGATGGAGGGCAAAGTCCAGGGTCTTGCGCGCGGACGTATCAACACCGCCCACCTGGATGGTGGGGTTGGCGTAAGGGCTGCCGGCCAGCCGGTCCACGATGCTCAACGGGGCGGTGGGCGGGTTCTCGCCCTGCACCAGGCGGCGCAGCATCCTCCTGGCGGCTGCGTCCTGCCGCAGCTGGGCAGGAGTCAGCGGCTCAGTCTTGGGCAGGCCGTCAGTCTTCGGCCTGGACCCGGGCCGTTCGTGCCGGTCAGTCATGCCCGGTACCTCCCTGTGCGCGGTGTATGGACGGTCAGGCTGCGCGCTTCAACGGCAGCTTGCCAAGCAATGTGCGGGCTGCGGCGGCCGCCGATCTCGCCAGCCGGTTGGCGTGGAAGACGGCAGGCCGCACCGGCATGGTGAAGTCGCCAACCAGCTGGACCACTTCACCGCCGAACCCCTTCTTGAATTCGTAGCCGCCGTGGCCTTCATCATCCTGCCCGGAGATGCCGAACGTGCCGTAGAAGTTGTACCGCGGGTACTCCTTCTCCAGGGCGTGCAGCATCATGCCCCAGTACAGTGAGGTTGCGCCGTTGAAGTAGATGTAATCCTGGACGGTGCCACCGATGACGCACACCACCTCATCGCCGTAGCAGACGAAGTGGATGGCGGCCACGGTGGCGGTCCCTACGGAATCCGGGAACCTCTCGATGTCCTTGAGGCTCCGCTCGTAGCTGTCCACGAGGTCCTGGACCACCTTGAGCCGGTTGGCCTTCTTCTTGCTTCCGGTCTCCTCCACTTCACGCCTGAGCTCCGCGGCGGCGGCCGACTCCGCGGCCAGGCGTTCGGTGATGGATTTCCGGTAGGCCGGGAGGTCGATCTTGGCCATCATGAGCTTGGTGAACTCGGCCGAGGTGGTCCGGAGCAGGTGCTCGTAGTAGGCGCGCTCACGGTAGGTGAATCCCTTTTCGTCACCGGCCCGGCTCAACGCCCCGTAGAAGTCGTCGAGGGTTTCCAGCGTCGCCTGTTCCAGGAAGACGCCGTTCTTTTCGGCCTTGCGGATGGCCTTCCGGGTCCGGTAGCCGGTGCCCATGATGAGTTCTTCGGCGTCCTGGATTCCCACCAGGCTCTTGATGAACATCCAGTTCACGTTGACGAAGTTCATGTCCAGGCCCTGGTGCCGGAACCCGAGGCGTTCCAGGTCCGCCACGAGCGGCCGGTTGTCCTCGATGTCGGGGTGCTCGGCGCCGTCGGCGTCCCGGGCGATGTACCTGATGTTCGGCGAGATCCGCAGTTCAGCGGCTTTGCGGCTCGCGGCCTGTTTGCGGAGAAGTTCGACGACGCCGCTCACCAGGTTGCGGTCCTCGTAGTCCATGAGGGGGCCCTTGGCGCATTCGCAGATGGTGTAGCCAAGCCTGGTGGTGGAGTAGTTGAGTTTTCCGGCGGCGACGAGTTCGCCGCTGCGCCGGACTCCGAAAAGTTCCACCTGCTGGCCGCGGGCGCGCTGGAAACGGGCAAAGTCGATGGACTGCAGGAAGCTGTTCTGCGGGTGCTTGACGGCGAAGGCCTCAAATTCGGCGTCGCTGAGGATTGCGTATTCAAGTCCGGTAGCGGCGGAAACAGGATTCAAGGGGTGACCTTCTTCTGGACTCTTCGCGGCCTGGTGGGCACGCGCTGGGCGGACGGTGTTCGGGGCGGGCGGCACGGGGCATATGGTCCGGCCGTGGGCTGCGAGGGGCTGCATCCCCCGGGGATGCCGGTCAGTAGAACTGCTGCCCGGTCCGGGCGGTTTCAATCCGGCGAAGCACCTTTTCGCCGCCGCTGACCCAGATCTTGTGGCGCAGCGGGGACAGGACGTAGTCGTGGCAGCCCACAAAGTCGGTGACGGTCTTGGTGAAGCTGGTCTTGAACATGCCCATCCCGTAGAGGTTGTGGGTTTTGTCCTTGATCCGGGCAGCCGGCGGGGTGCCGCAGAAGTCGTATTCCGTGCAGCCGAGTTCCTGCATGCGGCGGATGGCTTCCCACTGCACCAGGTGTGAGTCCCCGTACTGCTTGCGGTTTTGGGAGGAGCCGCCGTCCTTGTAGGTTGCCTTGGCACCATAGTTGATCACGAAGGCTCCGACGCTGGGTTTTCCGTCCTCGTAGACGAAGAAGAAGTTTCCCTGGCCACGGTTGCAGAATTCGTCCCAGAACCGGGCGTAGTAGTCGTAGCTGCGCAGGGGCATGGAGCCTTTGGCGTTGACGGTGTCGGCCATGAGGTCGTAGAGGGCGCGGTAGGTTTCCGGGCCCTGTTCCTGCCGTACCACCTGGCAGCCCTCGCGTTCGGCGCGCCGGATGGCGTTGCGGGCGCGCGAGGAGATGGCCTTGAACACTTCCTCGCTGCTGCCGGAGATATCCAGCAGCGCCGTGGAGTCGTTGGACTGGATGTTGGGGGCCTTCAGAAGGCCCGCTGCCTGGAGGTCCTGCTGCGCCTCGGCGGTGTCGATGATGTCCGGTTCCACCTTGATGGTGAAGACGTTCAGTCTCTGGCTGCGGACAAAGGCCGCGCAGGCTTCGAGGGCAGCCTTCAGGTCCGGGGCGGCGGCAAGGTCGGGCCCCTTGATGAGGTACCAGAGCCGTCCCAGGACGGGAAAGGACTTTTCAAGGACCAGGTTGTAGCTGGAGTTTCCCGGGGCTTCCAGGACAAGGAAGCGGACTTTCCAGCCGGTTCCGTTCTTGACCGATGCGTATGCGGCGGACTGCAGCATGTTGCCGCCGTTGGGGTTGGCCGTGACGTGCTTGTCCCAGTTCTCAATTTCCTCGGCTGTGGCAAAACGTGCGGTGAATTCTCGCAAGGGGGCCGTGTCCAATCGGGTTTGTGCGCGGTTTCGGTGGGTCTGGATGCGTGCGGACATGCAGCATCAAGTCTAAAGCCTCAGCCACTCCAGCCTTCTCCCGGCGATGCCCGGCATGGCGCCCACTGTCCACGGAGCGGCGCCTTGACGGGGCCGGTCGGGTTCGGCAAGGGTTGGAGGATGAGGCCGGACCGGGAACAGGGCACCACTTCCGCGCAGAGCCGCCGGCCTTACGGTCCCGGGGTTCAAATCGCCGGGCTTGCCGCGTTCCTGGTGGCGTCCTTGCTGGTGGCGGCGCTGGGCGGGCTCGCCTCGGCCAGCAACGTCAATGGGTGGTACGCCACGGCGGATAAGGCTCCGTGGTCCCCGCCCAATGGCGTGTTTGGCCCGGTCTGGGGAATCCTTTACGCGGCGATGGCTGTTGCCGGTTGGCTGGTGTGGCGCAAACGGGCAGAACGGACCCGGGCCGCCCTCACCGCCTACGGGATCCAACTGCTTCTCAACCTTGCCTGGACCCCGGCGTTTTTTGCCCTCTACCCTGCCTTGGGAACCGCTGCACTGTGGCTCGGGATGGCCATCATCCTCGCCCTGATTGCCGCCGTCACGGTGACAGTCCTCTATTTTGGTCCCATCAGCCGAACGGCCGGGTTACTCCTGCTGCCGTACATCTCCTGGCTGGTGTTTGCCGCTTCGTTGAACTGGTGGGCTGCCGTCCACAACTAGGGAGCTTGCGCCGGTTCCCGCTCCCGGGAAGAGACGCTGTTGGTCAGCATTCGACGACGTTGACGGCGAGGCCGCCCATGGCGGTTTCTTTGTATTTGGAGGACATGTCTTTGCCGGTTTCGCGCATGGTGATGATGACTTCGTCGAGGGAAACGCGGTGGGTGCCGTCGCCCCAGAGCGCCATTTTCGCTGCGTTGATCGCTTTCGCGGCGGCGATCGCGTTCCGTTCGATGCAGGGGACCTGGACCAGCCCGCCGATCGGGTCGCACGTCAGGCCCAGGTTGTGTTCCATCGCGATTTCCGCGGCGTTTTCCACCTGCGCCGGGGTCCCGCCCATCAC
>NZ_JBFRDA010000007.1:0-206101 GCF_052113345.1 Pseudarthrobacter sp. YAF2 | reverse complement strand
CTCGGCCACGGCGCCGGCGTCCCGGCCCACCAGGACCTTCTGCTCGAAGGCCGGGACATCGAAGAAACTGGCCACGTTCCGCCAGGCATTCGAGTGCGCCTTACCCATGAAGGCATAGCCGATGGCGGCCACACCCAGCGGGCGGGAAGGCGTGGAAACGGAAGGGTGTGCGGGTGTGCTCATGATGCGTTCCTGCTTGCCTGTCAGAGTGTGGCGGTTTCCGGGGCCCAGTCCTCCGGGATGGGGGAGGAAGCCGGGGCTGAGCTTTCGACGTCGACGAACGTGCCGGCGTCGATGGACTCACTGATGGAAACCATGGTGTCCAGCACGTGGTACGCCAGGTCGCCGGTGGCCCTGTGGGCTGTTCCTGCCCGCAGGGACCGTGCCATATCCAGCACGCCCATGCCCCGGCCGTTGGCGGGCCCGGTAGCAGGGACGGTGGTCCAGTCCTCGTCCCCGGCCCGCCAGAGCTTGATGTCGCCGGTGAAGTAGTTGGGGTCCGGCAGCGAGAGGGTTGCCTCGGTGCCAGTGATCTCCACGAAGCCCATCCGGGTCCGGGGGGATTCGAAGGAGAAGACGCTGTGCGAGGAGGCGCCGGACTCGAACTGCGCCATCGCCGAGACGTGGGTAGGCACCTCGACGGTGAATTCCTCGCCGGCCTTGGGCCCGGAACCGATCACCCGGACGTCCTTGGCTTTGGAGCCGACGGCGGCCACCTTGCGGATGGAGCCGAACGCCTGGACCAGGGTGGTGAGGTAGTACGGGCCCATGTCGAACAGGGGGCCGGCACCGTGCTGGAAGAGGAACGCCGGGTTGGGGTGCCAGGACTCCGGGCCGGGGGTCTGGAACGTGGTCATCGCCGTCAGCGGGGTGCCGATGTCCCCGCGCTGGATCAGCCGCAGCGCGGTCTGGATCCCGGCGCCGAGGAAGGTGTCCGGCGCGCAGCCCAGCCGGATGCCGGCGGTGTCCGCGGCCTTGAGCAGTCCCAGCCCGGACTCACGGTCCAGGGAGAAGGGTTTCTCGGTCCAAACGTGCTTTCCGGCGTTGACGGCAGCGGTGGCCACCTCCACGTGCGCTGCCGGGATGGTGAGGTTGACGATGATTTCGACGTCGGGGTGGTTCAGGGCCTTGTCCACTCCGCCCCACTCGGGGATCCCGTACTCCTTGGCTCGGGCCTCGGCGGCTTCCTCGAAGAGATCGGCGATGACGTGGACCTTGAGGTCCGGGAACGCGGTGAGGTTGTCCAGGTATTGCTTGCTGATCACGCCGGCGCCGATGACGCCGACGCCCACCGGGCCTTTGCGGGAAGACGTCGCTGCGGGGGTGCTCACGCGTTGGCTCCTTCGGCTGCCGTGTTGCTGTTCAGGAAAGCCAGGCTTTCTGCGATGCCTTCGAAGATATCACCGGCGTAGTCGTCGAACTCCACCACGCCCACTTCCAGGGACTTGGCCGCGGCGATCACGTCCATCACCGGCACTTTGCCTTGGCCCGCGGGCTGCTGGGCCTTGTTGTCCCTGGTCAGGGGGCCGTCCTTGATGTGGATGAATTTCACCCGGTCGCCAAGCCTGGCCAGCAGTTCCACGGGGTCCTGGCCGCCCACCGCTGCCCAGTAGGTGTCCACCTCCAGGACCAGCTCCGGATCCAGCAGGCCCTCGAAGTACTCCAGGGCGGTGCGGCCCTCGATGCTGGACTCCAGTTCCCAGGCGTGGTTGTGGTAGCCAACCCGGATGCCGTACTCCGCGCCTTTCCGGGCAGCCGCGTTGAGCTTGTCGGCCGTGGCCTGGATGTCTTCTGCCTTCTGCCAGTGCTCGGCGGGCAGGAACGGATCAATGACGGTGGTGATGCCCAGTTCCTTGGCGGCTGCGAAGATTTCGTCCTGGTCCTGGCTCATCAGGGGTGCGTGGCCGGACGGTGCGGTGAGGCCGTTCTCCTTCAGGGCGGCGCCGAGTTCCTTGGCCGTGGCCACGAAGTTGTACGGCTCAACCTGGGTGAAG
The DNA here is from genome assembly GCF_052113345.1 of Pseudarthrobacter sp. YAF2. Classification (NCBI taxonomy): domain Bacteria; kingdom Bacillati; phylum Actinomycetota; class Actinomycetes; order Micrococcales; family Micrococcaceae; genus Pseudarthrobacter; species Pseudarthrobacter sp. YAF2. The sequence goes on along the minus strand of NZ_JBFRDA010000007.1, from coordinate 204,107 downwards.
CCGATCTCCGCCACCTTCCTGATGGTCCCCGGAAGATCTTCGGAGATGGCGTTGCGGAGGGTGTAAAGCTGCAATGAGTAAGACATGGGTTTCCTTAGCGGTTCTATAGGGGTGGGCTGGGTTCAGCGGCCGGCGAGGGAGCCGCCGATGCCGCCGACGCTGAAGTATTTGTTCAAGGCGGCGAACACGATGACGGGCGGGAGCATCATGACCACGGCCAGGGCCATGACTGAGGTCCAGTCTGTCGCGTTTTGCTGGAAGAAGGACTGCACCCCCATGGGGAGGGTGAAGATTTCGTTCGAGCGGAGGAAGACGATGGCGACGAGGTAGTCGTTCCAGGCCAGCAGGAAGGCGAAGATAGCGGTGGAGAGGACCCCGGGGAGGGAGTTCCGGAGGACCACCTTGGTGAAGGACCCGAACACGGAGCAGCCGTCGATCCAGGAGGCTTCCTCCAGGCTGATGGGGATGGAGTCGAAGTACGCGGCCATCATCCAGGTGGCCACCGTCATGGTGGAGCCGACGTAGATGATGGTCAGGCCCAGGAGGTTGTCCACCAGGCCCATGCCGGCGAACAGGATGAACAGCGGCACCACGGAGGTGATGATGGGCAGCGACTGCATCACGAACAGGAGCAGGGAATAGCCGGAGACGGCCTTGGACCGGCCGCGGGAGAGGACATAGCCGGCGGGTGCGGCCACGGCCACCGAGACCACCACGGTGGAGAGCGTGGTGACCAGGCTGTTTTTCAGCCAGGTGGCGGCGAGGGTTTTGGAGAAGACGTTGCTGAGGTTCTCGAAGGTCAGGCCGGTGGCGGTGCTGTTGGGGCCCGGGGTGAAGGCGAGCACGATGGTGACCATGATGGGGACCAGCACGACCGCCGTGATGATGAGGATGGCGATGAACCGCCACCAGCGGCCGCGCTGGCCGGCTTCGGAGAGTACCCGGCGGGCGTTGCCGGCCTGGTCGACTCCCAGCGCCGGGCCGGATTGGGGATGGGCGTGGACTGCTGCGCTCATTATTCGACACTCGACTTTCGGATCTGGCGGTAGAGGATGACCGAGATGACCACCAGGGTCATGGTCATGAGGAAGGCGATGGCCACGCCGGGGCCGGTGGCGAAGTCCTGGAACACGGTCCGGTAGGCCAGGACCACCAGGGAGGTGGTGGCGTTGACCGGGCCGCCGCCGGTGAGCAGGTAGATGGTGGGGAAGTCGTTGACGCAGAAGATGGTCATCAGGATCCAGCTGATGTAGGTGGAGCGGGCAATCAGCGGCAGGGTGATCTGGGTGAACTGCTGCCAGGGGCTGGCGCCGTCCATGCTGGCGGCCTCGTACACGGTGGTGTCCACCGAGGCCAGGGCGGCCGAGATCATCATCATCATGAACGGGAAGCTGACCCAGACCTTGAAGACCATCACGGTGATGGAGGCCAGGGTGGGGTCTGCCAGGAACAGCGGGGTGCCAAGGCCAAGGTTCCGGAACAGGGCGGGAACCAGGCTGTCCGGGGTGGCCACCAGCCAGTTCCAGGCGGTGGAGGACACCACGATCGGCACCACCCAGGGCAGGAGCAGCAGGACCTTGAACGTGTTCCCGGCGGGGATCTTGGTGCGCAGGAGCAGGGCAAGTCCCAGGCCCACGAGCCAGGATCCGAACACGCCGACGATGGTGAACCACAGGGTGAACTGCGCGGCTTTCCAGAACGCCGGGGAGGTCAGGACGGTGGAGAAGTTCTGGACGCCGACGAAGTTGCCGGTCTGGAGGAGGTCTCCGTCGTGCGTGGCCTGGACCGCGGCGTAGATCAGGGGGTAGCCGTGGATCAGGACCAGGAGGACCACGGACGGGAGCAGGAGCCAGAAGAAGGTCCTGGTGGCCTGGGCGGAGAGCTTGCTCTTGCGTTTGCCCCCGGCGGTCCCGGTCCCGCCGGGGGCAACCCCGCGGCGGGCCCGGGCCAGGCCGGATTGTGCAGTGGTGGAGGACATGGCGGGCGCTTACTTCTTAAGGACGGATTCGAGGCCGGACTGGAAGGTCTGCAGGGCGGTCTTGGCGTCGGCCTTTCCGGTGATGATGGTCTGGCTGAACTGGTTCAGGGCCTGGCCGCCGTCGAGGGCGGCGAGGTTGGCGTTCAGCCTGCTGCCCTGGGAGGCGAAGGTCTTGGCGATGGGCTGCCAGTCCTTGACGATCTTGACGTTGTTGGGATCGTCCGCGAACTCGGGCATCTCCGTGATCGATTTGAAGACCGGCAGGGCGGACATGAGCTTCTTCTGCCACAGCTGCTTGAGCTGGCCCAGGTAGTACACCAGGAACTCCTCAGAGGCGTCCTGGGACGGGGTGTTGGTGTACATCATGATGTTGTTCGGGAACACGATGGTGGCTTTGTCTCCGTGCGGGCCCTTGATCGGGTCCGCCACCAGGAGGTCGCCGGAGGTGTCGCCCACGCGCTGCGGAACGTTCACCTGGAACAGGCCGTAGCCTGCCTTGCCGTCCTTCCACTGCGCTGACATGTTGTCGGTGGTGTAGCTGACCGCGGCGGGGTCAACAATGCCGTTGGACACGAGCTCCAGGACGAACTCCATGGCCTCGACGTTGCGGTCGTTCATCAGGTCCAGCTCGCCGTCCTTGTTGAACACGCCGCCGCCGTTGTTGACCATCATCATGATCATGGAGTGGTTGGCATAGTTGTTGCCGGCACCTGCGCCGGTGGTGAAGCCGAACGCGCCAACCTTCTTCAGCGCCTTGCCTGCTTCAAGAAGGGACGGCCAGTCCGTGGGCAGGGCGACGTTTGCCTTCTCGAAGAGGGACTTGCGGTACCAGAAGACGCGCATGTCCAGCTGCCAGGGAACGGCAACGTAGCCCTTGTCCGACTTGAACGGGTCCAGCACGCCGGGCAGGAAGTCGTCGAACTGGCCGTTTGCCTTCAGCTTGTCGATCACCTTGTCCGCGTAGGCGATCTGGCCCTGCTGCTCGAACTGGAACGCCTGGAAGCCGCCGCCGGTGGAAACCGCGGGACCGGTCTTCGAGGCGATCGCCGAGGAGAAGGTTTGGTAGAAGTTGTTCCACTGGATGATCTGGTAGCTGGCTTTGCTGCCGTTGGCGCCGGAGAAGCCCTCGGCGATGCTCTTGGCGGCGTCGTTATAGGCCGGCGTTGCCCAGGGCATGTCCCAGAACTTGACGGTCCCGCCGGCCCCGCCGCCTCCCTGGGATGCCGAGCCGCCGCCACAGGCTGCAAGCAGCGGTACGGAGGCTGCAGCGGCCGTCAGGCCCAGGAACCCGCGTCGGGAGAAGGAGCGGCGTGCTTCGGAAGATGCATTCATGATGTGTCCTTTCGGGACCGTCGGGCGCGGTGCGCCGTTGGTGCGGTCCTGCTCATCGTTGAGAGTGGAGGTGGGGCTGGACTGCCGTGTTCGGTTGCGTATCGGAAGGGTTGGTTACGTGGCGGTGAGCGTTGTGTAGAGGTCGGTCAGCCGGGCGAACCCGGCCAGATCGTCCGGCCTGGTGCCGGCGCTGAGGTGCTCCTTCAGGCGCCGCCACGCAAACCGGTGGGCGGATTCGTACAGGGTGGGAAGCAAGAGGTCGCCGTGCGGCCCGGTGACCCGGACCTCGGCCGGCCAGGCGGCGTCCGGATCCGGGACCTGGACGGCAACCCCGCCGTCGGCGGTGTAGAGGCGGATGTCGACGCCGGACGGCCGGGCGGCGGTGAGCACGCCCTGGGCGGTGAACGGCGCACCGTTGGCGAGCCTGCCGCTGACCGTGTACCCGGAGGCGTCCCGGCGCAGGACGGACACGCCGTCGAGCCCGCCGGTGACGGCCAGCAACGCGGCAAGGTGCTCGCCCAGGAGTTGCTGCGGATCGGTGCCGGGCGCCGCCGTCGCCACGCTGTCCAGCAGTGACGCGGTGCCCAGCCCGCTGCGCACCGCGCCGCGGGCGTCGGGGCCGGAACCTTCGGCCACCAGGGCAGGGTTTGCGGCCCAGCGGAGATCGAGGACGACGACGGCCCCCGCGGCGTCCGCCATAGCCGCCAATTCCGAGGTGTCCTCGGGCACGGGGTTGGCCACCACGATGCCGCGCGCACCCGACTGCACGGCGCCGGCGGCTTCGGCGGTCCAGCCGCTGCTGCCCGCAACCACCAGCACATCGGCAGGGCCGGCGTGGCCGGCAGGGGTGGGGCCGAACGTTGCGGGCAGCGATGCCACGGTCTGGGTGACCGCGCCGGCCTCCTCGGCGGCTGGGGTTGCCCGCACGGTGAAGTGGCCGCTCATGCGGAAACTCCTGCCACTGCGTTTGTATGGTCCGAGGCGCCGCTTTCCACGGTCGCTTCGGCGATGGCCAGGGCGAACGTGAGGTCATCGATCAGGGTTTGGGCGGAAGGGGCCTGCCGGGTTCCGTTGGCGAGCCCGGCAAGTTCGCGCCACTCGCCCTCGTAGCCGTTGTGGCCGTAGGGGCCGAAGCTGGTGGTTTCGCTGCCCTCACCGCGGGTGAAGGTGGCAACTGCGGAGCCGGCCTGGACGTAGGAGGGCGTGAAGTCGATGTGGAGCGCGGAATCCCCGGCGATGGCCTCGAAGGTCCACTCGGGCTTCCAGGTGCCGTTCATGACGGCCCGCAGTTCAATGACGCGCGACGGGGTCCGGAGCGAGACGGCATACCCGAACGGGCGGACGTGCCGCGCCTGCAGGACCTCCACGAGCTCGAAGTCCGGCGTAAACCGGCGCACCAGTGGAAGGTCGTGGATGGCCAGGCCCATGATCCCGCCCTGGAGGGCGGCCTTGATGACCTCGATGTCCGAGTAATCGGGCCGGCCCGGGGCCGGGCGGGTGACGATTTCCGTGGCGAAGTCTTCGAAGCGGGCGTTCGGCGGCAGGACGATGGAGGAACGGATGGTGTGGACCGTTTCGGGGAGATCGCCCCAATTCTGTTCCGCGGCGAGCCAGCCGGGATCGAAGGTGTGCATGGCGCCCACGACGATCGGGACACCGGTTTCGGTGCTGACCGCGGAGATGCGGGCGGCTTCCTCCGCGTTCATCGCAAACGGCTTTTCGCAGAGGACCGCCTTCTTGCCGGCCCTGCATGCGGCGATGACCTGGTCCGCGTGGAACTGGTGGGGGCTGCAGATCGCAACGATGTCAACGTCCGGATCGCCCAGCAGCTCATCCATGCTGGTGCTGAATGCTGCTCCGACGCGCGCCGCCACCGAAGACGCCACTGCTGCGTCCACATCCATGATGTGCCGTACCTCGAGGACATCGCGAAGCCGGGCCAGGGCGGGAAGGTGGATGGCCTGGGTGACCGGTCCTGCGCCCAGGATTCCGACGCCGAGGGGCCGGTCTGCCGGCGCGGTGTGATGGGACAAGTTCAATTACCTCTTCGTAAGCGGACTCTGGAGTGGTGACATCACCGTGGTGAATACCAGCCATCGGATTCACGAATGTGCCCTGCATCACAACCTAGGACTACTTTTGACGCACGTCAAGCAAAAGTTGCTCGTTACTCGTTATTCTTCTGATGTGATGACAGCACTAAGTAAGAGTGTTATGACTTAGGGCATGACTTCTTCACCCGCCGGGAAACTGCTCGGAAAGGAATCCGACGCCGGCAGCCTGTCGCGCGCGGGGGACCTGTTCCAGCTGCTGCGCGACGGCAGGGCCCGTACCCGTGCCGAGCTCGCCTTGAGCACAGGGCTCGCCCGTTCCACCGTTGCCTCCCGGATCGATGCGCTCATGCTCTCCGGCCTGGTGGGGCCCGCCGGTGAAGCGCTCTCCAGTGGCGGAAGGCCGCCGTCGCGCTTTGCCTTTAATCCCTCCGCCCGCCTGGTTCTGGCTGTCGACGTCGGTGCCACGCACGTGATTGTCGCAGTCACCGACCTTGGCGGGACAATCCTCGCCGAACACCGGCTGGCCCAGCAGGTGGCCGACGGGCCGGAAGCTGTGCTGGACCAAGTGGTCGCGCAGGGCAAGGAGCTGCTGGCGTCAGCGGGACGCAGCGTCAGCGAACTCGCCGGGATCGGCATCGGACTTCCGGGCCCGGTGGAGCATGACACCGGAAAGCCGGTGAAACCGCCTATCATGCCGGGTTGGGACGGCTTCGACGTGGTCAGCTACGTCCAGCGGTCCCTGCCCGTCCATGTGCTCGTTGATAACGACGTGAACATCATGGCGCTGGGGGAGCAGTCCGCGCACTGGCCCGAGCACAACAATTTCTTCTTCGTGAAGGTGGCCACCGGCATCGGCTCCGGCATTATCAGCAACGGCGAGCTGCAGCGCGGCGCGAATGGCACGGCCGGCGACCTGGGGCACATCCAGGTGGCCCGCGGTGCGGAGGTCCTGTGTGCCTGTGGAAACTACGGGTGCCTTGAGGCACTCGCGTCCGGGCCCGCCGTCGCACGCTCCCTCCGGCACCAGGGCGTGGACGTGGCCAGGGGCGCGGACGTGATCCGGCTCGCCGCCGACGGCAACCTGCAGGCCATCCAGGCGCTGCGTCAGGCCGGCCGGGACATCGGCGAGGTGCTGGCCACCGCGGTGAACCTGCTCAATCCATCCGTCATCGTGGTCGGCGGCAGCTTCGGCGAAACGGGTGAGCACCTGGTGGCAGGCATCCGTGAGGTGGTGTACCGGCGCTCCCCGCCGCTGGCCACCTCACACCTGCGCATCAATGTCTCCCGGGCGGGCGATCAGGCGGCTGTCCTCGGGGCGAGCCAGCTGGTCACCCAGTACGTTCTCTCGCCGGCCATCATTGAAGCCACGCTTGCGGGCGCGATCGCCGGGTAGCGCCGGAAAGCGCCGGCCAGCGCCGGGAAGGTGGTCCTCCGGCGCTGCCCGGCGTCCCTCGCTAAGCCTCCGCTTCCGGCTCCGGTGCCTCGGTGAGCAGCAGTGCCGTCCCCTGGTAGGCCGGCAGCTCGAGGAAGAAGCTGTGCAGGTCATCCACCTGTCCCACGGTTTCGCCGCTGAAGAGGTCCCGGACGTTGGCGCCGGAGGGCAGCTCGTTGGACTGGATGCTGCCGGCGATGTCCTGCCCGGAGAAATTCAGTGCCGTGACCTGCAGGGCGCCGTCCTGGAGCCGGTTGACCAGCACCAGCGCACCGCGGTTTGAGACCTCGGGGACATCGAGCAAGGTGCCGGTGGCAATCCCGTTGTCCTCGCGGACCGCAAGGATCCGCTGCAGCCGCCGCGCGAACGAATTCGAATCCTTCAGCTGCTCCGGCAGCGGGCCGTACAGGCTGCGGGCCCGCGGCATTCCGGACGAGGAGGTGGTGGCGTCCGGGCTGGTTCCCATGAGGTCGTGCGCGCCGCGGTTGATCCAGCGGGTGTCGCCCTGGGAGGTGAGTTCCCGGACGCTGCTCCGGTCCAGTGCCAGGATGCCCGTGAGGTCCCAGCCGGAGAGGGCAAAGACGCCGGGTTGGAGCGCGTTGTACATGGCCAGGAGTATGTGGACGTCCCGGATTTGGGCCTCCTGCTCCGGGGTGACGCTGGCCGGGTCCTGGATGCCCAAGGCGGCCATGATGAAGCTGACCGTGGTGCAGGCGATGCCGTTGGTGGTGAAGACGGCGTTGTAGGGCCCGTTCTCGCCGGTCAGCCGGTCCCGCAGGGTCTGCTGGACCTGTTCGGCGAGCTGCGCGCCGGTGAGTTCCTCATCGTTGAGTTCGAACATCTCGTCCCGGTGCCCGGCGGCGAAGTGCAGGAGCTCATAAGTCAGTTCGTCATGGTTTTGCATGGCATGGACCAGCGAGGCCTGGTCCACCCCGATCTCCATGGACAGGCGCAGCGTCAGCCGCAGGAATTCGGTGTCCGCGGTGACCAGGGCGTAGTGGTACGCGGGCCGGGTGATGAAGTCGTAGGAGAGATCCGGGCCCGATTCGGAAGTTGCCTTGATGTCGTCGATGGTGAGGTTCAGTTCCTGGAAGGAGAACCCGCCCACTTTGCGGATCATGGAGCCGATCAGCTGGTTGGCAGCCTCGGACAGCGGGTGTCCCTCAGACCAGCCGGGCTGTTCCTCGGCGCTCTTCTCCACGCCCAGGAACCCGTTGGCGTCAAGGCGCAGTGCCCCGGTGCCCAGGTCCACCAGCGAGTGCAGGGCGTCGCCCACCACCAGCCGCATGCCCGCGAACGTGGGGTCCAGCCAGTTGATGGAGGGCTGCCCGGCCTTGAAGTAGTGCAGGTAGACCCAGCGGCGGGTCTTGCCGGTGGTGTCCACGATGGGCCGGGTGGCGCTCCAGTTGGTTTCCTTCACCCCGGGTTCGTAGAAGATGACGCGCTGCAGCCTGCCGATGATGTAGCCGGCCTTCTGCAGGGCCTGTTCCGAATCGGGGCTGAGGTTGACCGAATCCGCGCCTTCGGGGACATCGGGCAGCAGGCTCCAGTCCTCCTCCGGGATGTCCACCATGTGGTAGATCCCCGGGTAGTCGCGGAAGTTCATCTCGGCCAGCCGGAAGTCGGCGCCCTTGCCGGTGTGGCCCGGGACGATGTCGTCAATGACGGTGCCGCCGTGCTCCGCGGCGACCTCGCACATGCTGCGGAACTCCTCTTCGGTGCCGAACACCGGATCGATCGCCATGCTGATCCGGTCGAAGTGCCCGTCCACGCTGGGGGTGTGCGACCAGCCGCTGATGCCGCCCGCCAGTTTCACGGGCCCGGTGTGGATTCCGCGGATGCCGATTTCGCGGAAGGCTTCCCACATGGCCGTGTCACCCAGGGCGGACAGGAATGAACGGCCCGGCTCGGTAATGAAGGACAGCGGGTAGGCGGTGAACCAGACGGGGGCGCGTTCGACGGCGGCCCTTGGGTTCGGATGCGCGTAGGAGTTCTGCCACATGCTGGCCTGGCCGGAAAGCTGCCGCGCCAGCGTGTTCGCGTCACCGAGCATGGCCTGGTTGCGCAGCCAATCCACGTACGCGGCGTTTCGACCGTCGAATTCGAAGGAGGGCCTGTTGCCTACGAACTGGCGCCGCCGCGCGACGGGCCGCAGCGCCTTTGGCCGGGCGGCGAAGAACTGTTCGTCGAAAGTGACCTCCAGGTCCGCTGCCGGCTCTGCGGCGGCTGCCTCCCCTTCCCCCACTCCGGCGGTGTTATCCGCATCCGAAACGCGCTCGCTGGTCCCCGGCTCCCGCATAAGCTCCTCTTTCCACTGCTCGTCTCCGTGCTGGCATGGATGCTCCAAAGCCCCTTGCCCGTGGAAAAGTACCCAGGCGGACAGGGAGTATTCGGTGTTCCCTCTCCCGATGCTACTGGGCGGGGCAACCGGTGGGCGGGACAAACGTGCCCGGCCTGGTGGATGCCTTGTCCGATCTTTGCTGCGGGTGCCGCTGTGGCCCGCACAGGGGGACCTTATCAGCGAACCAGTTCTGCTTCTTCGGTTTATTCCGGCTGCCACTCCCGCCATGGCCCGGTTCGGACGTATTCTTGGAACCAGGTTTTGTAGTAAGCCGAAGCGCTTCGAACAGGGCTGGAACATGGCGGCTGAACCTTCGGGGCAGGTTGGCTGGGGGCTGCTTCCAGTTACCCCGGAGCCAGTATTCGACAGCAAAGATGTCGAAGTCTTCCTCCGGGAAGTCACCCATGACTTCATGAGCGACATCAAGGGTGAACACCGCGGCATTGGCTGGGCCGCCACGCTCTTCCGCCTGGGTCAGGCACGCACCCTTGCAGCCAGTACGGAGCAGGCGCGGGAGGCAGACCGGGAACAGTGTTCCTTTGCCGATGGGCCACTTCTGGAGGCGATGCGCACCGGGGCGTTCGTCCTGGTATCCGATCTCAACCGTGACCGCCGGTGGCCTGGGTACGCGAGTGCAGCGTCGGGCCACGGGGTGCTGTCGATGCTTTCCGTGCCCATCATGTCCGAAGGCGGGACAAGCGCCGCCATCACATTCTACGCAGGCATGCCGCACGCGTTCACCAGCGACGACCTGGTCAGGATCCAAGGTTACGCCCGCCAGATGGCCCGGTCCCTGCGCCTGGTGTTCCGCGTCGCCGAGCGGGCGGAAGCGACGGCGGGCCTCGCCGTCGTCCAAAGCTCCCTGGTCCTGGTGGACCTGGCGGTGCGCAGCCTCACCAGCGAATACGGCCTCAGCAGGGAGGCCGCGCTGCTTTTCCTGCAAACGCAGGCAATGCACCATGAGCTTGACCTCCGGGACGCGGCCCTGAACGTCGTGGCCCCGGGTGCCGGCCGGGACCGGAACGGCGCACCGCCGGCGGCGTTGCGGCAGGAAACGTACGACGGCGTCGCGGAGCTTCCGCGTCCGTCGGCGGCGGGGCGGGGCTTTCCAACCGGAAAGCCACCCCGCAGGGACGCTGCGGTGAAGGCGGAAACCCCGCCTCCCGCAGAAGGGAGGACAGCATGACCATCCAGAAGCAGGAGCCGCGTTTCATCGCGGACGGACCGGACAGTCACCCCTGGCACCGGTTCGTTGCGCTGGGAGACTCCTACACCGAAGGAATCGGAGACCCGGAACCGCTGAGCCTGGGCGGTCTTAGGGGCTGGGCGGACCGTGTGGCCGAGGAGCTGGCGTCAGGCCGGCCCGACTTCGCGTACGCCAACCTGGCCATCCGTGGAATGCTGCTGCGGCAAATCCTGGATGGACAACTGGCGGCGGCGCTGTCCCTGAAGCCGGACCTCGTAGCCATTGCCGCCGGCGGCAACGACATCATCTTCAGGCACGGCGATCCAGACAAGCTGGCCGGGAAGCTCGACCAGGCCATCGGCACGCTCGCAGCCACCGGCGCCACCGTGCTCCTGTTTGCAGGCCCGGACTGGGGCAACACGCCGGTCTTCGGCAAGATCCGCGGCCGCGTGGCCATCTACAACGAGCACCTGCACACCATCGGGGCCCGGCACCACGCCATCATGGTCGACCTGTGGTGCCTGCCGGAGCTTCAGCACGCATCCATGTGGGACCCGGACCGGCTGCATTTGTCCCCGCTGGGCCACCATGCCGTGGCGGTGGCAACCCTGGACGCGCTGGGCGTGGAGCACGCACTCACGCCGCTGCAGCCCCGGCCCGTCCCGGCCCATGGGTGGACACAGGCCAGGGCCGAGGACCTGGTGTGGGCACGGCAGTATTTCATGCCATGGGTACTCAGGCAGTTGCGTCCGCACCAGGCCGACGCGCTGGCGGCGAAGCGGCCGCAGCCCGGCCCGGTCTTCGGCCAAGCCCGTCCCGGTCGCTTCGCGCCGGGACACCCGGCCAACGGGACCATGCTGGGTCCCGACGTTGCGCCGGAAGGTCCGGACGGGAGGGAGACGGACCGGGTGGCCTGACGCCCCGTGTGGTTCAGCGTTTCCTGGGTGACCGTTTGGAGGCTGCGTTCATCGCGGCCTTGACTGCCGGGGGCAGTCCCGCGTGCTCGGTTTCCGGCTCCGCCGCTGTTCCGCGTGCCTTGGCGATGGCCCGCATGCCGTGGTAGATCAGCAGCGCGGCTGCCGAACCCAGGGCGATGCCGGTGAATTTGAGGTCGCCGATGGTCCAGGTGTAATCCGCGATGCCGATGATCAGGGCCACGGCCGCGGTGGTCAGGTTGACCGGATTGGCGAAGTTCACTTTGTTCTGCACCCAGATCTTCACGCCGAGGATGCCGATCATGCCATACAGCATGGTGGCGGCACCGCCCAGCACGCCTGCCGGGACGGTGGCGATCAGTTCGCCGAACTTGGGTGAGAAGCTGAGCAGGATGGCGAACATGCCGGCCACCCAGTAGGCCGCCGTCGAATACACCTTGGTTGCCGCCATGACGCCGATGTTTTCGGCGTAGGTGGTGGTGCCCGAGCCCCCGCCGAGGCCGGCGAGAACCGTGGCCGCGCCGTCGGCCATCAGCGCCCGGCCGGAGACGCCGTCGAGGTTCTGCCCCGTCATGGCGGCAACCGACTTCACGTGGCCGATGTTCTCCGCCACCAACACCAGGACCACCGGGACGAACAGCCCCAGCACGCCGATGTGGAACTCGGGGGTCTGGAAATGCGGCAGGCCCACCCAGGCCGCGGCGTCCATCTTGTCGTAGGCCACCTCGCCCCGGAGCATGGCCACCAGGTAACCCACCACCACGCCCACCAGGATGCTGAGCCGGCCCAGGATTCCACGGAACAACACGCTGACCAGGATGATCGTGGCCAGCGTGACGACGGCGGTGATGGGCGCGGCGTCGAAGTTCTGCTTGGCCGCGGGGGCAAGGTTCAGGCCGATCAGCGCCACGATGGCGCCGGTGACGATTGGCGGCATCAGCCGGTTGATCCACCCGGCGCCGAACTTCTGCACCACGGCACCCACCAGGGCGAGGGTGGCACCGGCGAGCACCACGCCGCCCAGCGCCCCCGGGATGCCGAACTGCGCCTGGGAGGCCGTGATGGGCGCGATGAAGGCAAAGCTGGAGCCAAGGTAGCTGGGCACCCTGCCCTTGGTGATGACCAGGAAAAGCAGCGTTCCGATGCCGGAAAAGAACAGTGTGGTGGCCGGCGGCATCCCGGTGATGACGGGGACCAGGAAGGTGGCGCCGAACATTGCCACCACGTGCTGCATGCCGACGCCGATGGTCAGGGGCCAGGCCAACCGCTCATCCGGGGCCACCACCTGGCCGGGCTTCATGGTTTTGCCGGTGCCGTGCAGCTTCCATTTGGTTCCGAGCATGCTCATGGGAAGGAATGCCTTTCAGGGGTGCCGCGAGGGGGCGAAGAATAACTCGGTCCAGAATACCGCCAAGTATTTCCCGCCGGACCGCTGTGGCCAACGTCACCCGGCGTCACGGGAAGAGGACTGAAGCACTTGAAGTTGCAACTATGGAAAGCAACAGGAGCCACCCCCGCACGCGGGCGGCGCAGCGAAAGGTAAGCCAATGACCATTGCCCATGAAGAAGCGGTTATCGATTCGGCGGCCGTGGACGCCATCTTCGCCCAGGCCCGGACCGCCAACACCTTCACCGGCGAGGTGACCGAGGAGCAGGCCCAGGCCATCTACGAGCTGACCAAGTTCGGGCCCACCGCTTTCAACTCCCAGCCGCTGCGCGTCACCTATGTCCGCTCGGACGAGGCCCGCGCCACCCTGGTTGATGCGCTGTCCCGCGGCAACCAGGCCAAGACGGCGTCGGCTCCGCTGGTGGCCATCCTCAGCTACGACACCGACTGGGCGGGCAAGTGGGACACCTTCCTGCCCGGCTACAACGCCCCCAAGGCCATGTACGACGCGGACCCCGAGCTCGCCGCCGCCACGGGCAACAACAACGCCCACCTGCAGGCCGGCTACTTCATCCTGGCCGTCCGCTCACTCGGTTTTGCCGCCGGCCCGATGACCGGCGCCGACTTCAAAGCGATCGATGCCGCCTTCTTCCCGGCCGGCGACCAGAAGAGCTTCCTGGTGGTCAACATTGGCCAGCCCGGCACGGAAGCCTGGGGCGAGGTAAAGCCCAAGTACTCCTACGACGAAGCCGTCCGCACCCTCTAAGGCCCCATCACTGCGTCTTAACCCCAAACGCCCCATCACTTGGTGATGGGGCGTTTGGGTTAAGGCATCCGGTCAGGCGATGACGCTGTCCACCAGCGCCTTGGCCTCGGCCTGCACCTGCTTCAGGTGCTCCTCGCCCTTGAAGGACTCGGCGTAAATCTTGTACACGTCCTCGGTGCCGGACGGGCGGGCAGCGAACCAGGCGTTCTCCGTGACTACTTTCAGCCCGCCGATGGCCGCGCCGTTGCCGGGGGCCTCGGTGAGCTTGGCGGTGATCGCCTCGCCTGCCAGCTCGGTGGCCGTGACGTCCGCAGCGGAGAGCTTACCCAGCTTGGACTTCTGCTCCCGCGTGGCGGCGGCGTCAATGCGGGCGTAGACGGGGGCGCCGAACTGGTCGGTCAGCCCCTTGTACAGCTGTGACGGGGACTTGCCGGTCACAGCCGTGATCTCGGAAGCCAGCAGGGCCAGCAGGATGCCGTCCTTGTCGGTGGTCCACACGCTGCCGTCCAGTTTGTTGAAGGATGCGCCGGCGGATTCCTCGCCACCGAACGCTCCCTCGCCGGAGAGCAGGCCGGGCACGAACCACTTGAAGCCCACGGGAACCTCCACCAGCTTGCGGCCCAGGCTTTCGGCCACCCGGTCGATGATCGAGGAGGACACCAGGGTCTTGCCCACCACGGAGGCGGGGTTCCAGCCGCTGCGGTTGCGGTAGAGGTAGTCGATGGCGACGGCGAGGTAGTGGTTCGGGTTCATCAGGCCGCCGTCGGGGGTTACGATGCCGTGGCGGTCGGCGTCGGCGTCATTGCCGGTGGCAACATCGAACGGTACGGAGCCGTCAGCGCCCACGGACATCCGGTTGATCAAGGACGCCATGGCCGACGGCGAGGAGCAGTCCATCCGGATCTTCTCGTCCCAGTCCAGGGTCATGAACGCCCACTGCGGATCCACGGTGGGGTTCACAACGGTGAGGTTCAGGTGGTGGCGCTCGGCGATCTCGCCCCAGTAGTCCACCGACGCGCCGCCCATGGGGTCGGCGCCGATCCGGACCCCGGCGTCGCGGACGGCGTCCAGGTTCAGGACGGACGGAAGGTCGTCCACATAGCTGCTCAGGAAATCGAACTTGCCCGTGGTGTCCGCGGCCTGCGCGTCCGCCAGCGGGATCCGCTTGACACCGCGCAGGCCGTTCTCCAGCAGTTCGTTTGCGCGATTGGCGATCCAGCCGGTGGCGTCCGAGTCTGCGGGTCCACCGTGCGGGGGGTTGTACTTGAAGCCGCCATCGGCCGGCGGGTTGTGGCTGGGGGTGACAACGATCCCGTCGGCCTGCGGGGCTCCCGGCGCAGCCTTCCGGTTGTAGGTGAGGATGGCGTGGCTCAGGGCCGGGGTGGGGGTGTAGCCGTGCCGGGCGTCAACGAGGACCTGGACGCCGTTGGCTGCGAGCACCTCCAACGCGGAGTTCTGCGCGGGTTCGCTCAAGGCGTGCGTGTCCTTGGCCAGGAACAGCGGGCCGGTGACGCCCTGCGCGGCCCGGTATTCCACGATGGCCTGGGTGATGGCCACGATGTGCGGCTCATTGAAGGATGCCTTGAGGCTGGAACCCCGGTGCCCGGACGTGCCGAACACCACGCGCTGGCCGGGATCACCCAGGTCCGGCGCGATGTCGTAATACGCGTCAAGAAGCGCAGTGATGTCAACAAGGTCCTGGGTTTGGGCAACTGTACCCGCGCGGCTAGCCATGGGACCAGCATGCCAGAACCTGGCGGGAGTCAAAACGGCGTGCCCAAGATCCGGACGCTGTGACAAGCAATGACGTCATCAACCAAGTAGTCCACCTGAGTACAGGGCCCCGAAAGTACCTATATACCGGCCCTTCAGCGCCCTGCTATTTTCAAGAAAATCCAGGCGCACAAGACAAAGAAACGGACGACGGCGGCACCCGCCGATCGTCCCGTCCGGCAAGGAAGCGGGGACTCCAATGGGGGCAGGAGACGGGGCAGCCGAGCAGTCCAGGCTCGCTGCCGAGCGCGTTGCCAGGCTGAAGCGCCAGCTGGATGAAGCCGAACGTTCCACGAAGGCTTGGGACGCCGGAGCCCTGGGGGAACGGATGGTGTCGGACAAGCTCAGCGAGCTGGTCCCGCGTGGCTGGTACGTGCTGCACGACGTCCACTGGCCTGGCCGGCCCAAGGCAAATCTTGACCATGTCCTGGTGGGTCCCGGCGGGGTGGTGGTGGTTGATTCGAAAAACTGGACCGGCGAAGTGCGTGTGGTCTCCGGTGTCCTCTGGCAGGGCCGCTACGCGCGGACCCAGGCTGTGGAGGGAGCACTGGCCCAGTGCGCCGCCGTCGCTTCGGTCCTGGCGCCGCAGCACCGCCGCCTGGTGCGCCCGCTCATCTGCATGGCGGCGCAGCCGGACCTCTTCGGGGTGACCGCCGCGGATGTTGCCGTGGCTGGTTCCCACCGGGTGGTGCGGGCCATTGAGGCGCTTCCGCCGGTGCTGGACCCGCAGGCAGTGGTGGGGTTGTACGAACAACTGGGCCAGCAGCTTACCCATGAACAGGAGCCCGGCATTACGGCCCTGCGCAACGTCCGCCCCGGCACTGTGGTTCGCCCTGCGGGGGCGCTGCCGCCTGGCGGCCCCGCGGCGTCGGGTGCGGTGGAGGGGCGCCACCTTGCTGACGGCAAGGGCCGCAGCGGGAGCATGTCCCGGCACCCGGCCGGCCGCGCCGTTCACGCCGGCGGATCCCAGGCAGGAGTGCAGGCAGGCGTCCCGGCAGGAACGGGCCGGGGGGGCCGGAACGCCAAAGCGCACCACACCAGTACCAGCGGGGGCAAGCTCGCGCTGCTGGCGGCCTTCGTCATTTTTGCCGTTTATATCCTGCCCTACTTGGCCCGCTGACACCCGGCCCACCACCGGGGCGCAGCCGGTCTTTGGTTGCGGTCCGGACCGCCTGGGTGATCCGGTTGAGCCCGTCCGAATCGAGGGTCCAGGCCTGCCAGTAGAGAGCCACATCCTGGTAGTCGTCGTCCAGCCGGACCAGGGTGCCGTCCGAAAGCCCATCCGCGAGCTGGAGCTCGGGGATCATGCCCCAGCCCAGGCCCGCCTTGACCGCCGCAAAGAACCCCTCCGACGACGGCACGGTGTGCGTGGGGGGAGGCTGCCTGACGCCCTTGGCCGCCAGCAGCTGCTCCTGGAGGTTGTCCTTTGCGTTGAACTTCAGGACGGGCATGGCTGCCCAGTCAACACCGCCGGCCGCTGCAAACCGGCGCCGCAGTCCGGCACTGGCCACCGGGATGTAGCGCATGGAGCCCAGTAATTCTACCCGGCATCCGCTGACGGGCACAGGATCAGAGGTCACGGCGCCCACCACCTCGCCTTCGCGGAGCAGCTGGCTGCTGTAGCCCTGGTCTTCAACACGCAGGTCCAGGACCGCGTCCTCCCACCCGGCGGCCTCGTGGAGGACGGGGACGAACCAGGTGGCCAGCGAATCGGCGTTGATGGCCACCGGAAGGTGGGCGCGGGCAGGGGACCCCGCGCCGAGCGCTGCCGATGCCTCCGCTTCGAGCACCTGCACCTGGCGGGCCATGCGCAGCAGCAGCGCGCCGGCATCCGTGGTGGTACACGGCAGCCGACGGCGGACCAGGACCTGGCCGACCGAACCCTCCAGTGCCTTGATCCGTTGGCTGACGGCCGACGGCGTGATCCGAAGGAGATCGGCCGCCGCCTCAAACGTTCCTTCGTCTATGACCGCGATGAGGGCCTTGAGATGCTCCAGGTTCATGAAGAGATTCTAATGTCTGCTAAGAATCATTTGTTTGCCTACATATCCTGCCGGACCCTACCGTCGTAAGAATGTGGACCTCGTGGATAACCGGAATGTTGACCGGGCTGGCGCTCATCGTGGCAATTGGCGCCCAAAACGCCTTCGTGCTGCGCCAGGGGATCCGCCGCGAACACATCGGCGTGGTGGTGGCGGTATGCATGGCCGGGGACGCCCTGCTGATTGTGGGCGGTACCGCCGGAATCGGGGCAGTGGTGACCCGTTTCCCCGAGGCGCTGGAAGTCCTGCGCTGGGCCGGGGCCGCCTACCTGTTGTGGTTCGCGGTGCGGTCCTTCATGGCGGCGGCAAACCCCTCCGCGCTGGCGGAGCAGGCGCCCCGGTCCAGGCATTCTGTGTTCGCCACGGCTGCCGCCCTGACGTTCCTGAACCCGCATGTCTACCTGGACACCGTGGTGCTGCTGGGGAGCCTTGCCAACCAGCAGGGCCCCGACCTGCGGTGGACCTTTGCTGCAGGCGCCGTAGCCGGAAGCGTCCTCTGGTTCTCGGTGCTGGGGTACGGGGCACGGGTGCTGGCCGGCGTGCTCCACAGCCCGCGCACCTGGCGCTGGATTGATGCGGGCATCGGTGTTTTGATGATGGTCCTGGCCGTCCGCCTGGTCCTGCACTGAAGTAGGCTGGAGCCAGATTCGCAGGGGAGAAACCATGACTGACCAGCCGTCCCAGGGGCCTGACTACCAGCGTCCCGACCACCAGGGCAACGATGCGCCGTGGCCCACCTACCAGCCGCCGGCCCAGTACGGGCAGGGCCCTTCCTACGGGCAGCCCCAGTACGGGCAACCCCAGTACGGACAGGCGCAGTACAACCAGCCCCAATACGGCCAAGGGCAATACTGGGGCCAGCCGGCCTACTACGGAAGGCCGGCCGAGCCGAAGACCCTGAGTATCGCCAGCATGGTCTGCGGCATCGCGTCAGTGATCATGGGCTGGCTGATCCTTCCCCAACTGGCAGCCATCATTACCGGCCACCTCGCCCTTAGGCGCGAACCGTCCGGCAAGGGGATGTCCATCTCCGGCCTGGTGCTGGGCTACCTGTGCCTGCTGGGGTACGGCGCCATCTGGCTGCTGCTCATCATCGGCCTCACCGTCGCCAGTACCACCGGTGCGAATTCGGGGACTTTCTAGGCGCGTCCCCGGCGTGTCCAAGCCCATGCGCCGGCACGTTCCGGCACCTGGGCCCGCGCCGCCGTCGTAATTGTCCCCTCCTGATGGACTAGTCCCCTGTGCATTGCAGGGGGACTGGTCCGTGCGGCGGGGAGTTGTCGCTGAGAACCCGGCCGGCTGCCGCTAGCGGAGCAGTTCTACGTCCGAGACGAGCTCGATATGCGCCAGCATGGCCTCCGCCGCTGCTGTCGGATCCTGCGCGCGGATGGCATCGGCAATCCTGCGGTGCGAGGCCAGGGACTGTTCCGGGCGTCCGGGCTGGCCCAGCGATTCCACCCGGGTTTCCAGGATCATCTCGGCGATGAAGGCCATCAGCTGCGCCAGGACCGATGAGTGGGCCGCCGCGGTGATGGCCTGGTGGAAGAGCTCATCGCCGTGGGTGCCGCGGTCGCCGTCGTTGATCTCCAAAGCCATGACGTCCAGGGCCTTCTCGATGGCAGCAAGGTCGTCCGCCGTCCGGCGTTCTGCGGCCAGTGCGGCGAGCTTCCCTTCCAGCGTGCTGCGGGCTTCCACGATTTCCGGCAGCCGGCTTTGGTGCTCGCGCAGGCCCTTGATGACGGATGCCACGCTGGGGCGCCGTGCCAGGACCGCGCCGGTGCCGTGCTGCACGTCGATGACGCCCAGTACTTCAAGGGCCACCAGGGCCTGGGCGAGGGTGGCTCGGGAAACTCCCAGGCGCTCGGCAAGGTCGCGTTCGGCCGGCAGCAGGTCCCCTGGGCGGAGCTGGGCCGATTCGATGTAGGCAAGGATCTGCTCCACCAGCTGCTCATAGAGCCGGGGACGCGAGACCCGTTCCAGGCCTGCCCGTGCCGTCTTTTCCACAGTTCCTCCCGAGGTTCTCGGACCAGAATACCCCCTTCATCTATTGACAGATAGACTCACTGTCTAAGAGGCTAGTCCAGTGAGCCAGTAACTCACGTCACATTCTTTCTTCCCCAACGGAGGACCAACGATGTCCGCTCCTGTCCTGTCGATCATCATCCTGGCGGCGATGTTCCTGCTCGCCACCGTCCTGCCCCTCAACATGGGTGCCCTCGCCTTCGTGGGCGCCTTCCTGCTTGGTTCCGTCGTGCTGGGCATGTCCACCAATGACATCCTTGCCAACTTCCCCGGCGGCCTCTTCCTGACAATCGTCGGCGTCACCTACCTGTTCGCCATCGCGCAAAACAACGGCACCATCGACCTGCTGGTCCGGGGCGCCGTCAAGCTGGTGGGCAGCCGCGTGGCCCTGATCCCCTGGGTCATGTTCGCCATCACCGCCGTCATCACGGCCGTGGGTGCGCTGTCTCCCGCCGCCGTCGCCATCATTGCCCCCATCGCCCTCAGCTTCGCCGGGAAATACAAGATCAGCCCGCTGCTGATGGGCATGATGGTGATCCATGGGGCACAGGCCGGGGGCTTCTCACCCATCGCCGTCTACGGCGTCACCGTCAACGGCATCCTGGCTAAGACGGACCTTGCCTTCAGCCCCACCGCGCTGTTCCTGTCGAGCTTCATCTTCAACCTGGTCATCGCGCTGGTGCTCTTCGTGGTCCTGGGCGGCAGGAACCTCATGTCCTCCAAGGTGGGGCAGTTCGTGGAGCAGGCAGCTGAAGCACGGATGGCCGTCAGCGTCGGTGCCAAAGCCGGGACTGACGTCCCCTTCAAGGGCTTCGGCTCCGGAATGTACGGTCCCCGGGACCCCGCAGGCGACGGCGTTGCAGCCACCAAGGAGCGCAAAGAGCGGATTCCGCAGCTGGTCACCATTGCAGGCCTGATCGTGCTGGCCGTCGTGGCCCTTGGCTTCAAGATGGACGTCGGCTTCGTGTCCATCACCATCGCCATCGTGCTGGCCCTGGTTTCCCCCGCAGCCCAGAAGGGCGCCATCAACAAGATCAGCTGGTCCACCGTGCTGCTGATCTGCGGCATGCTGACGTTCGTCGGAGTGCTGGAGGAAGCCGGCACCATCAAGTTCGTTTCCAGCGGCGTTGCCGGCATGGGAATGCCCCTGCTGGCAGCCCTCATCATCTGCTTCATCGGTGCCATCGTGTCCGCCTTCGCCTCCTCCACCGCCATCCTGGCCGCGCTCATCCCGCTGGCCGTGCCCTTCCTCTCCACCGGTGAGATCGGCGCCGTCGGCGTCATCTGCGCACTCGCGGTCTCCGCCACGATCGTGGACGTCTCCCCGTTCTCCACCAACGGCGCCCTGGTCCTGGCCAATGCCCCCGAGGGCGTGGACAAGGACCGGTTCTACAAGAAGATCCTCGGCTACAGCGGCATCGTGATCGTGGCCGGACCCATCCTGGCCTGGCTGGCACTGGTGGTCCCCGGCTGGCTCTAGCCGGCGCAGCCACGCCGCCGGCACTGCACGCCGCCCGTACCTGAGAAAGGAAACCAAGCACATGAGCACAGCCGAAAATTCCCGAGGCCCACTGGCCGGGCACACCGTCGTCGACCTGAGCCGCGCACTGGCGGGGCCGCACGCCGGCATGATGCTGGCGGACCTTGGCGCCCGCGTGATCAAGGTGGAGAACCCCGGCACCGGGGATGACACCCGCGGCTGGGGGCCGCCGTTCGTGGGCCCGGAAGATGACCTGCAGTCCACGTACTTCATGTCCTGCAACCGCAACAAGGAATCCATCAGCCTGGACCTGAAGAGCCCGGACGGGCAGGCGGTGCTGCGCGGGCTGCTGGAACGAGCCGATGTGGTGATCGAGAACTTCCGGCCCGGTGTCATGGACCGGCTGGGCTTCTCCACGGCCGCCATCCATGAGCTCAACCCGCGCCTGGTGATCCTGTCCATCACGGGCTTCGGCCATGACGGGCCCGAATCCCGGCGCAGCGGCTATGACCAGATCCTGCAGGGCGAGGCCGGGCTCATGTCACTCACCGGCTCCGGCCCTGATGACCCGCAACGCGTCGGCGTCCCCATCGCCGACCTCCTCGCCGGCATGAATGGTGCCTTCGGCGTGCTGGCGGCGCTGGTGGAACGGAACCGCACCGGCCGCGGCCAGGTGGTGCGCACCTCCTTGCTGGCGTCGCTGATCGGTGTGCACGCCTTCCAGGGCACCCGGACCACCGTGGCCGGCGAGGTTCCGCAGGCCCAGGGCAACCACCACCCGTCCATTGCTCCCTACGGGCTGTTCAACTGCAAGGACGGGAGCGTGCAGATCAGCGTCGGCAGCGAGAAGCTCTGGGCTTCCTTCGCCGCTGCGTTCGGCCTGGACCCGGCGGCGCCGGGATTTGCCAGCAATGCCGAAAGGGTGCGGAACCGCAGCGCGGTGATTGCCGCCGTCGAACGCGCGTTCGCCGGCTATGGCGCGGCGGAACTGCTCGTGAAACTGAACGACGCCGGGATCCCGGCAGGGAAGGTGCGCTCGCTGGACGAGGTGTACGCGTGGGAACAGGTGGCTTCCCAGGGGCTCGTGGTGGACGTGGAACATCCGCTGCTCGGAACGGTCAGCCTCCCCGGGCCGCCGCTGCGGTTCTTCGCGCCGGGGGACACCGGCGAAACCACCCTCACGGACCACGACGCACCGCCGCTGCTGGACGCGGACGGGCCGGCAATCCGGGAGTGGCTCGGGGTACCGGCTCCGGCGGCGGCCGGGGTGAACTAGCATGCCAACCACCGAAAAGGTGCGGCACCTGCGCGCCGCCGAACTGATCGACGCCGTGGTGGACCAGGATTCGTTTGTCTCCTGGGATAGGCCGCCGCACCAGCCGGCCCTGTCCGAGGAATACGCCCGTGACCTGGCCAAAGCCCGCGAACGCAGCGGCGCCGACGAATCAGTGCTCACCGGCACCGGGCTCATCCGCGGCCGCCGCGTGGCGCTGATCGTCAGCGAGTTTTCCTTCCTGGCCGGCTCCATCGGCCACGCGGCGGCGCAGCGGATCGTTGCCGCCGTCGAACGGGCCACTGTGGAAGGCCTGCCGCTGCTGGCGGGCCCCGCCTCCGGGGGAACCCGGATGCAGGAAGGGACACCTGCCTTCCTGTCCATGGTGAAAATCACCGGAGCCGTCCGGGCGCACCGTCAGGCCGGCCTGCCCTACCTGGTCTACCTCCGGCACCCCACCACCGGCGGCGTGATGGCGTCCTGGGGATCCCTGGGCCATATCAATGTTGCGGAACCGGGCGCCCTGCTGGGATTCCTGGGCCCACGGGTGTTCGAGGCCCTGTACGGGGAATCCTTCCCGGACAACGTGCAGGTGGCGGAGAACCTCTTCAACAAGGGCCTGATCGACGGCGTCGTCAAGCCCGGGGATCTCGCCGAACTGGTGTCCAGGGCGCTGGATATCCTGGCACCACGCCGGGAAGCTGCCTCTGAGACGGTCACCCGGCCCGCCGCGCCGGCCACCCTTGCCGTCCGGCCCGCCCCTGTTGATGCCTGGACGTCGATCGAAATTTCGCGCCGGCCGCGGCGCCCTGACCTGCGCCAGCTCCTGAAGTTCGGCGCCAGCGACGCCCTGCCGCTGAACGGCACGGGGCAGGGGGAAAAGGACCCCGGGCTGCTGCTGGCGCTGGCAAGGTTCGGCAGCCGGTCCTGCATTGTGCTGGGGCACGCCCGCCCGCTGCGCAAGGACGCCGCCGGAATGGGGCCGGGCTCATTGCGGGAAGCGCGCCGCGGCATGAAGCTGGCCGAAGAACTGCGGCTGCCCCTGCTCACGGTCATCGACACCGCCGGGGCCGCGCTGTCGCAGGAGGCGGAGGAGGGTGGCCTCGCCGGCGAGATCGCACGCTCCCTGTACGAACTGATCGGCCTGGAGTCGCCGTCGGTCTCTGTGCTGCTTGGCCAGGGTGCCGGGGGCGGGGCGCTGGCGCTGCTGCCTGCGGACAGGACCATCGCCGCGCAGCACAGCTGGCTGTCACCGCTGCCGCCCGAGGGTGCGAGTGCCATCGTGCACCGGACCACGGCCTTTGCGCCCGGAATGGCGCAGGCGCAGGGCGTGAACGTGGCCGCGCTGTATGCGAACGGACTGGTGGACCACATCGTTGACGAGCGCGACGACGCTTCCCTGGAACCGCGCGAATTCTGTGCCCGGATGGCCCGTGCCATTGAGTACGAACTCGCGTCGGTTGCCGACATTCCCGTGGCAGGGCTGGTGGGGGCACGGTTCCGGAAGTACCGGAACCTGGGCGGCAACTGACGCACCTCGTGGTTCAGGAGGCGCCGGTGTTTCCACTCCGGCGGCTCCTACCGTCGGTCCGGGGTGTACCGGGCCATGATGACGCCGGTGGGGGTGGCCTCGGCTTCTATCAGCCGAAGCGGCGTTGGGTTGCCCCCACCGAAGAGGCGTTGGCCGCTGCCCAGCACCAGGGGATGGATCATCAGCAGGTACTCGTCGATTTGGTCGGAGGCCATGAGCGTGCGGAGCAGCACTCCGCTGCCCATGAGTACGAGGTTCAGTGGCGACGTGTCCCGCAGTTCCTGCACTGCCGCTGAAACGTCAATCCGAAGGAGTGCCGAGTTTGGCCACTTAAGTTCCAAGGCGGGGTTCTTGGAAACCACATATTTGGGCGTATTGTTCAGCGCGTCCTTGAACGGACCGCCCCGGGCGTTCCAGGACTCCAGCAGCTGCTCGTAGGTGTGCCGGCCGAACAGGAAGGCGTGGTCGGGGCCCATCAGCTCGCCCATTTTGCGGACGGTCGCCTCGTCGGCATAGGGAACCGCCCAGCCGCCATCCCTGAACCCGCCCCGTGGATCTTCGTCCGGCCGGCCAGGTCCCTGCATGACGCCGTCGAGCGTCATGTGGTTCATCACGACGACCTTGCCCACCGGGCCCGCCTTCCGTCGCGTTCGGCCGTGGCGGCTGACCTAGCGCCGCTGCCGGATCTTGGCCCGGTGGGCGTTGGCGCGCAGTTGCAGGATGCGTGCCCCGCCTGCCACGGCCACCAGCACCCCGCCGGTGACGGCGGCGATGAACAGGGCCATGCCCAGCGGGACGGAACCCTCAAAACCCAGGAACCGCACCAGGGCCTGGTCCTGGTTTTGCAGGATGAAGATGATCAGCAGGATCAGCAGGACGAGGGCTGCCACGACGCCGGCCCAGATAACGCCGGCCCGGGTGACTTTGCGTTCGGGAGTGCCGCCGGCCGTGACCGCGGTTCCGGTGGCGGGTGCTCCCGGCATTGCCGGGGTTCCAGTCGTCGCAGCGGTTCCCGAGGCATCCGGTGCGTAGGATGGCGCGGCGGACGGCGCGGCGCCGTAGGTTGCCGCCCGGTCTCCGGCGGGCAGGTCCGCGTTCGACGTCGTTGTGCTGACGTCCGGATCCGGCCGGCTGTTCGGTCCTGGCGTGTACTGTCCTTCGCTCATGCCCGTTCCTTTCGCAGAATGCTAAGCATGCTTATGGTGCAACCATAGACGCCCGCGTTGCCGCAGCACAACGAGCGCAACGCGCGTGGTGCGGCACCAGCGGGCTTTAGCGCCGCCTGGGCCGCACAGGGACGGAATCCTGCGGAGGAGCCCATGGAAGGCCATGTGGCGGAGGGGTCCCGTTCGGAACCCCTCCTTCGGCTCTTGCCCGGCTCATTGCCGGCCGGACATCAGACCCTCTCCTTGCTCCGTTCGCCGGCGGGCGCTCCCGGCGCAGGTGTCCTGCGCCAGTTCGGGAAAGCCCAGAAAGTGAATTCCGGTGCCTTGGCCGGTTTCTCCGGGGTTTCGCGGGTCTCAGGCCGCTCTTCAGGCTGGCGCTTTGTTTCTTTCCTGGCGCCCCACCCGAAGTCCTTGCTGGATGAATAGCACATCACAGACCTCCTCATGGCTGCCCTTTAATCGTCCTCCACATCGGCGGCAGAGTCGATAGTCCGTGCACGGCAGCGTCAATGGGCGGGGTCGCAACAATCAGCGGCCGCCGGCCACAACGTCCTGCGCCTCCTGCGGGCGGTGGAACTCACAGGGGCCGCGGTGGCGCAGCGGCAGGAGGCAGGTCCGCCCTGTGGGCAGGTGCACCATCGCGCAGCGGCCGGTCATGGCCAGATCCTCCCTGACGTTGGAGTTGTTCAGATCCGGCCGCCCGTCGTCTGCGTTTTCGGTGCGGCCGGCTCCGGTGGCGTCCTGTTCAGCATTCATGGTGGTGCAACTCCTCATCGGGCGGAAAGCGTATGGAGGGTGCGAAAGGGTGGTTTTTCCAGTCTGCGCCGCAGGGGTTACCGGGCGGTTAAGCGGGCGTTAGGTTCAGGTCAACAACAGCACACCGCCACGGTGCCCTAAAAGCCCAGTTGATGCGCCACTTGCAGGAGGAGGGCTTCCGATCCCATGGGGCCGACCAGCTGGATGCCCATCGGAAGTCCGCTTGCGGTGCCGCCGCCGGTCCAGTGAACGGGAATGGTGATTGCCGGCAGCCCGCACACGTTCACCATCGAGGACCACGGCGCATATTCGCACTGCTTCCGGTAGTCGCCGTCGGCATCTCCTGGCCACTGCGCGGCCGGCCAGCGCTCGCCGCCGTGGCCCGTCCCGGTGAACCAGCCCACCGGACGGGGCGTCTGCGCCAGGGCTGGCATCAACATCAGGTCCCACTGTCCGTACTGCGCAACCGTGTCGTGCTGGAACTGCCGCAGGAACGCCAGGGCCTCGGCAAGCTTCGCAGGGCTGCGCTGCTGGGCACGCCGCCGGAAAGTCCGGGTCAACGGCGCCAGCTGTGCTTCGCGCGAGGGGCTGATCCGTGCCGCACCAATTCCCGCCGTCCAGGCGGTGGTGAAGGCTGCGGGGTAGCGGTTGTCGTAACGCACGGCTGCTTCGGCCAGGTTATGGCCGGCATGCTCCAGGAGTCTTTCGCCGGCACGGAGGGCGTCGAGTGCTTCCCGTTCGACGCTGAACGGGAACGTGCCGGACCACGGGCTCTCCATTGTGACGCCGATCCGCAGCCGCGGCGGCTCCTGGCCAACGCCTGCGAGATACCGGTGGCCCGGGGCCAAGGCGTCCATCATCAGGGCGGCGTCCCTGGCGTTCCGGGCAAGGGGGCCCGGGACCACCAGCCGGGCGGGGTCGCCGCCGCTTTCCCCGGCAGCCAGCAGCCCGCGGCCTGGTTTGAGTCCCACCAGGCCGCAGGCGGCGGCCGGAATCCGGACCGAGCCGCCGCCATCGGTTCCTGGGGCGAAGGGCAGGAGCCCCGCGGCGACGGCGGCTGCGCTGCCGCCGGAGGAACCGCCTGAACTCCTGCTGGGTGCGTACGGATTGCGCGACGGCGGCGCGATGCGGTTTTCGCTGTAGGCGGTCAGTCCGAACTCGGGCACTTGGGTCTTGCCCAGCGAAATTACGCCGGCCTCCTTGAGGAGCGCCACCAGGGGAGCATCCGCGGGGGCGGGTTTATGCTCGACGGCGGCACTTCCGTGGGTGGTGACCACGCCGGCCACGTCGGTGAGGTCCTTGAAGCCCAGCGGCATGCCGTGCAGCAGCGGCAGGTCTTCGGCGTCGGCTTGGGAGAGCAGACGATCAGCCGCCCGGGCCCGGTCCATGGCCTGGTCCGCGGTGACGGTGATGAAGGCTCCCAGCAGCGGGTTCTGCTGCCCGATGCGCGTCAGGAAATGCGCGGTGGCGTCAGCAGCGGACACCGTCCCGTCGCGCAGGAGGTTCCGCAGGTCCAGTGCCGTCAGCTCGTGGAGTTCAGCCAAGGACCCCGACTTCCGGTCGTTCGGCCGTGTACCTGCCGGCATTCCCGCCGAGGTCCCGGCCGGGGCACGACGGTGGCGACGCCGGAAGCGCGGACTGCTGACAGGACATGGAAACCTCCTCGGGAGCCACCAGCCTAACCTGCAGGTTTCCCGCACCGTTCTGTGCGGAAGGACTAGGCTTAAACGTGACTCTGAACCACCACGACAGGACTCCGATGAGCGATTTCGATTCCGTGCCCGTCCATGACATCCCCGCTGACGCCGTAATCCTGGACGTCCGGGAGGACTACGAATGGGTCGCCGGGCATGCCGACGGCGCCCTCCACATTCCTATGGACCAAATCCCGGCCCGGCTGGGCGAACTCGATCCGGACGAGGACGTTTATGTCATTTGCCGGACCGGCGGCCGGTCATTCCGCGTCGCCCAGTGGCTCACGGGCCAGGGTTACACCGCCATCAACGTCGCCGGCGGGATGGACCAGTGGCTGGAATCGGGCAAACCCCTGGTCTCGGACAACGGACTGAAGCCCCTGGTGCTTTAGTGCCTGGCAGTTCACCCACCTACGCCTTCCTGGGGCCCGAAGGCACGTTCACCGAGGCTGCCCTGTTGCAGGTCCCGGGCGCCCTGCAGGCAGTCCGGATGCCGGCGTCGAACGTCAATGCTGCCCTGGACCAAGTGCGCGGCGGATCCGCCGACGCCGCCATGGTTCCCATCGAAAACTCGGTGGAAGGCGGCGTCACCGCCACGCTCGATGCGATCGCCACGGGCCAGGAACTGCGCATCATCCGCGAGGTCCTGGTCCCCATCAGCTTTGTCCTGGTTACCCGGCCCGGCACGCGCACGGAAGACCTGCGGCGGGTGTCCACCCACGGCCACGCTTGGGCCCAGTGCCGTCTGTGGATGGATAAGAACATGCCAGGCGCGGAATACGTCCCGGGCTCATCAACCGCGGCCGCGGCGATGGGACTGCTGGAGGAGGACTGCCATTACGACGCCGCCATTTGTGCGCCGCTCGTAGCGCGCGAACATCCTGGCCTGGCGGTCGTGGCGGAGGACATCGGTGACAACCAGGGCGCCGTCACGCGCTTCATCCTCGTCAGCCGGCCAGGCGTCCTGCCGGCACGCACCGGCGCGGACAAAACCACCCTCGTCGTCCCGCTGCCGGAGGACCGCCCCGGCGCGCTGATGGAGATCCTGGACCAGTTCGCCAGCCGCGGCGTCAACCTCAGCCGGATCGAATCCCGTCCCACCGGGCAGTACCTGGGACATTATTTCTTCAGCATCGACGCTGATGGCCACGCAGGTGAGGCACGCGTTGCGGATGCCTTGGCCGGGCTGCACCGTATCAGCCCGGGGACCCGCTTCCTGGGCTCGTATGCCAGGGCGGACAAGCAAGCCACCGCGGTGCCGGCGCATACCTCCGATGCCGCCTTCACGGCGGCCCGTGAGTGGGTCGGATCCATACTTGGTACGGCATCCACCGCAGGTGAAAGCGGTTCCGGGTCTTCGCCCACAGCGTAGGTAAATGCCTCCCGGAGTACTTCCGCGGGGTGTGGACAATGCGTATGCTTACTTGATCCACACGGGGTATGGCCCCTGACGAAGGGAGCGGGTCATGACCAGCACCACTGACAACGACGGCCAGGGGATGATCGTCAACCCCAAGCCTGCCGCAGACAACCAGGACTGGGACGGCGATGATGCTGACCGTGCGGACCGCCTGCGTTTCGAAGAGGAACAGGCAATGATCCGTGAACAGTCCGAAGCCCGTGCCGCTGCCAAAGCAGCCGCTGAGGCAGAGAAGAAGGACGCCGGCGCCTGACCCGCTGCGGTTCAGCAGCCAACCTGTGCGTGGTGTTGCTTTCCCTTGGCATCTGATGCTCCGCTGCGCTTAGATGCGGGGTTTCGCCAGCCCGGCGCCGCTCTGTGCCTGCCCCTTGACCCGCACCAGGAGTGACCTCGGTTCAACCTGGACGGTGAGCTGCGTTGCTTCCCCCGACGTGTCGCCATCGAGTTGGGTGGGCATCGGCTCAGGGCACTTGATGACCACTTTAACTGACCGGTAGATGGTCATGATCGGCAGTTTTCCGCTGTGCTTGAACATGATCTTCATGTACATCAGCAGCCAGCCCAGGGCGCTGCGGGGACTCATCACCACAACGTCGAGCATGCCGTCATCGATCATGGCCTGCGGAATGAAATCGATGCCGCCGGGCACCAGGCCGCAGTTGGCAAAAAGTACGCTGCGGATCTTCCGGACCTGCTCAGGGTTTGCGTCCAGCGAGATTGACACCTTCTTCCGACGGCCCGGCAGGTGGCGTACGCCCGCCTCGGTGTAGGCGAGCCAGCCCACGGCCTTCTTCAGCCCGGCATTGGTGTCCGCCAGGACCTCGGCGTCCATGCCAATCCCGGCAATGACCAGGAAGACGTGCTCGGAGTAGTGGCCGGTGCGGGAGTTTTCAATCGCCATCCGGGCGGTATCAATGTAGCGCTGCCGGCCGAACAGTGCTGTCTGCACATTGCCGTGGAGGTCGTTCACGTCAAGGTCGACATTCCTGGCCAGCAGGTTGCCTGTTCCGAGTGGGATCAGGCCCATGGCAACGTCCGTGTGTGCCAGCGCCTCGGCCACCACACGGACCGTGCCGTCCCCGCCGCCCACCAGGACGACGTCGGGCTTGCCTGCCAGGGCAGCCTGCATCTGGGAGAATCCGGGGTCATCCGCGGTGGTCTCGAAAAAGACCGGTTCCTCCCATCCCGCCGCCAGGCACGCACGCTGGATGGTTGCCTTGGCTTCCTCTGCCCGCGCCTTGATCGGATTAAGGACAACGGCCACCCGCTGCTGCGCCAGGCCGGAGTCGTAGGCTTCGCCCGCCACCGCGCTGCGTACGTGCAGGGCCTTGAGGCGCCGGACCCCCCACCAGCTGGAGGTGGCGAAGGCAAGGGCCACCGCAATCAGCAGGTAGAGAATCCAGTCGCTCATGGTGGTTCCACAGTAGCCCGGCGCGCGGCGGCCCGGCGCACGGGGCCACCCGCCCGCCGTCGTGCGCGGTATTGGATACCCTTGTCTGGTGATCGACGTAAAAGACCTCAGCGAAAACCCGGACAAGTTCCGTGCCAGCCAGCGCGCCCGCGGCGCGGACGAATCAGTGGTGGACGCGATCATCTCCGCGGACGCCGCCCGCCGCGCAGCCCTGATCCGCTTCGAAAACCTGCGCGCCGAGCAGAACGCCTTCGGCAAGAAGGTGGCGCAGGCCAAGGGTGAGGAGAAGCAGGCGCTGCTCGCCGAGGTTAAGGAACTGGCCAACTCCGTCAAAGCAGCCTCCGCTGAGGCCGACGCCGCGCAGACCAAGCAGGAAGAGCTGCTGCGCAGCGTCCCCAACCTGGTGGAGGACGGCGTTCCCGAGGGCGGCGAGGACGACTACGTGGTGGTCAAGACCGTTGGTACCCCGCGCGAGTTCCCCGACTTTGAGCCCAAAGACCACCTGGAGATCGGCGAGCTGATCGGCGCGATCGACATGGAACGCGGCGCCAAGGTCTCCGGCGCCCGCTTCTACTTCCTCCGCGGCGTGGGCGCCCGGCTGGAAATGGCACTCCTCCAGATGGCCATGGACCAGGCCATCCAAGCCGGTTTCATCCCGATGATCACCCCCACGCTTGTACGCCCCGAAACCATGCAGGGCACCGGCTTCGATGTGAAGCACGACGCCGAGATCTACCGCCTTGCCGAAGACGACCTTTACCTGGTGGGCACCTCCGAGGTGGCCCTGGCCGGCTACCACGCCGACGAGATCCTGGACCTTTCCGCGGGGCCCATCCGCTACGCCGGCCAGAGCTCGTGCTACCGCCGCGAAGCCGGCTCGCACGGCAAGGACACCCGCGGCATCATCCGCGTGCACCAGTTCAACAAGGTGGAGATGTTCATCTACACCACTGTCGAAGAGGCCGCCGCCGAACACCAGCGCCTGCTTGCCTGGGAAGAAGAGATGCTGGCCAAGTGCGAGCTGCCCTACCGCGTCATCGACACCGCGGCGGGCGACCTGGGAACCTCCGCCGCCCGTAAGTACGACTGCGAAGCGTGGGTCCCCACCCAGGGCGCCTACCGCGAGCTGACCTCCACCTCCAACTGCACCACGTTCCAGGCGCGCCGCCTCAACATCCGTGAGCGCGCCGTCAACGCCGAAGGCGTGGCCAAGGGCACCCGCGCGGTAGCCACCCTGAACGGCACGCTGGCTACCACCCGCTGGATTGTGGCGCTGCTGGAGCACCACCAGAACGCGGACGGTTCGGTCAACGTGCCTAAGGCGCTGCAGAAGTACCTGGGCGGCCTCGAGGTGCTGCCGGTCCTGTAGGTCCCCCCTCCGCCGCAACTCCCCGCCCGGTGGACAACTCCTCCCGTCATGAACGGGGGTCCTGTCCACGGGGCGGGGTTTTCCGCGGCCGGATGCCCGCGGCGATGAGCCTCTGCCGCAAGGCGTCGGGATTGGACAAGGTCTTCCAGTCCCACCTGACCACCTTGTAGCCCAGAGCCCGCAACCGGTCTTCGCGCTTCTTTTCGGCCAGGATGGCTTCCTGGGTACTCACTCCGGCCAGCAGGGCTTCGTCGAGATACTTTGCGTCGCCGTCGAACTCTCCGATCACCTTGGCTTCCGGCCAGAAGAAATCGGTCCGCGCGATGAAGCCGTCCCGGTCATGGAACACATGCTGAAGGACCGGAGCGGGCAGTCCCAGGACGTGGATAAACGCCCGGCTGCGGGATTCCCCTACGGACTCTGACGCCTCATTGGCCAGAGCCAGCACTTCCTGGAACCGGCGGCGTTTGGCAGCCGAGGCAAGGCCGTTTGCCCCATCGATCAGCTGTTGTCGCGTCAGCCCTGCACCAGGATTCCGTCCCGGGCCAAGTACAGCATCCGCCACGGCCACTGCATCGGGAAGTTCGAGCCGGACCAGGCAGTCCATCACCGTCTGCGGCAGGGTGGTGACAGCGAACCCCTGGCGCTGCACGGTTTCGGCCGGCCAGAAATGGCGGCTGAGTCCGTAGCCGCGTAGGTGCTCGATTCCCGTCTTCCCGGTCTTGGCATCGCATGCGGCGGCGGTGGTCGGTGATGCTTTTCCCGCCTTGTGCGGGGAGCGCGTGATGACGTGGATGTGGCTTGGAACCCCGGGACACGGAAGGTTCCAAATCCGCAATGCGGTCAGATAGCAGAAGGTCACGGACGGATCGACGGCGGCCACTGCCGCCACGGTGGTCCCGTACCGTTGCCACGGCTTGAGGGAAAGCCATGCTGCCTTGCCGAAATAGACGCCGGCCCGCACCCTGACCAGGGTGCCGTTCCTGTAGCCCCGGCTAAGCGGGCGGCTGCTGCCGGTCAGGGCCCGGCGACGGCTGGCCAGAACCAGAACAGCTTCATCGGATTTCATGACTCCATGCTCGGCGGAACGCACGCCCACTGGGTGGGCCAGGTCGGCCCATGTGGAAAACAGTCCGTAATTACCCCTCACTGCGGACAAGTCCCCGGGTAACGCGGCGGGGAGTAGTCCGCGGCAAGGGGAGTGGCACCGTAGCCCACTCCCCGGCGCGGAAACCCGCAGTTAATCAACAGTTCAGTAAAGCTGTGTCCTGCGTCCTAGCGTCTGTCGGTTAGGTCTGTTTCACTGTTTGAATGACAACGCTGACTGAAACCTCAGTCGCCGGCAACGATGACCGGCGAGAGAACAACCGAAACAACACCAACAACTACGGCTTCGCGGGGATCGACCAAAAGCTGATGGTCGCCCTGGACGTGGACGGCACGCTGGTGGACCACGACGGCCACATGACGCCAGGCGTGCGGGATGCTGCACAGGCGGTGGTGGCTGCCGGGCACGAGGTGATGATCGCCACCGGCCGTTCCTTGAACGCCACCCTGCCCGTCATCGAAAAGATCGGGATTGAGCGCGGCTTCGCCGTCTGCAGCAATGGCGGCGTGACCCTCCGGCTGCACCCTGAACTGGCCAACGGCTACGAGATCATCCACAAGGCCACGTTCGACCCCGGACCGGCCCTGCGTGCCCTCCGGGAACGGCTTCCCTCGGCCAAGTATGCGCTGGAGGACGCCGATGGCAATTTCCTCTCCACGGAACGGTTCCAGGACGCCAGTTTCGGCGTCGAGGCCGTAGGCGTCGACTTCCACACCATGCTGGAGGCCACGGCCGTGCGCGTGGTGGTGTTCAGCACCGAAAATACGCCCGAGGAATTCAACGAAGCCATCGAGCATGTGGGGCTGGCAGGGGTGACCTACTCGGTGGGCTGGACCGCGTGGCTGGATATCGCAGCGGCAGGGGTGACCAAGGCCAGCGCCCTGGAGAACCTTCGGCTCCGGCTCGGCATCGAACAGCACCGGACTGTAGCCGTTGGCGATGGCCGGAACGATATCGAGATGCTTAGCTGGGCCGGCCGCGGAGTCGCCATGGGGCAGGCTCCGGAGGAAGTGATTGCGGCAGCCGATGAGGTCACCCACTCGGTGTTCGACGACGGCGCGGCCCACGTGCTGCGAAGCCTCCTCTAAGCTGCCACCGCCGCTGCCCGGATTCCGGGCAGCGCCTGAGGCCAAGGCAGAATAGAGTCATGACCCTTACGACGTTCGCCCTCGTCCGCCATGGCCAGACCGACTGGAATGCCGAGCGCCGGCTGCAGGGTGCCACGGACATCCCTTTGAACGACGTCGGACGCGGCCAGGCGCGTGACGCCGTCGCCGTCCTGGCCCCTTACGAATGGGACGCCATCGTCTCCTCGCCGCTGAGCCGGGCCGCCGAGACCGCCGACCTGATCGCCGAAGGGCTGGGGCGCACGGTGTCCAGGCGCATCCCCGAACTGACCGAGCGCAGCTTCGGACCGGCTGAAGGAATGCAGGCCGGCCCGGAATTGGAGGCGCTGCGGGTGCCCGGCGGATTCAAGGGCGCGGAAAGCGAAGACGAGGCCGCCGGCCGCGGGCTTGCCGCCCTTGAGACCCTGGCGGAGGAGTTTCGCGGCCAGCGGGTGCTGGTGGTGGCGCACGGCACCCTGCTGCGGGTCAGCCTCAGCCGCGCGATCGGACAGACCCTGGCAAGTGTGGACAACGCCGCCCTGAACCTGGCACACCACCACGCTATGGACGGCTGGAAGCTGGAGTATTTCAACGGTGAACCGGTGATGGCAACCGCCGGCGCCTGACCCGCGCAGCTCAAACCGGCCTGACCCAACGCAGCTCAAACCGGCCTGACCCAGCGCAGCCTGCCCTGGCTAACCCCGGGCAGCGAGTCCCTTGCTACCTCGCTTCGAGGATCAGGGCCAACAACCTCGCCGCGGCCGGCCGGGCTGAATGTTCCTCGTTCCACTGCGCCCGGGAAACTGCCTTGCTGACCGCCTGGGTGGTGATGCCCAGTTCTTGCGCCACCGCCTTTTGCTGGCCGCGGACGCCAGGGGTCAGCAGGTCCAGCACCCGCCACTCGGCGCCGGAGCGGTCCCGGACAATGTGCCCGAGCAGCCGCAGCACGGCCTCCGCATCATGGGCGACATCGGCCAGTGGCCCCTCCACCGCAACCGGAACCCGCTCCTTGCTGTTGCGGAGCCGGTCTACGGCCCTGCGCGCGTACACCAGGCCGTGGCCGGTGGCGTCCTTGATCTGGTTGGGCAGCGGCTCGTCCACCGGTCCGGCGCCGATCCCCACGTACCAGGATCCGCTGCGCAACGCGATCAACGCGGCTTCCACGGCCTGGTGCGGGCAGTCCACCACGCCCTGCACCTCATCCTCGACGGACCGGTCAAAATCCAGGCGCGCAGGGATGTGTCGCAGCGCCTTGAGCAGCTGCGGCACCTGGTCGCCGTCGCGCCGGCTGTCAGTCTGGTTGATTGTCAGCGTGAACATTCTGGGTACACACTACCCGGAAGTAGAAATGACGAAACCGCCGAGGTTACCGGTGGCCAGGCTCTTCAACGGGAAGGCACGACGACGGGTCTTGCCCGCGTGCCCCTTCATCTGTTGCCATGGGGGAACGGCCGCCCGCAGCGGCTTCCCCGACGTGAGGATGGTTATGGCCGGCAGTGCTGGACAGAATGAACGGCGGCAGGACGACAAGCGGCAGGACGGAATCAGGCAGGAAACATCGCTGCCGGGCGCAGCTTCGGCAGAAGAGCTGGCCTTGGTGGACCGCTGGTGGCGCGCAGCCAACTATCTCTCGGTGGGCCAGATCTACCTCAGGTCCAACCCCTTGCTGCGTGAACCACTGCAGGCTGAGGACACCAAGTCCCGGCTGCTGGGCCACTGGGGCACCACCCCCGGGCTCAATTTCGTTTATGCCCACCTGAACCGCGTGATCCGCCGCGACTCCCTGGAGATGCTCTTCGTTGCCGGGCCCGGCCACGGTGGTCCCGCCGTCGTCGCCAACGCCTGGCTGGAGGGCACGTACTCGGAAATCTATGCGCACGTGGGCAACGACGAGGCCGGCCTGGCCGAGTTGTTCCGGCAGTTCTCCTACCCCGGCGGCATCCCCAGCCACGCCGCCCCGGAAACCCCCGGCTCCATCAGCGAAGGCGGGGAACTTGGCTACGCGCTGGCCCACGCGTACGGGTCGGTGTTCGACAACCCGCAGCTGGTGACCGCCGTCGTGATCGGCGACGGCGAGGCCGAGACCGGGCCGCTGGCGGCCAGCTGGCACTCCCACAACTTCCTGGACCCCGCAGCGGACGGCGCCGTGCTGCCCATCCTGCACCTGAACGGCTACAAGATCGCCAACCCCACCATCCTGGCCCGGATGCCGCAGGATCAGCTGGAGCAGCTGCTGCGCGGGTATGGCCACGAGCCGTATTTCGTGACAGTGACGGATCCGGACAGCACCGAACAGGCGCACCAGGATTTTGCCGGGGTCCTCGACCGGTGCCTGGCGGACATCAAAGCCATCCAGGACGCCCACCGGCAAGACCCGGACGCCGGGGAAGCGGGGGAGGGCGGGCACCGCTGGCCGATGATCGTCCTGCGCTCGCCGAAGGGCTGGACCGGGCCGCGGACCGTGGACGGACTCCAGGTTGAGGGCACGTGGCGGGCGCACCAGGTGCCGCTGTCCGAGGTCCGCACCAACGGCGAACACCTGAAACAGCTGGAAGAGTGGCTGCAGTCCTACCGGCCGGAGGAATTGTTCGACGGCGACGGCCGGCTCCGGCCCGACATTGCTGAGGGCGCCCCTACCGGCGATTTCCGAATGAGCGCCACGCCGCACGCCAACGGCGGACTGCTCAGGCGGGCGCTGAAGCTGCCCGCCTACCGGGACCACGCAGTGGAGGTTCCCACCCCGGGGATCGAGCGGGTCAGCCCCATGGTCACGCTGGGCTCCTGGATGCGGGACGTGATCGCGGCGAACATGGAAAACTTCAGGCTGTTCGGGCCGGACGAGACAGCCTCCAACCGGCTCCAGAACGTCTACGAGGTCACCGACAAGGTGTGGCAGTACAGGATTGACGACGTCGACGAGCACCTTGCGCGCTCGGGCCGGGTCCTGGAGGTGCTCAGCGAGCACTTGTGCCAGGGCTGGCTGGAAGGCTACCTCCTGACCGGCCGGCACGGGGTCTTCAACTGCTACGAGGCCTTCGTCCACATTGTCGATTCCATGTTCAACCAGCACGCCAAATGGCTGAAAGTGTCGCGCGCACTGCCCTGGCGCCAGCCGGTGGCGTCCCTGAACTACCTGTTGTCCTCGCATGTCTGGCAGCAGGACCACAATGGCTTCTCGCACCAGGACCCGGGCTTCATCGACCACGCGGTGAACAAGAAGGCGGAGGTCATCCGGGTGTACCTGCCGCCGGACACCAACACGCTGCTGTCAGTCATGGAGCACTGCCTGGCCTCCACCGACTACGTGAACATCGTGGTCAGCGGCAAGCAGCCCTCGCCCACCTGGCTGGGGCCGGCCGATGCCGCGAACCATTGCCGGCGCGGACTGGGAATCTGGGCCTTCGCGGGGTCCGAAGTGTCAGGCGAGGAGCCTGACGTCGTCCTGGCCTGCGCCGGTGACGTCCCCACGGTGGAGACGGTGGCCGCCGCCGAGCTGCTCCGGGACGGCGCGCCCGGGCTCAAAGTACGCGTGGTCAACGTGGTGGACCTGATGCGGCTGCAGGATGACAGCGAGCACCCGCATGGCCTCCCGGCGCACGACTTTGACGGGATCTTCACCCCGGATAAGCCCATTATTTTCGCGTACCACGGCTATCCGGCGCTGATCCATAGGCTGGCGTACCGCCGCACCAACCAGCAGGGCCTGCACGTCCACGGTTACAAGGAAGAGGGAACCACCACCACGCCGTTCGACATGGCCATGATGAACGGGATAGACCGCTTCACCCTCGCCATCGACGCCATCGACCGCGTGCCCGGCATGGCGGGGAAGCACGCGCTGCTGCGCCAGGACCTGCAGGACCGGCGCAACCGGGCGCGTGAGCATACCCGCACGCATGGCGAGGACCCGGAGGAGATCCGGAACTGGAAGCTCGGCGGCTGAGTCCTAGCCGGGCAGTTCGTCGAGGCGGCAGTCCGGCAGGTGGATCCAGCCTTCGCTGCGCGCGGCCTCCGCATGGGCGCTGTCCGGCAGGAGCGTACGACGCCGGGCTGCGGCGCGGGCGGTCAGCGAGGCGATGACGGCGTCGAACAGGTCGTCCGAGGCCGCCAGGCTGTCGCGGTGCCCGGCCAGGTCCAGCCATGGTGCCTGCTCCTCGAGGGCAGCCAGGAGGAGGGCCAGGCGGTCGGCTTCCGGGATGCCGCGGCCCTTGTACCCGCGCCCGTTGAGGCCCCAGATCTTCAGGGACGCAGCCGGATACACCTCGGCCAGGCGGTCGGAGCCGTCCCTCGGTTGCGGGCCGTGGAGCTGGGCGATCTTCGCCTGGATGACCGCGCATCGCATGGCAGGGTGTGCCAGCCGGTCGGCGGAGACGCTGAGCGGGATGAGTCCCGTCCGGGTGGTGCAGAAACGGTCGGTGTCCCGGTAGGCAAGTAACCGGCGGCCAGCAATTCCGTCGTGATCCAGCACCGGTCCCGGAACGTTGTTCAGGTGGCCGGTAAGGAACGGAATCAGCGCGTCCGGCCAGCCCACGGGGCAGTCGACTCCGGTCATGTCGGTGCTGCCGAACAGCTCCACGATGTGCTGGTCGTCCACGTCCAGGGCAAGGTGCGTGAGCCGGGCCGAGCCTGCTGCTGGGACCCCGCCGGTTGCCCCGTCGCCGGAGCCCCACTCCTGGGAGCCGCTGTCCCATTCGATGACGGCAGCCGCGGTCTTCTTGGGGGCTGCCGCCAGATCCACGCCGAGGGTTCTCATGGGCTGCCTGTCACTACAGCGCTCAGATGGCCCGGTACCGCAGGACGCCCGGGATGCTGCCCGATCCCCCGAGGTCCTGGCCGGAGGCGAAGCCGGCCCACAGGGCCCGCGTCCTGCGGCCCGCCGCCTCCACATCCTCCCAGTCCGCGCCGGCGATGAGGCCCACGCCTTCCCAGGTTTTCCGGTTGCCGAGCAGCAGGGGCAGGTCGATGGTGTGGGCAGCGCCGAAGATGTTGCCGGGGGCGTGCCAGTCCATGACGTACCGGTGGGCACGGCCGCCCGCCTTCACGTGCCGGCGGGCAAAGCGGCGGGTGGCCCGGCCGTAGACAGTTTCGGTGACCACCCAGTCGATGGCGCGGACGGCTGCAGCGCCCACCAGCGGAACCGCGGCCAACCGCATGAGCCGCGGGCTGCGGGGGAGGAACAGCCGGGCTTCCTCCGAGGTGTGCCCGATCAGCACGTCGATTGCCGGCGCGGACCGGTCCCAGGCACCCTCGATGGCACCTTCCTCAGGGAGCGGCTCGTGGCCGTACTGCGTTCCAAACGGCATGGCCGCCAGCATCCCGAACTTCCGCGCCACCTGGGCAACCTGGGCCTCGCGCTCCACAACCTCCATGGCCGGGGTTTCCCCGGTCACGGTGTCGGCGGCGATTCCCATGGCGTGGCTCATTTTGGCGCGTCCCCGGGCAATGCCCAGTGGTGCGCTCTGGATGATGGCGCGCTGGAAGAGTGCCGGTGCCTCCGGGGTGGCCATGAGGTGGGCGATCGCGTCGCCGCCGGCGGACTGGCCGAAGGCGGTGACCCGGCCCGGGTCCCCGCCGAAGGCCGCGATGTTCCGCTGCACCCAGCGGAAGGCCTCAAGCTGGTCCAGGAGCCCCAGGTTTCCGGGCCGCCCGGCCGGCGTGGCCAGGAACCCGAACAGGCCCAGGCGGTAGGTCACGGACACCACCACCACGCGGTTTTCGGCCACCAGCCTGGCCGGATCGAAGATGGCCAGGTCGCCGGACCCGGTGGTGTAGGAACCCCCGTGGATCCACACCATGACGGGCAGCTGTTCTTCCGGCTGGAGGTCCCCGGGCATGGTGATCGAGAGGTTCTGGCAGTCCTCGCTGCCGGGAAGCTCCCCGTATGTGGTGCCCAGGACGTCGTCGAGGAATGGGACCGGGCCTTGCGGGCAAGCCGGGGCCAAGGCCGTGGCGGAGAAGTCGGAGGTCCAGTCCGGCGCCGGGACCGGCGGCTGGAACCGGCGCGCAGTGGCGTAGGGGATGCCGGTGGCGCGGAGGACGTCGCCGTCCCGCCAGCCGGTGACGGGACCGCAGGGAGGACTGAACGACAATGTGGAGTTAAGCGTCGGCTCGGTAGGCACAGGTCCACGATTCCACAGATTCATGGTGGCCGGAGAACAGAAATCCCCGCCTGCCGGACAATTCCCCCTCGCATGCGGCGGGGACTTGTCCGGTAGACGGGGACTTGTGCGAAGACCGCGCCAACGCGGCCCAGGGGGAACTAGTGTGCGGTGGGCACGTAGCGCTTGATGGAGGCTTCCAGCTCGGCTTCGGCGGCGGCGCGGTCGCCCCAGCCCTCGGCCTTGACCCACTTGCCCGGCTCCAGGTCCTTGTAGCGGGTGAAGAAGTGCTCGATTTCCTTGATCAGGAACTCGTTGACGTCGCTGACTTCCTGGATGTGGTCGAAGCGGGCATCCACCGGAACGCAGAGGATCTTGGCGTCTCCGCCGCCGTCGTCGGTCATGTTGAAGACGCCGATGGGGCGGGATTCGACGATGACGCCCGGGTGCAGGTCGAAGTCCTGCAGGAGTACCAGTGCGTCCAGCGGGTCGCCGTCCTCGCCGAGGGTGTTCTCGAAGTACCCATAGTGCGTGGGGTACTGCATGGAGGTGAAGAGGACGCGGTCCAGGCGGACGCGGCCGGTCTCGTGGTCAACTTCGTACTTGACGCGTGATCCCTTGGGGATCTCGATGGTCACGTCGTGCTTCATGGAATGCTCCTCGGCAATTACAGGGGGTGCGCGGCACACTTGACGGCCCACAAAAGCGAGTGTCGGTACCGCCGACTATTATTGAGGATATAGCGAGAGGCCCTGGAATCAGGAACTTGTGGGGAAATTTCAGGACTTGAGGACCAGCACCAGCATGAGCAACACAACCGGCACGGATTCGCGGCGTGCCCGCCGTTCGCGGGGCTCCGGCGGCCCGGTCCAGGGCTTGCGAACCTCCATCGCGCCGGTGCTGGTGACCCTGCTCCTGTTCGTTCTCGCAGTTCCGGCGGCCCTGTTGGTGGCACCCGGATTCGTTGGCCCGGGCTCGCCCGCCCCGGCCCCGCCGACGCCCGCCTGGCAGCAGCTCCCCGCCACCGTTTCCGCCCCGCAGGTCCTTGCCCCGCTCCAGAAGTCCGCGCCGGTGCCCGTACCCTCGGCGGTGACGGCCCAGGTGGATCCGTTGTTGAAGACCGACGGCGGCGGTACGTTCACCGGCATGGTGCAGGACGCGTCCACGGGCCAGGTCCTTTTTGACCGCGGCGGCGCGGAAGGCCGGGTGCCGGCGTCGAACCTCAAATTGCTGACGTCGGTGGCCGCGCTGCGGACCCTGGGACCGGACCACCGTTTCGCCACGAAGGTGCTGCGCGGTCCCGCCCCCGGGCAGGTTGTGCTGGTGGGCGGTGGCGACGTCCTGCTCGGTGCGGGGGAGTCGCAGCCGGAACAAACCCTTGGCCACGCCGGCATGGCCACCCTTGCCGCCCTGGCCGTGGATGCCCTGCGGGCCGCCGGCACCACCGGGGAGGTCAAAGTGCTGCTGGACGATTCACTCTTCACCGGCCCCGCGCTGAACCCTGCCTGGCTGGCCGGCGACGTTGAAGCAGGCGAAATCGCCCCGCTCTACCCGCTGGCCCTCAACTCTGCGCGCTTCGATCCCGCCGTCACCACGGGTCCCCGGCCCCAGGATGCCGCCATGGCCGCGGCCGAGGAATTCGCGGCCCGGCTCCGTGCGGCAGGTGCCGGAGCGGGCCTGACCGTCGCGGCCGGCGTCGACCGTTCACCCGGGGCGGCCACGGCGGCAGGCGCAGCCGGCCAGATGGCGCCGCCCGCGGTGCTGGCACAGGTTGAATCAGCCACCGTGGCCGAGCAGGTGGACCTCATGCTGCAGGTATCGGACAACTACCTGGCGGAAACGATGGGCCGGATGACGGCGGTGGCCACCGGCCGGCCGGGCAGCAACGACGGTGCCACGGCCGCGGTCGGTGCCGAGGCGGAAGCTGCGGGCGTCGGCACGGACACCATCAAACTGGCGGATGTGTGCGGACTCGCGTTGGGCAACCAGGTTTCTGCCCGCCAGTTCACGGACGTGGTCCGCGCCATCACCACTGGCGCAGATTCAAGGCTCCGCGGCGCGCTGAACGGCTTTCCGGTGGGTGGCCTGTCCGGAACCCTGGATACCCGGTACGGGGATGCCGCCACGGCGGGCGGCGCGGGGTTGGTGCGCGCCAAAACCGGGACGTTGAACACCGTCCTGGCGCTGAGCGGCTATGTGGTGGACGCCGACGGCCGGCTCCTGGTGTTCTCGTTCATCGGCAACGGGCTCACGCCGGGGGCTGCCGGGAACAAGCAGGCGCTGGACCGGGCCGCCACCGCGCTGGCCGGGTGCGGCTGCCGCTGACCTACTGCGGCTGCATGCCCAGCAACGTGGCCGTGACGACGGCGGCAGGCACCGCTGCCCGGCCCTTGCGCGGACCTGTGGTCAAGGGAGCGATGGGGCGGTAGGGGGATCATGGTGGCTGTGGAAGTTCGCCGGTCAGCGAACTTTAAGGACGTGCCCCGGGCTGCTGTGTTCTGATGGGAACCATGGAGTCCACTGCGCGCGAGTCCGCACCGACGTTGTCCCCAACGGCCCAGTCCCTGATCAATTGGGACCTCGCTGCTTCCACCGCGGCGCGGCTGGCTCCGGCCGGCCCGGTGCTGGATGAAAAGGCCATTGCCGAGGCGGTGGACAGCCTGCGCCGGCTCGCGGACGAGTCTGTCCCGCATGTCCACGAAATCACCGGCTTGGAAGCCGCGCGGGACTTGAGGGACTCCTCGGTCCTGGTGGTTGACCGGGCGTCCTGGGCCAAGGCCAACACCCAGAGCTTTGCGGTGATGCTCAAGCCCGCCATGCAGAAGATGCTGGACAGCCGCCGCGGGACCCTGAGCCCGTCCGCGGCCAGCGTCGGCGGCGCCATCACCGGCAGCCAACTCGGCGCCGTGCTGGCCTTCCTCTCCAGCAAGGTGCTGGGCCAGTACGACCCATTCGCGGCCCTGGCCGAGAACTCCACCGCCCCCGCAGCCGGCAGGCTCCTGCTCGTGGCGCCAAACATCGTCTCGGTGGAGCGCGAACTCAACGTCGCGCCGGAGGACTTCCGGCTCTGGGTGTGCCTGCACGAGCAGACCCACCGGGTCCAGTTCGCCGCGGCGCCCTGGCTGCGCCACCACATGCTGGAGCAGATCGACGAACTCAGCGGCCACCTGCTGGGCAACGTCGATTCCCTGATGGAGCGCGCCACCGCAGCCGCTCGGTCCCTCAAGGACCGCTCCGCCACCGGAAACACGCCCGGCCGCGGCGCCATCCTGGACCTGCTGCAGGACCCCGAGGAGAAGGCTGCCATCTCGCACCTCACCGCGGTGATGAGCCTCCTCGAAGGGCACGCCAACGTGGTGATGGATGCCGTTGACGCCAGCATCGTCCCTTCGGTGAAGACCATCCGGCAGCGGTTCAACGACCGCGGCAAGGACCGCGGCGTGATCGAGAAGTTCATCCGCAGCCTGCTGGGCCTGGACGCAAAGATGCGGCAGTACTCCGACGGCGCCCGCTTTGTCCGCGCTGTGGTGGACGTGGCCGGCATGGAGGGCTTCAACAAAGTGTGGGAGTCTGCGGACAACCTGCCCACGGAGCCTGAGATCCACGACGCCAAACTGTGGATTGACCGGATGGGCCTCTGATTGCCGGACGCCCAGCCGCCCCGCCCCTCCATGCCTGAAGCTCCCTCCACCCCGCGACGCAGCGGACGACGCCGGCCCGGAAGGCTCGCGCCCGTCGTCGGCACTGCACGCAAAATGCTGCAAAAAGCCCTCGCCGAAGCTGGATACCCGCGCCGCGTCACCGTGGCGTGCAGCGGCGGGCCCGACTCCCTGGCGCTCGCCGCGGTGGCCGCCTACTTTGCCCGTCGCGGAAACGTTGACGGCCACCCGCTGGCCGTGGGCGCCGTAGTAGTGGACCACCAGCTGCAGG
Organism: Pseudarthrobacter sp. YAF2; assembly: GCF_052113345.1. Taxonomy (NCBI): domain Bacteria; kingdom Bacillati; phylum Actinomycetota; class Actinomycetes; order Micrococcales; family Micrococcaceae; genus Pseudarthrobacter; species Pseudarthrobacter sp. YAF2. Next base: position 160,517 of record NZ_JBFRDA010000007.1, on the reverse strand, counting down.
CCGGCTCGGCCCAGGTTGCCGCCCGCACCGCGGAGGCACTGCGGGAGCTGGGCCTCGAACCCGTGGAAATCCGCTCTGTCACGGTCTCGGCCGCCGGCATGGGGCCCGAGGCCGCGGCCCGGGAGGCCCGGCACGCCGCGCTGGAGGCAGCAGCGGAGCAGCAGGGCGCCGGCGCCATCCTTTTGGGCCACACCCTCGACGACCAGGCCGAGCAGGTGTTGCTGGGCCTGGCCCGCGGCTCCGGAACCCGTTCCCTCGCCGGGATGCGGCCCGCCCGGGCAGGAAACGGAAAAAGCGTCCTGCTGCGCCCGTTCCTGGGGCTGCGCCGGGCGGACACGGAGGAGATCTGCGCCGTGGAGGAACTGGACCCCTGGCACGATCCCACCAACTCAGACCCCGCCTTTGCCCGGTCGCGGACCCGGGTGGAGGTGCTCCCGCACCTTGAGGAGAAACTGGGCCCCGGCGTCGCCGAATCCCTGGCCCGGACAGCCGCGATCCTGCAGCTTGACGCGGACTACCTCGAGGATGTGGCGGAAAGCACCTACGCGTCCCTCGTGGAGCGGGAAGGGAGTGCCCTGGCCTTGCCAGAGGAGGCGCTGCGCGCCCTGGCCCCTGCCATCAGGTTCCGCGTGATCGCCAAGGCAGCAGCCGACGTCGGCGGCCAGCAGCCAAGCTACCAGCGCCTTTTGGCGGCGGAAGCGCTGCTGCGGCGACACGGTTCCGCCGGCCCGGTGGAGCTTCCCGGCGGCGTGAGGGTGTACCGGTTATCACTGGCCCAACTGGAACGGCCGGCCGAGGCCGGCGGGCCGGGGAGCCCGGGAGGCGCCGGTTCCGTTCCCCGTGAACGGGTGCGCTGTGGGAAGCTAGTATTCCGGCCTCAAAAACCGCCCGAAAATTAGTCGCACCCCGCATCTAAACAGGAGCCATTGGTGGATTCAAACGACGTCCAGGCAGACCTCAAGCACGTTCTCTACACCAAGGAACAGATCCAGCAGCGGATCACCGAACTCGCCGCGCAGATCGACAAGGACTACGAAGGGCGCGAAATCCTCATTGTCGGTGTCCTGAAGGGTGCCGTGATGGTCATGGCGGACCTGGCCCGGGCCCTGCACAGCCACGTTTCGATGGACTGGATGGCAGTGTCCTCCTACGGCTCCGGGACCCAGTCCTCCGGCGTGGTGCGGATCCTGAAGGACCTGGACACCGACCTGATGGGCAAGGACGTCCTGATCGTCGAAGACATCATCGATTCCGGCCTCACGCTGTCCTGGCTGAAGACCAACCTGGAATCCCGCGGCACCGCCTCGGTGGAGATCTGCACAGCCTTCCGCAAGCCCACCGCCGCCAAGGTGCAGATCGACGTCAAGTACGTCGGCTACGACATCCCCAACGAATTCGTGGTGGGCTACGGCCTGGACTACGCCGAAAAGTACCGCAACCTGGACTTCGTGGGAACCCTCGCCCCGCACGTCTACGAATAAGCTGCCCGCGACCGCAGCCCCTGCTGCCCGAGGCAACCACCGTGAGTAGCAGGAACATCGGCATCAGGGACGTGGCACGGGCGGCCGGGGTGTCCGCCACCACCGTCTCCCACGTCCTCAATGACGCGCCGTATGCCCGCGTCAGCCCGGAGACACGCGAAAAAGTGAAGACGACGGCGGTCCGGCTGGGGTACGGGCCCAACCGGCTGGCCCGGGCCCTCCGCAGCCGCAAGTCCGGCGTGCTGGGCCTGGTCAGCGAGGATGTTGCCACCACACCGCACGCCGGCCGCATCATCCTCGGCGCCGATGAAGCGGCGCGGGCCCGCGGCTACACCCTGATGATCATCAATACCGCGGGCTCGGCGGACCACGGCTCCCGCGAAGCGGACGTTGAGTCCCTGCTGGAGCGGCAGGTGGACGGCATCCTCTACGCCACCATGTACCACCGGTACCTGGTGGTGCCCGCCAACCTCGGCAAAGTCCCTTCCGTCCTGGTGGATGCCGTCACGGCCGACGACAGCTTCCCGGCCGTGGTCCCGGACGAGTACGGCGGTGCGGCCGCCGCGGTGGACGCACTGCTTGCCGCAGGCCACACCCGGATCGGGTTCATCAACAACACCGAGCACGTTCCCTCCACCGTCCGGCGGCTCCAGGGTTTCCGGGACACGCTGACCCGTGCGGGCCTGGACGGTGCCTCCGCCCCTGTCCAGCCGGCGTCGTCCGATGCTGCCGGCGGATACGCTGCCGCCCTGAGGCTGCTGGGAGCCGGCCACCCGCCGTCGGGCCTCTTTTGCTACAACGACCGCATGGCCATGGGTGCCTACCGCGCGGCGGCGGAACTGGGCCTCTCCATCCCGGGCGACTTGTCGGTCGTCGGCTTCGATGACCAGGAATTGATTGCCGCCAGCCTCCACCCCGGCCTGACCACCGTAGCCCTGCCGCACTACGGGATGGGGGCCTGGGCGGCCGACCGGTTGATCGACGCGATCGAAGCCGGCCCGGGCGGCGCCGGCGACCCCGACGGGGCCACTGACCCGGTGCTCCTCAGCTGCCCGCTGGTCACCCGTGGGTCCATTGCAGCGCCGCGGGAACAGCCCTGACCGGGGCATTCCCGGATCTCCGGGCCGGCTACGCCCACAGGGAACTTTTGCTTTTCGCTATGCGTGATGTACTCCGGACGGTGTATAGCTAGAAGCTGACGCAGCACCATCACGCGCGCAGACTACTCGCCGTGAAGCACTACCGGAAGGGACGGGGCGAGCCCCCGAACAGATGAAAGCTAAGAACTTCTTCAAAGGCCCGGGCATCTGGATCGTCGTTGTGGTCGGTCTGCTCCTGGTGGCTTTTGCGACGCTCGCCCCCGGCGGTGCGGCCCGGATCGACACGGACAAGGGCCTGGAACTGCTCTCCAGCAACAAGGTGGAGCAGGCCAAGATCTTCGACGGTGAGAACCGCGTTGACCTCACCCTGAAGGACAACCTCCAGGTGGACGGGCAGGACAAAGGCAAGAGCGTGCAGTTCTTCTTCGTGGACGCCCGTGCACAGGATGTGGTGAAGGCCGTCACCGACGCCAAGCCGGCCCAGGGCTTCACCGACCAGCCGATCGAAAGCAATTGGTTCTCCGGCCTGCTCTCGCTCCTGATCCCCGTCATCCTGCTGGGCGCCTTGTTCTGGTTCCTGATGACCCGCATGCAGGGCGGCGGCTCGAAGATCATGCAGTTCGGCAAGTCGAAGGCCAAGATGGTCAGCAAGGACATGCCGCAGGTGACCTTCGCCGATGTCGCAGGTTCCGATGAGGCCGTGGAGGAACTGCAGGAGATCAAGGAATTCCTGCAGGAGCCGGCCAAGTTCCAGGCCGTCGGCGCCAAGATCCCCAAGGGTGTGCTGCTCTACGGTCCCCCTGGCACCGGTAAGACCCTGCTGGCCCGCGCTGTCGCCGGTGAGGCAGGCGTGCCATTCTTCTCCATCTCGGGCTCCGACTTCGTTGAGATGTTCGTCGGCGTCGGCGCCTCCCGCGTCCGCGACCTCTTCGAACAGGCCAAGGCCAACTCGCCGGCCATCATCTTCGTGGATGAGATCGACGCCGTCGGCCGGCACCGCGGCGCCGGCATCGGCGGCGGCAACGACGAACGTGAGCAGACCCTCAACCAGTTGCTGGTGGAGATGGACGGTTTCGATGTCAAGACCAACGTCATCCTGATCGCCGCCACCAACCGGCCTGACGTTCTGGACCCGGCCCTTCTGCGGCCGGGACGCTTCGACCGCCAGATTGGTGTGGACGCGCCCGACATGATTGGCCGCGACCAGATCCTGCAGGTCCACGCCAAAGGCAAGCCCATGGCGCCCGGCGTCGACCTCAAGGCCGTGGCCAAGAAAACCCCCGGCTACACGGGTGCCGATCTCGCCAACGTCCTCAACGAAGCCGCGCTCCTGACGGCGCGCTCCAATGCAAACCTCATTGACGACCGCGCCCTGGACGAGGCCATTGACCGCGTGATGGCCGGCCCGCAGAAGCGCAGCCGCGTCATGAAGGAACACGAGCGCAAGATCACCGCCTACCACGAGGGCGGGCACGCACTGGTGGCAGCAGCCTTGCGGAACTCCGCACCGGTCACCAAGATAACCATCCTGCCCCGCGGCCGGGCCCTGGGTTACACCATGGTGGTGCCGGACAACGACAAGTACTCCGTGACCCGCAACGAACTCCTGGACCAGATGGCGTACGCCATGGGCGGCCGTGTCGCCGAGGAGATCGTGTTCCACGATCCGTCCACCGGCGCCTCCAACGACATCGAAAAGGCCACCGGCACCGCACGCAAGATGGTTACCGAGTACGGCATGAGCGAACGCGTCGGCGCGGTCCGGCTGGGCCAGGGCGGCGGCGAGCCGTTCCTGGGACGCGACGCCGGGCACGAGCGCAACTACTCGGACCAGATCGCCTACGTTGTGGACGAGGAAGTCCGCCGGCTGATTGAGCAGGCCCACGATGAGGCATACGAAATCCTCACCGAAAACCGGGACATCCTGGACTTCCTGGCCCTCGAGCTGCTGGAACGGGAAACCCTGAACCAGGCCGAGATCGCCGACATCTTCCGTGACGTCCGCAAGCGTGATTTCCGTGAGGTGTGGTTGTCCAAAGAGACCCGCGCCGTGCAGCTCAACGGACCGGTGGAAAGCCGCCGGGAGAAGGCCGAGCGCGAGGCCCAGGAGGAAGCCAAGAAGGCCCGGATGGATGAGCCGCTGGATGCCCAGCCACCGCATTCGCAGGGCGTTCCGGAGGATGCACCGTTTCACGGAGGCGCCCCCGAATCGGGGCCCGGGACCCTTCACGGCTAAGCTTTCCCTGTGACTTCCTTCGACGACGACGACGTTTCCGCCTCCGCCGAACACCTGGCGGAGGACGGTCACCGGTCCTCAAAGCATGAAAAAGTGGACCGGCCACGGATCGAGGCCGCCGTCCGTGAGATCCTCCTCGCCATCGGCGAGGACCCGGACCGCGGCGGCCTGGTGGATACCCCCAAAAGGGTTGCGAAGGCGTACGCCGAGGTGTTCGCCGGACTGCACCACAACCCTGCGGACGTCCTGTCCACCACCTTTGACCTGGACCACGAGGAGCTGGTCCTGGTCAAGGACATCCCGTTCTACTCCACGTGCGAGCACCACCTGGTGCCGTTCCACGGGGTGGCCCACGTTGGCTACATCCCATCGCATGAGGGCAAAGTCACCGGGTTGAGCAAGCTGGCCCGGCTGGTGGACATCTACGCCCGCCGCCCGCAGGTGCAGGAGCGGCTGACCACGGAGATCGTTGAAGCGATGGTCCGCTACCTCAAGCCCCGCGGGGCGATCGTCGTCGTTGAATGCGAGCACATGTGCATGTCGATGCGCGGCATCCGCAAGCCCGGAGCGAAGACCGTCACCAGTGCGGTCCGCGGGCAGCTGCATGACCCGGCCACCCGTGCCGAGGCCATGAGCCTCATCCTCGGAAGGTAACAAACCATGGATTCACTCGCTGCAGCCCCCGGAACGGGGCCGGCAACCTCCCCGCTGCCCATCCTGCGCAAGCCCCGTCCGGCGGCGCGCTTCGAAGACCTCCCCACCGACCGCACGCTGGTCATGGGGATCCTGAACGTCACCCCGGACTCGTTCAGCGACGGCGGGAAGCACCCCACCGCGGACACCGCGATCGCGGCCGGCCTGCGGATGTTGTACGCCGGGGCGGACATTATTGACGTCGGCGGCGAGTCCACCCGGCCAGGCGCCGAGGACGTTACGCCGGAGGAAGAGCAGCGGCGCGTCCTGCCGGTCATCGAAGCACTTGTGAAGGCCGGTGCGCTGGTCAGCATCGACACCACCCACGCCTCCACCGCGGCCGCCGCGCTGAAGGCCGGCGCCGGCATCATCAATGACGTCTCCGGGCTGAGCATCGAACCGGAAATGGCCGAGCTCGTCGCAGCGTCCAAGGTGCCCTACGTCCTCACGCACCGCCGCGGGGACGCCCGGACCATGAATTCCCTCGCCGAGTACACGGACGTGGCCGGCGAAGTTGTGGCGGAGCTGGCGGGGGTACGCGACAAGCTTTACGCCGCGGGCGTCAGCCCCGAACAGATCATCGTTGACCCGGGCCTGGGATTCGCCAAGAACGATTCCCACAACTGGGAGCTGCTGCGGAACCTGGACCAGCTGGACAGCCTGGGGCACCGCGTGCTGGTGGCGGCCTCCCGCAAGAGGTTCCTTGGCACGCTGCTCACCGTCGCCGGCAAGTCCGCCGCTCCGGAGGAACGGGATGGTGCCACGGCGGCAATCACCGCCATCAGCGCCGCCCGCGGTGCCTGGGCCGTCCGCGTGCACGACGTCGGGTCAAGCCTTGACGCCGTCAAGGTGGCTGCCCGCATGGCTGCGGTACCCACGCCACAAACCGTACCCAAAACACACTAGGGCCGGGGGACCCATGGACAGGATTACGCTGACGGGTGTGACCGCCGTCGGCCATCACGGCGTGTTTGATTTTGAACGCCGCGAGGGCCAGCCTTTTGTGGTGGACGCGGTCCTCTACCTGGACTTCACCGCAGCGGCGGACTCCGATGACGTCCGTGACACCGCGCACTACGGCGAGGTGGCGCAGCGTATTACCGAATGGATCTCCGGGGAACCACTGAACCTCATCGAGGCCCTGGCCGTCCGGATTGCCGGCAGCCTTCTGTCCGAGTTCAAGCTCCAGGCCGTGGACATCACCGTGCACAAGCCCCAGGCTCCCATCGAGGTGCCCTTCGGCGACGTCGCCGTGACCGTCCACCGGACCTGCACCCCCGCCGGCAGCGGCCCGTCCGGGGAGCAGGCATGAACGGCGCCTACAGCAAAGCCGTGCTGGCCCTTGGCAGCAACCTGGGCGAGCGGAACGAAACCCTGACCGAAGCCGTCGCCGACCTGGTTGACCCGCCGGAAGTCCGGCTCCTGGCCGTGTCCCCGATCGTCCAGACCAAGGCCGTGGGCGGCCCGGCCGGCCAGCCGGACTTCCTGAACATGGTCATCACTGTGGAAACCAGCCTGAGCCCGCAAGACCTGCTGGAGCACTGCCAGGCGGTGGAGAACAAGCACCACCGCGTCCGCGAGGTCCGCTGGGGGCCGCGGACGCTCGACGTCGACATCATCACCTACGGCGACCTGCGCAGCGACGATCCCGCACTGACCCTCCCGCATCCCCGTGCTGCCACGCGCGCCTTCGTCCTGTATCCCTGGTCCCTCATCGAACCGGCCGCCACCCTGGACGGGGAGCGGATCAGCGCCCTGGCGGTCCGCGCCGAGGACTATGGCGACCTCGCCCCGTTCGACGGCTTCGGGGACTTCGACGGGATGCCGACAGCGGGAGCAGTGGAGCCGCGATGAAGCCCATCAACCCGCTGCGCCTGATGCTGATCGGCGTCGTCCTTGCCGTCGCGGGCTGGGCGGCGACGGTGGTGACCAGCCGCTACAGCATTGCCACGCCTGTCCTTCCGGCCACCGCGCTGGCCACCATGGGCGTCATCGTCATCATCACGTTGATCCTGGGCATCCGGGTTTGGCGGTGGCGCAACAGCCAGAAGCCCGGCAGCAAGGCAAAGAAGACCCAACTGGATCCGCTGCTGGCTGCGCGGACATTGATCCTTGCCCAGGCGTGCGCCTACGCCGGAACGGTTCTGCTGGGCTGGCACGTGGGCATCTTCCTGGACCAGTTGCGGATCTGGAGCCTGCGAAGCGACCAGGGCATCACCTGGCTGGCGCTGGCCATGGCCGGGGGCGGCCTGGTGATGATCGTGGTGGGACTGCTCGTGGAGCGGTTCTGCAGGATTCCCCCGGAGGACGGCGACACCAACAGTGCCGACGGAAAGGGCCGCCCTGCCCGCGGGGAGGCCGCCGGCGAAGGTGAATATGCGTACCGAGGCGATTGACCCGCCCGGTATTGCCTGGCAGCGGGTGTCAGCACGGTACGTCACGGTACGGCTGGCGGAATGGGCCCTGGGCAACCTGGTCGCGGTGCTGGTCCTGTCCGCTCCGCTGGTGTTTGTCCTCCTCGGCTGGTGGTCCTGGCCGCCGCTGTGGCTGGCCGTGACCGTCCCTGCCGCCATGCTGGTGCTGGCCTTGTGGCGGCTGGTGCTCATTCCGCGGCAGGTCCGGGCTATCGGCTACGCCGAACGGGATGAGGACCTGCTGGTCAGGGGCGGCATCTTCTTCCAGCGCACCATGGCCGTGCCGTATGGCCGCATGCAGTATGTGGATATCGCCGTCGGGCCGGTGGAGCGCGCCCTGGGCCTGTGCACGCTGAAACTCCACACCGCCTCGCCCGGCACCAACGCCCGCCTTCCTGGCCTCCCGGCGGCTGAGGGCGCCCGGCTGAGGGAAGAACTGACTGCCCGCGGCGAAGCCAGGCTGGCCGGGCTGTGACCGCTGACGGCCAGCTGCCTGCCAGGCCGACTGCTGCGGCCGGCCGGGACACCGCTGCAGCGTCCGACGACGGATGGCTGCGTGTGCACCCCGCCTCGCCGTTCGTCAGGGGCTGGTTTGCCCTTGCCGCCATTGCGTTCTTCTTTGGCCGGGACATCTTCGAACGGGTCCTGCAGGGCCAGCCCATTTTCGAGGAAGGCCTGGCCCGGCGCGCCCCGTGGCTCCTGGGCGGTGGAGCAGCAGTGCTGGCGGTGGCGGTGCTGGGATTCGTGCTGACCTGGTACTTCACCAAATACCAGGTGTCCGGCGGCTACGTCCGGGTCACCAGCGGCCTGCTGTTCCGCCAGCACCGGCAGGCCCGGCTGGACCGGGTGCAGGCCATCGACATCGTGCAGCCGCTGCTGGCCCGCATCTTCGGCCTGGCCGAACTCAAGTTCGAGGTGGCCGATGCGGGGGAGTCCGCGGTGCGGCTCGCCTACCTCAAGATCGACGATGCACGCCAACTCCGTGCCACCATCCTGGCCCGGGCGTCGGGTGCCGCAGCCGTCGCCGCGTCCGGAGCCGGCGTCGTTTCCGGGGCCGAACAGCCGGCCCGGCCCGCACCCGAGGCGCCGGAATTCCCGTTACTTTCCGTCCCGCCGTCGCGCCTTCTTGGATCGCTGCTGCTCAGTGAGCAGAGCTTCTTTGTTGTGGTGGGCGGCGCCGCCTCCGTGGTGTTGTCCGCGGTGACTGACAACCGGGCCTTCTACTTCTACCTGGTGCCGGCGGCCCTGGGCCTGGCGGCGGGCTACTGGAATTACTTCAACCGGGGCTACAACTTCAGGGCTGCGGTCTCGCCGGACGGTATCCGGCTGCGGTACGGCCTGCTGGACACCCAGACGCAGACCCTTCCGCCCGGCCGGATCCAGGCCGTGAAGGTTGCCCAGTCGCCGCTGTGGCGCCCCTTCGGCTGGTACCGGATGCAGGTGAATGTGGCCGGTTACGGGCAGTCCGGCAACGCCGTCGAGGGCAATACCAGGACCATCCTCCTGCCCGTGGGCACGTTGCCGGACGTCCTGGCCATGCTCTCCCTGGTGCTGCCGGACCCGGGAACCCACCGGCCCGCGGCGGTTTTTGCCGCCGGCCTGACGGGGCGGGATTCGGACGGTGGGTTCGTCACCACGCCGCGGCGGGCGTGGCTGCTGGCTCCCTTCACCTGGCGCCGCAACGGCTTTGCCGCCACGGACACCGCCCTGTTGATCCGCTCCGGGCGGTGGTGGCGGGAGCTCGTGGTGGTTCCCCACCAGCGAACGCAGTCGATGGCCCTTCAGCAGGGGCCCGTGGCGCGGCGGTTCCGGGTGGCAGACCTGGTGCTGCACACCACCGCCGGACCCGTCGCCCCGCGGCTGACGCAGGCGGGGCTGGATGAGGCACGGCAACTCTTCAACGACCAGTCCGCGCGTGCCCGGCTGGCGCGGAAGCGGCAAACCACGGAGCAGTGGCTGCGGCAGGTTGCCCCGGCCGTTGACCCGCACCACCCGTTTGGAACCGAACCGGTGGTTGAGCCTGGAGCCACCACGGAGCCTGTGAAAGCGAGCACCCCCTACCAACAGGAAGGCCAGCAGCATGGCTAAACCCGGACGCCTCGGCGTCGGAATTATTGGCGCCGGCAAGGTGGGAGCCGTGCTCGGTGCGGCCTTGCGCGCCGCCGAGCACGCCGTCGTCGGGGTTTCGGCGGTCTCGGACGCAAGCCGTGAACGTGCCGAGGCCCTCCTGCCGGGTGTTCCCATCCTGGAGGTGCAGGACATCGTGGAGCGCGCCGAACTGGTGCTGCTGGCCGTGCCCGACGACGCCCTGCCGGGCCTGGTGGAGGGGCTGGCGAAGCTCGGCGCCTGGCAGCCCGGCCAGCTGGTGGCCCACACCTCCGGCCGCTTCGGCGTGGGCGTGCTGCATCCGGTGCGTGCCGCCGGTGCCGTGCCGCTGGCCCTGCACCCGGCCATGACGTTCACCGGCATGAGCCTGGACCTCACCCGGCTGCTGGACTGCACCTTCGGTGTAACGGCCGATGCCGCCATGCTGCCCATCGCCCAGGCCCTGGTGGTGGAGATGGGCGCGGAACCGGTGGCCATCGCGGAAGCGGACAGGACCCTCTACCACGCTGCCCTGGCCCATGGTTCCAACCACATGGTCACCCTGGTGGCGCAGGCGTCACAGCTGCTGCGCGAGGTAGGGGTGGAGCTGCCGGAGCGCATGCTGGGCCCGCTGCTGCGGGCAACGCTGGAAAACGCGCTGGCCTCCGGGGAATCGGCACTGACCGGCCCGGTGGCCCGCGGGGATGTGGGGACGGTCCGGGCCCACGCCGAAGCGTTGCGGGAGTTCGACGGCGGGGGGCACGGTGACGTGCTGGCGGCCTACCTTGCCATGGCCCGGGCCACAGCCCTCCGGGCAGAGGGGCGTGGACTGCTCAAACCCGACCAGCTGAAGGGGCTGCGCGAGGCCCTCGATCCGAAGGAAGACTGAATGTCCATTCAACTCGTCACCACCGTCGCCGGCCTGCACGCCGAAAGCGCCCGGCTCCTCAGCGCCAAGCGAGGCGTTTCACAGGGGCTGGTGCCCACCATGGGCGCACTCCACGAGGGCCATGCAGCGCTGGCGCGTACCGCCGTCGAACATAATGACGTGGTGGTGGCGAGCATCTTCGTCAACCCCCTGCAGTTCGGCGACGCGGTGGACCTGGACCGCTATCCAAGGACGCTTGACGCGGACCTTGCCCTGCTGGAGGAACAGGGCGTGGACCTGGCCTTCGCGCCTTCCGTGGAGGAGGTCTATCCCGGCGGGGAGCCGCTGGTGCGGATCACCTCCGGCCGCCTCGGCGACAAATGGGAGGGCGCATCACGGCCCGGCCATTTCGACGGGGCGTTGACCGTGGTGGCGAAGCTCCTGCACTATGGCATGCCGGCGACAGGGCTTCCGGCCGGGTCCGCGGACGCAGCTTCCCCCGGCGGTGGCTTGCCGGCGTACCGGGCCTACTTTGGGCAGAAGGACGCCCAGCAGCTGGCCCTGGTGCGGCGGATGGCGGCGGACCTGAACTTCCCGGTGGAGATCGTCGGCGTGCCCACGGTGAGGTCGGCGGACGGGCTGGCATTGTCCAGCCGCAACCGGTTCCTCTCCGATGACCAGCGGGACGCCGCCCTGGTCCTGTCCCGGGCGCTGCGGCTGCTGGAAGAGCGGGCGAATGCCCACGAGCCCCTGGACCTTGAATCGGCGCTGGCCCTGGTGGAATCACAGCCGCTGGTGGAACTGGACTACTTCGATGTGGTGGATCCCGGCAGGCTCGAGCCGTTGGCGGAGAACTGCAGGGAGACTCCCTTCCGCGGCGACGCGCTGGCCCTCATCGCGGCCAAGGTGGGCCCGGTCCGGCTGATCGACAACCTGCCGCTCAGTTCCTAAGCGCCGGGTTCCGGGCTCCCCGGGTTGCCGCGCAGGCCGGGGGCGCGGGCGACATTGGTGCGGACTACAAGCCGGACTTGTCCGGGCTGGTCATGAGCTGCTCGAGCAGCGCGCGCTCCGGACGCCCGGGATTCCTGGCCACACACCCACGGAGCCGGTCCCGCACCCACTCTTCCCTCGGATCCTTGCTGCAGAGCACCTCATCGATGATCTCCTGCGCTTGCCATCGGAGCGATTCGATGGCGAACTGCCGGACGTCCTCAGGAGTGTCGCCGGTCATCCACGGATCCGGGTCCGAGGGAACGCCTTGGAACATCCGCTCTACTGTCATCGGGGCCTCCTTGCACCAATCCGAAGTGGCCCGTGGGGTGGCCGCTGCGGCTTCGAGAGCACTGCGCGTAGGTGAAACCTTACTGCCGGAAAGCGGGTTCTGTCTGTACTCGCGGGGCGCCTAAACCCGCAGCACCAGAGTCGAAGGTCCCGAGTACCGGGTGGGACCGTTGCCGAGGCTTGATTGGGGGGCTTGGCGGCCGGGGCTTGACGGGCGACACGCATATCTACCTGCGACACGCATCTTCACCTGCGAGGCAGACGTTCCTTTCCGCCCGCTATATGTCGGCGCGGCCAGGAACCTCTGCGTCGAAAATGGAGAAGCGCATCGCCAGGCACACCAAATTACGCGCATAAACCAATATAGTCAGCTTGCTTATTACTTTCACCTTTCCTAGGCTGGAAATCGTCAGGAAATCAACTCTGGAAGCGGAACGTCGTACGCCGCAAGGCTGCGTGGTCCGCCTCAGGCGAGGAGGAACAATGTCCGAGCACAGCATCGCAGGCAAGAAGGTCGCATTCCTGCTGACTGACGGCGTGGAGCAGGTGGAGCTGACCAGCCCCTGGCAGGCCGTGAAGGACGCCGGCGGCGAGCCCACCCTGGTGGCCCCCAAGAGCGGCAAGCTGCAAGGCTACAACGGTACGGAGAAGGGTGACACCTTCGACGTCGACCTCACGGTGGCGGAAGCAAACGCCTCCGACTACGACGCGCTGGTCCTTCCCGGCGGCGTTGTCAACGCGGACCACCTCCGCGTGGACAAGGACGCGCAGAGTTTCACGCGCAGCTTCTTTGAACAGCACAAACCGGTGGCATCCATCTGCCACGGTCCCTGGCTGCTGATCGAGGCCGGAGTCATCAGGGGCCGCAACGTCACGTCCTACTTCACCCTTGAAACCGACCTGAAGAACGCCGGCGCCAACTGGACGGACCAGGAAGTGGTGGTGGACCAGGGCCTGGTGACCAGCCGGAACCCGGATGACCTCCCGGCCTTCAACAACAAGCTGGTGGAAGAGATTTCCGAAGGGGAGCACGCAGGCCAGACGGCATAAAGCCGCAATTGTTCCCTCAGGATTTAGGAGAAATACCCGTGCCGGGGAATTACTCCAGCGGGTAGAGTGTTGCCATCTGCAGCGGCGCCGACCGCGCATCACTCAAAAAACCCCCGAGGGAACACCTATGTCTACCGAAATCTCTCCCAACGCCGGCGGCCAGCCCGTTCCGGTCGAAGGAACCCTCGCGGAACCCCGCGCAGGCACGCTGCCCGCTGCGCCGGAGAAGATGTCCCGGGAGTCGGTGACCATCATCAGCACGCTGCTGGTGGCGACGTTCGTGGTGATCCTCAACGAGACGATCATGAACGTTGCCCTGCAGCGGCTCATGGTGGACCTCCGCGTGGACCCGCCCACCGTCCAGTGGCTGTCCACCGGCTTCATGCTCACCATGGCCGTGGTCATCCCCACCACGGGCTTCATCCTGCAAAGCCTGTCCACCCGGGCCGTGTTCATGCTGGCCATGGGCCTGTTTGCCGGCGGTACCGCGCTGGCCGCGGTGGCTCCCGGGTTTGAAGTCCTGCTGCTGGCACGCATCGTCCAGGCCGGCGGCACCGCCATCATGCTCCCGCTGCTGATGACCACCATCCTCACCCTGGTCCCGCTGGCCAAGCGCGGCGCCGTCATGGGCAACGTCAGCATCGCCATCTCCGTTGCCCCCGCCATGGGCCCCACCGTTTCCGGGCTGATCCTTGAGCACTTCACCTGGCGCTTCATGTTCGTGTTCGTGCTGCCGGTGGCCCTCGCCGCCCTGGCCATCGGCGCGAAGTTCCTCACCAACGTGGGCGAGACGGAAAGGACCAAACTGGACTTCTTCTCCGTGCTCCTCACGGTCCCGGCTTTCGGCGGCCTGGTCTACGGGCTCAGCCAGATCGGCGGCAGCCACGGTGGCCAAGCCGGTCCCGGTGCCGCAGCCATCGCGGCCCTGGTCATCGGCGTGGCTGCCCTGACGGTTTTCGTCCTCCGCCAGCTCCGCCTGCAGAAGGCCGCCGCGCCGCTGCTGGACCTGCGCGCCTTCAACTTCCGGATGTTCACCGTCTCGGTCCTGCTGATGGTGGTGGCCATGATGGCCTTGTTCGGCGGGGTCATCCTGCTGCCGCTCTACCTGCAGGAAGTCCGCGGCCTTGGCTCGCTGGAAACCGGCCTCGCCCTGCTCCCCGGCGGCCTGGCGATGGGACTGCTCGGCCCGGTGATCGGACGAGCGTTCGACAAGGTGGGCCCGTTGCCGCTCACCGTGACCGGGTCCATCCTGATGGTGGTGACGCTCTGGCAGTTTTCAATGCTCGACGCCGGCACTGCGGTTTGGTGGATCATCACCCTGCACGTCGGGCTGAGCTTCGGCCTGGCCCTGCTGTTCACCCCGGCCTTCACCACCGGCCTGAACCCGCTGCCGCCGCACCTCTACTCGCACGGCTCGGCGATCATGAGCACCACCCAGCAGGTGGCCGGCGCTGCCGGCACGGCGCTTCTGGTGTCCATCTTCGCGGTGGTGAGTGCGACGTCGGGACTCGTCGCCGGGATGAGCGCCGCCTTCCTGACGGCAACAGTCATAGCCCTTGCCGCCGTCGTGCTGTCCGCGATGATGCGCAAGACTGAAGGCGCCGCGGCAGGGCACGGCGGCCACTGAGTCTGCGGGATCAGCCGGCGAAGAAGTCGCTCAGTTCCTTGATCAGCTTGTCCGGGGCCTTGATGGCGCCGTCGTGGCCGAAGCCGGGCAGGATGGTGTAGCTGGAGCCGGAGAGGACGTCGTGGATCTGGCCGCAGGCGATGCCGAAGTAGGCCGGGCTCTTTTCGCCCACCACGATCAGCGTCTCCAGGGGGAGTGCCTGGAACGGTTCGGCCGGCATGTCCGCGGCGATGATGGCCTTGATTTCGCGGACGCCGGTGCGCATCAGTTCGCGTTGCTGCTTGCCCTCGGTGGTGCCTGCGGTCAGCTTGTTGGCCAGCGTGAGCATGGACAGCGGCATCCTTGATGAGAACGTGCCGCCGGCCTCGAGGCCCCGCTGGATCACTGCCAGGGCGCGGTCGTCGTCTCCGGCGGCGACGGCGCGTTCGTATTCCACAATCCAGCTGGCCGTAACGCTGCCGTTCACCGAGACCGCGGGGTCGTAGACGGCCAGCCGTTCCACCGGCAGGGTCCGTGCCGCGTGCAGGGCAACGGCGCCGCCGAAGCTGTGGCCAAAGACGTCCGTGCTGGAGGTGTGCTTCATGACTGTGTCCAGGTCCCGTATGTCCACGTCCAGCGTGTAGTCCTCGGGCTGCGGGGACGAGGATCCACGCCCGCGACGGTTGAAGGTGTGCACCGGGCGGCCCAGGGCGGCGCTCAGTTTCTGGGCAAATTTGGTGTAATCCGCAGCCGTCACCATGGAGGGCGGCACTACCACCACGCCCGAACCCGCCGAAGCGAGATCCGCACCGGTGGAGAAGAGCTCCACAGTGCCGCCGTCGGGGGTCCTGATGTTCTCTCGCGTCATGTTCCGAGCCTAGCCGAGCAAGCCCGGTGCGGGCATCACGGACGGCGCGGGCGGGTTCAGGCGAGCCGCTCGATCAGGCGCCGGCTGGCCGTGCGGATGGCCGGCAGTTCCGGGCCGAGTCCGCAGAGGATGAGCCCGGCGTCCGCCGCCTGCAGTGCCGATTCGGCGTTTGCCGCTCCATCGGCGCGAAGGTAGATCAGCGATTCGACCAGGCGGAACGTGAAGTCCCCGCCGTCCGGTCCGGAGGCAGTGGCCGACAGTCCGCTGCCAAGCTCGCCGTAGAGCCGCCGCAGTTCCTGCCGGTCGGCCAGGAACCGGGCAAAGCGCGTGCTCCGGACCTCGGGCAGGTGGTAGAGGACGCCCAGGTTCCAGCGCGCGCTGCACAGTTGCGTCCCGTCATAAAGCGCGACGGCGTGCAGCCGGCTCCCGGCCGGGCTTTCGGTTCCTGGGCTGCCGGCGGGCAGCGCGGCCACGGCCCGGGCGAACTCCAGGCCGCCGGACACCGTTCCCTCGAGCAGGTCCTCGAGGATGTCGTCCTTGGTTTTGAAGTGGTGGTAGAGCGATGACTGCCGGATCCCGACGGCGTCCGCAATGGACCGGGTGGACGTGCTGGCGAAACCCTGGGTGGTGAACAGTTCCGCCGCGGCGTCGAGTATCTCGTCGCGGGCGGTGGCGCCTGGCCGTGAGGGCTGTTGGTGGCGGGGGCGTCCCGGTCCGGCGTAAGTCACTGCCTCATTCTTGCACTGCCGGGCACGCGCAGAGTTGCCCGGCCAGGACGGTGAGGGGACGGAAATCCGCCCGAAACACGATGTCTATCCGCCTTTTACAGAGGTGAAACTGTTTGGGGACATCCCGCTGGAAAACTATCAAGTGACCGGTAATCAGCAGCCTTCGGCCGAGCGCTGCAGTGCCGGGAGGCTTCGCCCCCAAGATCCCTTTCCAGTTCCGGAGATTCCCGATGACATCCACCGTTCTCCCCACCGTCCACCAGGACGATGCAGACCTGACGTCCCTTGGCTACCAGCCCACCCTGCACCGAAAGCTCGGCCGCTACGCTTCGTTTGCCGCCGGCTTCTCTTTCGTTTCCATCCTCACCACCATTTTCCAGCTCTTCGCGTTCGGCTACTCCTTCGCAGGTCCTGCGTTCTTCTGGACCTGGCCGGTGGTGCTGGTTGGCCAGCTGCTCGTGGCCCTCAACTTTGCCGAGCTCGCCGCCCGCTACCCCCTGTCCGGCGCCGTGTACCAGTGGGCTCGGCGCGTCGGCGGGGAAGCCGTGGGCTGGTTCGCCGGCTGGTTCATGGCCATCGCACAGGTGGTCACCGCCGCTGCCGCCGCCATCGCCCTGCAGGTGGTGCTGCCCCAGCTGTGGGACGGATTCCAGGTGGTGGGCGGTGACCCTGCCCTCAACACCGTCACCGGGGCTTCGAACGCCGTGATCCTGGGCGCCGTCCTGCTGGTGGCCACCACCATCATCAACTCCCTGGGCGTCAAACTCATGGCGCACGTGAACTCCGTCGGCGTCACCTGCGAAATCGTCGGCGTCGCGGCCGTGATCCTGGCCCTCATCAGCGCCGCCCAGCGCGGACCGGACGTGGTGGCGGACACCACCGTCCTCCAAGGCTCCGACCTCGGCGCCGTGGGAGCCTTCCTGGTCTCGGGGCTCATGGCCGCGTACGTCATGGTGGGCTTCAACTCCGCCGGTGAGCTATCCGAGGAAACCAAGGACCCGCGCCGCACCGCACCGCGGACCATCCTCTCCGCCCTGCTCATCTCCGGCATTGGCGGCGCCCTGATGATCATCACCGCCCTGATGGCCGCCCCCAGCCTGGACGACGGACGCCTCGCCACCGAAGGCCTGCCCTACGTCCTCACCGCGGTCCTGGGCACCTTCTGGGGCAAGGTCCTGCTGGTTGACGTTGCCATCGCCATCTTCGTCTGCACCCTGGCAATCCAGACTGCCGGTTCCCGCCTCGTATTCTCGATGGCCCGCGACGGCAAGCTCCCGGCGTCGGCCCTGCTCTCCTCCGTCCACCCCACCCGGGGCACGCCCATGTGGCCCTCCATCGTGATCGGCGCGCTCGCAGTTGCCGTGCTGGCCATCAACGTGGGCAATGCGGCGTTGTTCACGACCCTCTGCAGCGTCTGCATCGTGATGGTTTACATCGCCTACCTCCTGGTCACGGTCCCGCAGCTGGCCAACCGGCTCCGCGGGGACTGGGACCGGGTGGGGCAAACCATGCCCGCCGGCCTCTTTTCCCTGGGCCGGTGGGGACTGCCGGTCAACATCCTCGCCGTCCTCTACGGGGGCGTCATGGTGGTCAACCTGGCCTGGCCCCGTCCCGAGGTGTACGACCCCTCCGGCGAAAACGGGCTCCTCCTCTGGTCGGCACCCCTCATGGTGGCCGCCGTCCTGCTCCTGGGCTTCTGGGTCCGGAGCAGGAACCTGGCAGCCGCCAAGGCCTGACACCCATTTCTCCCATCGTTCCCGACATAAACCAGGACTGACCATGACACAGACCATCGAAACGGCCGCCACAGGTACCGCCACCACGGCCGGCGCCCGCGCCCACGCAAGGGAACAGCACGGCAAGACCGCCGAAACCATGCGCTTCGTCCCGGCGGCCTCCGCACCGGGCCACCTTCTGGCAGGAATGCCCGACGGCGCGTCCCCCACCTGGGCGGAGTCCCTCGCCTTTGGCCGCTACACCACCATGTCCCTGGCCCGCGGTACCCGCATCCGGCTTACGGACACCGCCGGCGACGCCTGCGTGCACACCCTCCTGTACCGTGCAGGTGCCCTGCATGAACGCCTCAACGCCGCGGACACCGTCAAAGTCCCGTGGCAGGCCTACCCGACGGCGGGCCACCCGCTGCTCTCCGACTCCGGCCGGCTGATGGCCACCCTCGTGGCCGATACCTCCTCCCGGCACGACGCCCTCACCGGCGCCACCACCCTCGCCGGAAACACCGCGAAATACGGAGCCGGCACCGTGCACAGCGCATCCCCGGCCGCGCGCGAGCTGCTCACGCTGGGCGCCCTGAAAAACGGGCTGGGTCCCCGGGACGTTGCCCCGTCGCTGTCCTTCTTCAAGGGCATCACCGTTGACCCGGCCGGCAGCATCACCTTCACCGGCAGCGCCGGGCCCGGTGCCGCCGTCGAACTCCTCCTCCACATGGACGCCGTGCTGGTCCTGGCCAATACCGCGCACCCGCTGGACCCGCGCGCGGACTTCACCGGCACCGCGGTGGACATCGTCGCGTGGCACGCGCCCCGAGACCTCGCCGCACTGGAAGCCGGCAGCCTTACCGGACCTCTGGCCCCCGAACACCTGCAGGCCCTCCGCAACACCGAACACGACCTCGCCGCAAGGAACGCCCGATGAACACCGCCATTGACACCCAGCCCATCCCGGACGCCGCCCACACCGCCCTCGCCCCAGGCGCCGTGATCCTTGACGAGTTCGTCGAAGCCCGCGGCCCCTGGTCCGCAATGGTGGCAGCCGGAGACGTCCTCACCATCGTGGACCTGGAAGGCAACCAGGCCGTGGACTGCCTGCTCTACGCCGCGGACGACACCACCGTGCGCTACTCCGCCGCCACCACCATCGCCGCGCAACAGTCGATCGTCCTCACCACAGGCTCTGTCCTGCGGGCAGACACCGGCGCGCCGCTGATGACGGTCGTGGCGGACGAAGTGGGCGTGCACGACACTATCGGCGGCGCCTGCTCGCAGGAATCCAACACCCTCCGGTACGGGCAGCACACCCGGGAGCAGCACGCCTGCGTGGAGAACTTCCTGATCGAAGGCTCACGCTGGGGCCTGGGCAAGCGGGACCTGGTGTCCAACATCAACTGGTTCATGAACGTCCCCGTTGACCCGGACGGCGCCCTGGGCATCGTGGACGGCCTGTCCGCCCCCGGCAAACGCGTGGCCCTGAAGGCGGAGGTGGACACCCTGGTGCTCGTCTCCAACTGCCCCCAGATCAACAACCCGTGCAACGGCTTCAACCCCACGCCCGTCCGCATGATCGTCACCCGGCCGGAGGCCGCCCTGTGAATACGTTCGACACCCTCCTGATCGCCAACCGCGGAGAAATTGCGTGCCGCATCATTGAATCCGCGAGGAAGCTGGGACTGCACACCGTCGCCGTCTTCTCCGAGGCGGACCGCGGCGCCAAGCACGTCCGGCTCGCCGACGAAGCCGTGCTGCTGGGGCCGGCGCCGGCCAAGGAGTCCTACCTCCGGATGGACGCAATCCTGACAGCGGCCAAGGCCACCGGAGCGGGCGCCATCCACCCCGGTTACGGCTTCCTGTCAGAGGACGCCGCCTTCGCCGAAGCCGTGGAAGCAGCCGGGCTCGTCTTTGTAGGCCCCACGCCTGAACAGCTGCGTATTTTCGGCACTAAGCACACAGCACGCGACGCCGCCCGCGCAGCAGGGGTGCCTATGATCGCCGGCTCGGGGCTGCTGGAGGACGTGGACGCCGCCGTCGCAGCCTCCGCAACCATCGGCTTCCCGCTGATGCTCAAGGCCACCGGCGGGGGCGGCGGGATCGGCATGACGGTCTGCCGCAACGAGGCCGAACTCGTTGAAAGCTTCCCCCGCGTGGCCCGCCTGGCCGGCGCCAGCTTCGGCACCGCAGGGGTGTTCGCCGAGCGGTACGTGGAGAACGCCCGGCACGTCGAGGTACAAATCTTCGGCGACGGCGAGGGCCGGGTGGTCAGCCTCGGCGACAGGGACTGCTCGCTGCAGCGCCGCCACCAGAAAGTACTGGAGGAAGCCCCGGCGCCGGACCTGCCTGAGGAACTGCGCGAGGAACTCCACCGCAGCTCCCGCTCCCTCTGCGCCTCCCTTAACTACCGCTCCGCCGGCACGGTCGAGTTCGTCTATGACTCCGCCCGCCAGGAAGCCTCTTTCCTGGAAGTCAACGCCCGGCTGCAGGTGGAGCATCCTGTCACCGAATCCGTCACCGGAGTGGACCTGGTGGAATGGATGCTCCGCCTGGCCCAGGGCGGCGCCGAAGCCGAAACGGTATTGGCGGACGTGCCGGACGCGTTGCCCGTGTCCGGCCACGCCGTGGAAGCCCGCGTCTACGCGGAGGACCCGGCCCGCGGTTTCCAGCCCAGCGCCGGTACCGTCACCAATGCCGCCTACCCCGCCCCGGCAGCGGCCCGAGTGGACGCCTGGGTGGAAACCGGCACCGACGTTTCCACCAACTACGATCCCCTCCTGGGAAAGATCATCACCTCCGGCCCAAGCCGCGCCGACGCGTTTGACCGGCTCGCTGCCGCCCTGGAAGGCACCCGGATCGACGGCATCGAGACCAACCTCGGCATGCTCCGCGCCGTCGCCGGAATGGAGGTGGTCCGAAGCGTCGGGCACTCCACCAGCACCCTGGACTCAGTGGGCGACCCCGAACCGCGGATCACCGTGGAACGCCCCGGGCTGCAGACCAGCGTGCAGGACTGGCCGGGCCGCACCGGGCTCTGGCAGATCGGCGTTCCGCCCAGCGGCCCCATGGATGACCTCTCCTTCCGCCTGGGCAACACAGCGCTGGGCAACCCGGAAGGGGCCCCGGGCCTGGAGTTCACCATGACCGGCCCCAGCCTGACTTTCACGCATGCCACCACCATCTGCGTCACCGGCGCGGAGGTCATGGTGACGATCGACGGCGCGGAGGTGCCCGCCTGGACGCCCGTGACCGTCCCGGCAGGAGGAACGCTCGACGCCGGCACGGCCACCGGCAAGGGCCTGCGCGGTTACATCCTGTTCCAGGGCGGCCTGGACATCCCCACATACCTGGGCAGCGCCTCCACCTTCACGCTTGGCCAGTTCGGCGGCCACGCCGGACGGGTGCTCCGGGCAGGTGACGTGCTCCGCGCGGTGAAGTACGCCGTCGAACCAGCCCCCACGGCCGCCGTCCCGATCGACAGCCGTCCGGCCCTCACCACAACCTGGGAGCTGGCCGTGGCCGAGGGGCCGCACGGTGCCCCGGAGTTCTTCCAGCGCGAAGACATCGAGGAACTGTATGCCGCGGAGTACGAGGTGCACTTCAACTCCGCCCGCACCGGTGTCCGGCTGATCGGCCCCAAACCCCGCTGGGCGCGGTCCGACGGCGGCGAGGCAGGCCTGCACCCGTCCAATATCCACGACACCGCCTACTCGGTGGGTGCCTTGGACTTCACCGGCGATACCCCCATCCTGCTTGGCCCGGACGGACCCAGCCTGGGCGGATTCGTCTGCCCGGTCACCGTGGTCACCGCCGAGCGCTGGAAACTCGGCCAACTCCGCCCGGGGGACAAAATCCGCTTCGTGCCCATCAAAGCCAGCCAGGCGCCGTCGGCCACGGACCTGGGACCCGGCCGCCAGCTGGTCCTGCCGGGCGACGCCGGCTGGCCGGGCGGTGCCTCAGTGAACCTTCCGGCGGGGGCTTCGGCAGGGCCGCGGCTGCTCCGCGGCGATGGCGACGACGGCGTGCTGGGCCGGGTGCCGGAAGAAACCGGCCGGCCCGCGGTCACCTACCGCCGCTCCGGCGATGACAACCTGCTGGTCGAATACGGTGACATGGTGCTGGACCTTGGCCTGCGTGCCCGGGTTCATGCCCTGCACCAGCAGATCGACGGGCTCCGTTTGCCCGGCATCGTGGACCTCACCCCGGGAATCCGGTCGCTGCAGATCAAGGTGGACCCATCCGTCCTGTCCACCGCCCGGCTGCTGGACCTGGTCCGGGAAATCGAAGCCGCGCTGCCCGCGAGCTCCGAGCTGGTGGTGCCCAGCCGCACCGTCCGGCTCCCGCTGTCCTGGGACGATCCCGCCACTCGCGAGGCGATCGAACGCTACATGGCAGGCGTCCGTGACGACGCGCCCTGGTGCCCGTGGAACATCGAATTCATCCGCCGGATCAACGGCCTGGACTCCGTCAAGGACGTCTTCGACACCGTCTTTGACGCCGAATACCTGGTCCTGGGCCTGGGTGACGTGTACCTGGGTGCGCCCGTGGCAACGCCGCTGGATCCGCGGCACCGCCTGGTCACCACCAAGTACAACCCGGCGCGCACCTGGACGCCGGAGAACGCGGTGGGCATCGGCGGCGCGTACATGTGCATTTACGGCATGGAGGGCCCCGGCGGCTACCAGTTCGTAGGCCGCACCACCCAGGTGTGGTCGCGGTACGCCGATTCCGCTCCGTTCGAACCCGGCTCGCCGTGGCTGCTCCGCTTCTTCGACCGGATCTCCTGGTACCCCGTCAGTCCCGAGGAACTCCTGGACCTGCGCGCCGACATGGCAGCCGGACGCGGCCGCGGCGTGGAGATCGAGGACGGCACGTTCTCGCTCGCTGAGCACGAACAGTTCCTTGCCGAAAACCGCACGTCCATCGATGCGTTCCGGGAAAAGCAGGGTGCGGCCTTCGCCGTGGAACGGCAGGCCTGGGCCGACGCCGGCGAGTTCGATCGTGCCGAGGCGCTCGCCGCCGTCGCCGCCCCCGAGGCGGACGACGTGGTGGTTCCGGACGGCGGGTCCCTCGTCTCCGCCCCGTTCGCCGCGAGCGTCTGGAAGGTGGATGTGGCCGAAGGCGACCGCGTGGCCAAGGGGCAGCCCCTGGTGTCACTGGAGGCCATGAAGATGGAAACGGTCCTGGAGGCACCGTGCGATGGCGTAGTGCTCCGGGTCCTGCCGGCGGCCGGCTCCCAGGTGGTGGCCGGCGAGGCAGTGGTTGTCCTCGGCGGCACCGACCTTGCGCTGATCGAGGTCGAGGACCTGGAACTGGAAGAGGCAACGGTATGAACCCGGCACCCATTGGCTCCGCCACACGGCGCGCCGAAGCAGCCCTCGCAGCGCTCGAAGCAGTGGACCGGCCCGAAATCTGGATCACCCTCCGCAGCGGGGAGGACCTGCTGGCCGAAGCGGCAACCATCGACGCCGCCGTTGCCCGCGGTGCGGACCTGCCGCTGGCCGGGCTGCTCCTGGCCGTCAAGAACAACGTTGACGTGGCCGGCATCCCCACCACGGCGGCCTGCCCCGGCTTCGCATATACGCCGGAGCAGGATGCCGAAGCGGTGTCGCGCCTCCGTGCCGCGGGTGCCCTGGTGCTGGGTGCCACCAACCTGGACCAGTTCGCCACCGGTTTGGTGGGGACCCGCAGCCCCTACGGCGCCGTCCGCGATTCCCGCCGGCCGGACCGGATCTCCGGCGGGTCCAGCTCCGGGTCCGCCGTGGCGGTGGCGCTGGGCCTGGTGGATATCGCCCTCGGCACCGACACCGCCGGCTCGGGCCGGGTACCGGCGGCCCTGCAGGGCATCGTCGGGATCAAGGCAACCCTGGACGTGGTCTCGACGGCCGGTGTGGTGCCGGCCTGCCGCTCGTGGGACGCCGTCACCATCTTTGCCCGCAACTTGGCCACCGCAGAGCTCGCCATGGGCGTCATGGCGGGCAACGCCCGGCCGTGGCCCGCGGACACAAAGCTCGCGGCGCCGGCCAGGGCGCGGGTGGCATACCCGGCCGTCCTCCCCGCCCTGCCGGCGGAATGGGCGGCGGAGTTCGGCTGCCAGGTTGACCGCCTGCGGGAGGCGGGAGTGGACGCCCAGCCGATCGAGTTCGACGCCTTCCTCCAGGCTGCACGGCTGCTCTACGACGGCGGGCTGGTGGCAGAACGCTATTCCGCGGTTGGCGGCTTCCTCGAAACGGCGCGCGGCACGGGAACGTCCGACGCCGGAGCGCCGGGGCATGCGGGCATCGATCCCACGGTGGCAGGCATCATCCGGGCGGCCGGGACAGTCCCGGCGCACCGGTACGTCGCCGATACCGCGCGGCTCGAGGAGCTGAAAGCCACTGCCATGGCCCAACTCCAGGGCTTCGATGCCCTCCTGGTCCCCACAGCACCTTTCCACCCCACCCTGGCCGAGGTGGCCGCGGACCCGGTGGGGGTGAACTCCTTGTTGGGCACCTACACCAACTTCTGCAACCTGTTCGATCTTTGCGCCGTGGCCGTCCCGGCCGGTGAAGTGGCCGGTGCCCAGTTCGGCGTCACCGTGGTGGGCCGGGCCTTCGATGACGCCGTGGTGGCGGACATCGCCCGCCGGATGGAAACGACGCCCGCCGCCCCCGAGCTGTATGCTTCCGGCGCGGTGGCCGCCGCGCCGGAAGACGGCTTCGAAGGCGCCCGGCCGTCGTCGTCCATTCCCTGGCCGGTTGCCGCCGGCGCAACAGCCCTGCCGCTGGTGGTGGTGGGCGCGCACCGCAAGGGCCAGCCGCTGGCCCACCAGCTGGAGGAACTCGGCGCCTGCTGGGATGGGCCGGTCCGGACCGCCGCGCGCTACCGGATGGTGGCCCTGGACACCGTGCCGCCGAAGCCGGGCGTGTACCGGTCCGACGACGGCGCAGAGCTGGCAGGGGAGCGGTGGCTGTTGCCGCCAGCGGCCTTGGGGACGTTCCTTGCCTCGCTTCCCGAACCCATGCTGCTCGGGTCCGTTCAGCTCCGGGACGGGTCCACCGCCGTCGGGTTCGCCTGTGACGCCCTGGCCGCCGCAGGCGGCGAGGACATTACCGCCTGGGGCGACTGGTTGGCTGACCGGAGCGTGGAACCCAAACCGCGGACCGTCTGGCGGGACTTGGGAGTTGCCGCCCTGGCCGGGTTCAGCCGCGGGGAACGGGCATAGCGTCGGTGGAATCCGGGCGGGGCGGGCCGTCCGGATTCCCTCCCGTGAAGTACGTGGAAATATCCGTCACAAGTTCCTTGACCGCCGCCGGGATGGAGCCGTGGAAGCATTTAGGGGAGAGCTGGTAGGTGCTGCCGGGAACGGCTGCGTGCAACCGCTCAGCCGTCGCCTTGTAATAGCTGGGGCTCTTCCCGCCGGCCATGAAATGGGTGCCGGCCGGCAGCACGCTGAAGTCGCGGGCGTGGTCCTTTTCGTCGAAGGCTGCGCGCAACTCGCCCACTCCGCTGGGCATCACCTGGCGGAACAAGGTGTTCACCTTGGTCCGCGACAGCACGGCCATCAGCCCTGCCAGCACGGGATCGGGGATCCGGGCCATGACGGAGCCGGGGCTGGTGGCCTTCTTCATGTACGCCAGGGCGCGGCCCACCTTGCCGTTGTTGACCGCGTCCTCGAATCCGTCCAGCCAGTCGGTGTCGATGCTGTCGTCGATGTTCACCGCGGCGTCGTACACCGCCAGTTTGTCCGGCACGCAGCCGGTGCCGGTGAACTCCTGCACGGCATTGAGCGCCACCGCACCGCCCAGGCTGTGGCCCAGGATATTCCGTGCGCCGGTCGCATCCATCACGGTCCGGACGTCGGAGATCTCGGTGGCCATGGAGTAGTCCGGGGGCTGCTCGGAGGAATTGCCCCGGCCCCGGCGGTCGTACACGTCCACCGCCCAGCCTTCGCCCAGGCCCTTCGCCAGTTCGATCGAGAAGGGGCGGTAAATCGAGGCGGTGAGGAACGCGCCGCCAATCAGCACCACGCGCCTTTCTCCCGGCGCATCCTCGGTGCCGTAACTGTAGAGAGCCAGCCTGCCGCCGTCGTGCGTTGGAAGTACCCGTTCTTTCACCCGCCCATCCTAGGGGGCAAGCCTGCGGGCCGGCTGAAAGTCCCGGTGGCCAAGTCCCGGTAAACTTGATGATTGTGACTTCCCAAAACACCCCCGCGCCCAAGAACGCCCCGGAGCCCCTCGACGCCAGCGAGCAGATGCGGGTCCGCATGGAAAAGCGCGCCAAGCTTCTTGAGCGCGGCGCGGAGGCGTACCCCGTGGGAGTGGAACGCACGCATTCCCTCGCCGAGATCCGGGAAAAGTACGCCCACCTCGAGGCGGACGACACCACCGGCGACACCGTGGGCGTCACCGGCCGGGTGGTTTTCGTCCGCAACACCGGCAAGCTTTGCTTCGCCACCCTGCAGGAGGGCGGTACGGACGGCAAGGGCACGCGCCTGCAGGCCATGCTGAGCCTGGCCAACGTGGGCGAGGAAGCCCTCGCGGAATGGAAGGCCCTGGTGGACCTGGGCGACCATGTGTTCATCAAGGGTGAAGTCATCTCCTCGCGCCGCGGCGAGCTGTCCGTCATGGCCGAATCCTGGTCCATGGCATCCAAGGCACTCCGCCCGCTGCCCGTCCTGCACGCGGACCTGAACGAGGAAACCCGGGTCCGCCAGCGCTACGTGGACCTGATGGTCCGCGACGAAGCCCGCGAAATGGTCTACACCCGCGCCGCCATCACCCGCTCCATCCGCGAAACGCTGTTCCGCCACCGCTACGTGGAAGTGGAAACCCCCATCCTCAACCTGGTCCACGGCGGCGCCCTGGCGCGTCCGTTCGAGACCCACATGAACGCGTTCGACCAGAAGATGACCCTGCGGATCGCCACCGAGCTGTACCTCAAGCGCGCAGTGGTGGGCGGCATCGACCGCGTCTACGACATGGGCCGCGTGTTCCGCAACGAGGGCGTCGACTCCACCCACAGCCCCGAATTCACCACCCTTGAATGCTACGAGGCCTGGGCAGACCAGTTCGTCATGGCGGAGCGGATCAAGGAGATCATCCTCGACGCCGCGGACGCCGTGGGGGCCGGACGCGTATTGCAGACAGAGTCAGGGGAGATCAACCTCGACGGCGAATGGGCCTGGCTGCCCGTCTATCCGGGCCTTTCCGACGCCGTCGGGCAGGAAATCACGCCGGACACGTCCGCGGAGGTGCTCCGCGAGCTCGCAGCCAAGCACGAGGTCAAGGTGGATCCCAAGTGGGATGCCGAGAAGCTGGTGGTTGAGCTCTTCGGCGAGATCGTGGAGCCCACATTGCTGAACCCCACCTTCGTTTACGACTACCCGCCCTCGGCCCAGCCGCTGGCCCGCCCGCACCGTGAGGACGGCCGGCTGATCGAGGCCTGGGACCTGATCATCGGCGGCATGGAACGCGGTACCGCCTTCTCCGAACTGATCGACCCCGTCATCCAGCGCGAGCGGCTCACCGAGCAGTCCCTGCACGCGGCCGCCGGCGACGTCGAGGCCATGCAGCTGGATGAGGACTTCCTGCGCGCCCTCGAGTACGGTGCTCCGCCCATGGGCGGCATCGGCCTTGGCATTGACCGGCTGGTAATGCTGTTCACCGGAGCCGGTATTCGCGAAACCATCCTGTTCCCGCTGCTGAAGCCAGAAGGGCACTGACCATGGAATACGTAGCAGTCATCCTTCCGTCCCTCGTGGTGGGCCTGATTTTCTGGTTTGCCATGAAGGCGATCTTCAACGCGGACAAGGCCGAGCGCCAGGCCGAGGCCCGCGCACAGGCTGAGGCCGATTCCCTCCCGGCACAACCGGTGCTGCCCGCGGACCGCCCGCGGCCGGATTCAAAATAGATTAAATCCCCGCCGTCTTTCTGCCTTTATCCACCGGGAACCAAAAGCCGCTTTGACGCGTTGCCAGCATAAGAGTCATACTTTTTAGGGAAACATCCTGCTTTTCTGAAAAATCGAACTTTCCAGCAAGAGGAAGACTTTTAATGGCACAGAAAGTAAACATCATCCTCGTTGATGATCTGGATGGGGGATCCGCAGACGAGAATGTGAAGTTTGGCCTCGACGGGGTCAACTACGAAATTGACCTGTCGGCAGCCAATGCCTCCGAACTCCGGTCTTCGCTGGAGCGGTTCATTGGCGTCGCACGCAAGGCTTCCGGAGCGGCCCGGGCCCAACGGGCCAAGGCACCCGCCGGCGGCCGCGGCCACGATTCGGCGCAAATCCGGCAATGGGCGCGGGACAACGGCTACACCGTTAACAGCCGCGGCCGAATTCAAGCCGAAATCCAGGAAGCCTACCAAAAGGCAAATTCCTAGGGCGGCTTTAGCTCCACGGAAAACCCCGCTTACCGCCGCCAGGCGGAGCGGGGTTTTCCATTTTTGAAAAACCGGCTGCATGGGCCGCCGCCCGCTTTGCCCAATTGGCTATTCAGGCGGCTTCGATCGGGTCCGCCGCCGGGAACATTTGGACCGTCCCGGGCGTTGAAACCGCCGGCCGCCCGGGCTTCCGGCTTCGCAGATCGCCCGGGTGCGGGCTGCCCCGTCCGGCCACCGCGGCTATTCCCGCAAGCGGCCCGGTTTCCCCTGTGGCGAACACGCTCCACAACTCAGGACCGGGCACGTAGCATCAAAGTACGTCGTAGCTAGGAGTGTGGCGAAATGTTTGAGCGATTTACGGACCGTGCCCGTCGCGTAGTTGTGCTTGCCCAAGAAGAGGCACGCATGCTGAACCACAATTACATCGGTACCGAACACATCCTCTTGGGTCTGATCCATGAGGGTGAGGGTGTTGCCGCCAAAGCTCTTGAGTCCTTGAGCATTTCGCTCGACGGCGTTCGCGAGCAGGTGCAGGAGATCATCGGGCAGGGCCAGCAGGCTCCGTCCGGCCACATCCCCTTCACCCCCCGTGCCAAGAAGGTACTGGAGCTCTCCCTGCGCGAAGCCCTCCAGCTGGGCCACAACTACATCGGCACTGAGCACATCCTGCTCGGCCTCATCCGCGAGGGTGAGGGCGTTGCCGCCCAGGTGCTGGTCAAGCTCGGCGCAGACCTCAACCGGGTCCGCCAGCAGGTCATCCAGCTCCTCTCCGGCTACCAGGGCAAGGAAACCACCGGCGCAGGCGTCGGCGGCGGACAGCCCGAAGGCGCACCTGCCGGTTCCGTCGTCCTGGACCAGTTCGGCCGCAACCTGACCCAGGCTGCGCGCGAGAACAAGCTGGACCCGGTGATCGGCCGCGAGCAGGAAATGGAACGCGTCATGCAGGTCCTTTCCCGCCGCACCAAGAACAACCCTGTCCTCATCGGCGAGCCCGGCGTCGGCAAGACGGCCGTCGTCGAGGGCCTGGCCCAGGCGATCGTGCGCGGCGATGTTCCGGAAACCATCCGCGACAAGCAGCTCTACACCCTGGACCTTGGCTCCCTGGTGGCAGGTTCGCGCTACCGCGGCGACTTCGAAGAGCGCCTTAAGAAGGTCCTCAAGGAGATCCGCACCCGCGGCGACATCATCCTGTTCATTGATGAGATCCACACCCTGGTCGGTGCTGGTGCCGCCGAAGGCGCCATCGATGCGGCCTCGATCCTGAAGCCCATGCTGGCCCGCGGTGAGCTGCAGACCATCGGCGCCACCACGCTTGACGAGTACCGCAAGCACATCGAGAAGGACGCCGCGCTGGAGCGCCGCTTCCAGCCCATCCAGGTCAAGGAACCCTCCGTGGCGCATGCCATTGAGATCCTCAAGGGCCTGCGTGACCGCTACGAAGCGCACCACCGCGTCACCATCACCGACGGCGCCCTGGCCTCCGCTGCCAGCCTGTCCGAGCGCTACATCTCGGACCGCTTCCTGCCGGACAAGGCGATCGACCTGATCGATGAGGCCGGCGCCCGGCTGCGCATCCGCCGCATGACCGCTCCGCCGGAGCTCAAGGCCATGGACGAGCGCATCGCCAAGCTGAAGATGGAGAAGGAATCCGCCATCGACGCGCAGGACTTCGAAGGCGCCGCTTCGCTCCGCGACAAGGAGCAGAAGATGATTTCCGAGCGCGCGGAGAAGGAACGGCACTGGAAGTCCGGCGGCATGGACGACATCTCCGAGGTGGATGAGGATCTCATCGCCGAGGTGCTGGCCAACTCCACGGGCATCCCCGTCTTCAAGCTGACCGAGGAAGAGTCCTCGCGCCTGCTCAAGATGGAAGATGAACTGCACAGGCGGGTCGTCGGCCAGGACGAGGCCATCAAGGCGCTCTCCCAGGCCATCCGCCGCACCCGTGCAGGGCTCAAGGACCCCAAGCGCCCCGGTGGCTCGTTCATCTTCGCCGGCCCCACCGGCGTCGGAAAGACCGAGCTCGCCAAGGCACTCGCCGAGTTCCTGTTCGGTGAAGAGGACGCCCTCATCACGCTGGACATGTCCGAGTACTCCGAGAAGCACACCGTTTCCCGGCTCTTCGGTGCCCCTCCGGGCTACGTGGGCTATGAGGAAGGCGGCCAGCTGACCGAGAAGGTCCGCCGCCGTCCGTTCTCCGTGGTGCTGTTCGACGAAGTTGAGAAGGCCCACGCGGACCTCTTCAACTCGCTGCTGCAGATCCTGGAAGACGGCCGCCTGACCGACTCCCAGGGCCGCGTGGTGGACTTCAAGAACACCGTGATCATCATGACCACCAACCTGGGTACCCGGGACATCTCCAAGAGCGTCGCCACCGGCTTCCAGTCCGGCACCGACACGCAGACCGGCTACAACCGCATGCGTGCACGGGTCACGGAGGAACTCAAGCAGCACTTCCGCCCCGAGTTCCTGAACCGTGTTGACGACGTCGTGGTGTTCCCGCAGCTGACCCAGGACGAGATCATCGAGATCGTGGACCTGTTCGTCACCCGCCTCGAGAAGCGCCTCAAGGACAAGGACATGGGCATCGAGCTCACCAAGGCCGCCAAGGTGCTCCTGGCAACCCGCGGCTACGATCCCGCCATGGGTGCCCGGCCGTTGCGCCGCACCATCCAGCGCGAGATCGAGGACCAGCTCTCCGAGAAGATCCTGTTCGGCGAGATCCACCCCGGCGACATTGTCGTCGTGGATGTTGAAGGCGAGGGCGACGACGCGAAGTTCACCTTCGCCGGCAACGCCAAGCCGCGCATCCCGGAGATCGCCCCGAGCGTCTAGCCTCCACAGCCAAAGCCCCGCCACTCCGCAAGGAGCGGCGGGGCTTTCGCATTGTGATCGGCGGCACAAACCGTGTTGAATCGGGGAATGGCTAACTTGGAACCGGTGATCCCGGATGAGCAACCACTGACCCCCTTCCACGACCTCGACCACTACCTCTCCATCCCACGGGTAAGCGGCCTGGCGTTGAGCCCGGACGGCTCGCGGCTGGTCACCACGGTCAGTACCCTGAACGGCAAGGGCACCGAATTTGCCACGGCATTGTGGGAGCTGGACCCGGCGGGTCAGAAGCACGCACGCCGTATCACCCGCAGCGCCAAGGGCGAGGCCGGTGCCGCGTTCGCGGCCAGCGGTGACGTCTACTTCACGTCCGCACGCCCGGACCCGGACAGTCCGGATGAGGAGCCCGTCAACGCGCTGTGGATGCTTCCTGCCGACGGCGGTGAGGCCAGGGTGGTCCTCAGCCGGCCGGGCGGCATCAGCCGCATCATGACGGCCAGGGACGCCGACGCCGCGTTCGTGACGGCAGAGGTCCTGGCCGGATCCGCCGATGAGGACGACGACGCCGAACGCCGCAAGGCCCGCAAGGACAAGAAGGTTTCGGCCATCCTGCACAGCGAATATCCGGTCCGCTACTGGGACGCGGACCTGGGGCCGGGCCAGCCGAGAATCTTCGCGGTGGAACCGGGGGACGACAAGGCGCCGGGCAAGCCCGCCACGGTCGATGCCACGGCCCCCCTGGTCCTGCGCAACCTCACGCCTGATGCCGGCCCACGGCTGCGCGAAGCGGAAACTGTGGTCAGCCCCGACGGGAAGACCATCTACAGCAGTTACACCAAGCCCCTCGCCAAGGCTGACAGCCGTTTCATGCTCGTGGCAGTCGACGTGGCATCGGGCAGCCACAAGGTGCTGCTGGACCGGGAAGGCATGAGCTACTTTCCAGGGCCCGTCAGTCCGGACGGCAAGACGCTCGTGGTGGTCAGCGAGTCCGACTCCACTCCGCGCCAGGCGCCCGAGATCAAACTGCACCTGCTCGACGTGTCCGGTGAGGCCGCTGCCGAAGACGCCGCCGGCCTGCAGCCCCTCGCCCATGACTGGGACCGCTGGGCCAAGCCCGCGGCCTGGCTTCCGGACGGCTCCGCCATCCTTGTCACGGCGGACGACGACGGCGCGTCGCCGGTTTTCCGGGTCAGCGTTCCGTCTGCTGCCGCCCAGGTGGGCGTCGCCCGGGTGACGCAGGACGCCGCGGCGTACACCGACGTCGTCGTCTCGCCGGAGGGGCGCCATGCGTACGCCCTTCGCAGCTCCTACGCATTCCCTGCCGAGGCCGTGCGCCTAGATCTGGCAACCGGGGAAACCACCCGCCTGCCCGCACCGGCCGAACGCCCGTCCTGCCCCGGGCGGCTGGAGCGCATTGCCGCCACGGCCGCTGACGGTTCCCGTGTCCCCGCCTACCTTGCGCTGCCGGACGGTGCCTCTGCGGAGTCCCCGGCGCCGCTGCTCCTGTGGATCCACGGCGGCCCGCTGGGCTCCTGGAACGCGTGGACCTGGCGTTGGAACCCCTGGCTCCTGACGGCCAAGGGGTACGCCGTCCTGCTGCCGGACCCGGCACTGTCCACCGGTTACGGGCAGTCGCACATCCAGCGCGGCTGGGGTTCCTGGGGCAAGGCGCCGTACACCGACCTCATGGCCATCACGGACGCCGCCGTGGAACGACCGGACATCGACGGGACCCGGACCGCCGCGATGGGAGGCTCCTTTGGCGGCTACATGGCCAACTGGGTGGCGGGCAACACGGACCGGTTCAAGGCGGTGGTCACCCACGCCAGCCTGTGGGCCCTGGACCAGTTTGGTCCCACCACGGATGCCTCCCAGTACTGGCTGAAGGAAATGACCGAGGAGATGGCGCTGGAGAACTCCCCGCATCTGCGCGCCGAGAACATCAGCACCCCCATGCTGGTGATCCACGGCGACAAGGACTACCGGGTACCCATCGGCGAGGGCCTCCGCCTCTGGTACGAACTCCTGTCCAGGTCCCGGCTGGCCGCGGACGACGACGGGCAGACACCGCACCGGTTCCTCTATTTCCCGGATGAAAACCACTGGATCCTCCAACCGCAGCACGCCAAGGTCTGGTACCAGGTGGTGGAGTGGTTCCTGGCACGGAACGTCCTGGGCACGGACATCGAACTGCCGGTGGAACTGGGCCTCTAATTTCCCGCTAACAGGCACAAAGCATCGCTCGATGGGGAAGATCCCGAGGTGAAGGGGGCTGGGGCATTTACGTAGCGTGCGTCTAAGCGAGGAACGAGCGAGCACGCGGTAAATGTCGCAGTCCCCGAGCCGAAAGCCCTTCGCCTCGTAGGATGGCTTTGTGACTGACTCCTTCCACATCCGCCCAGCACGCACCAGCGACGTCCCGGCCATCAAGAAGCTTGTGGCGCCCCTGGCCGAGGAACGCATCCTGATGGCGAAGGAGACGGTTGCCTACTACGAGAGCCTCCAGGAGTTCCGGATCGCCGAGTCCAGCGACGGCGAAATGATCGGCTGCGGGGCGCTGCACGTTATGTGGGAGGACCTCGCTGAAATCCGTACCCTCGCGGCCTCCGGACAGTGGCGGGGCAAAGGCGTGGGGCACGTCCTGGTGGAGGACCTGTTGGAGGGGGCACGGGCCCTCGGCGTGGCCCGGGTTTTCTGCCTCACGTTCGAGGTGGACTTCTTCAAACGCCACGGCTTCGAGGTGATGGCCGACCAGTCAGCCGTGGACCCCGAGGTGTATTCGGAGCTCCTGCGCTCCCACGACGAAGGCGTTGCTGAGTTCCTGGACCTGGCACGCGTCAAGCCGAACACCCTGGGCAACACCAGGATGATCCGCATTCTTTGAACGGGCAGTTCGGGGAGGGCAGTGATGCCCCATCCTTGCATTATTCGAATTGATGGATAAACTATTGGAGGCCGGGATATGGGGGGCCTCAGGAAAGGGACAGTCATTGGGGGCTGTCCCTTTGCTGCGTCCGGGGCAGGTGTCCGGGGAGAGCCGGTACGGACGAACCTACCGCCGGCGGTGACCCCGGTAGTAGGGTCGAAAAACACATCCTCCAGGAGCGCAGCCAGGAGCACCGCCGTGAAGAAACTCATCAACGATCCCAGATCCGTCGTCGAGGAAGCCGTCCAGGGGTTTGGCCTGGCATATGCCGGGCTCGTTACGGTCAGCGAAGACCCCACCTACATCACGCGCAAGGATGCGCCGGTGGCCGGCAAGGTGGGGCTGGTTTCCGGCGGAGGCAGCGGCCACGAGCCGCTGCACGCCGGCTATGTGGGGCAAGGAATGCTCGACGCCGCCGTGCCGGGGGCGGTGTTCACCTCACCGGCGCCGGACCAGATCCTTCCGGCCACCCTTGCCGTCAACTCAGGTGCCGGCGTGGTGCACATCGTCAAGAACTACACCGGCGATGTCCTGAACTTCGAGACGGCGGCCGAGCTCGCCGAGGCTGAAGGCGTCAGCGTCCGCACCGTCCTGGTCAACGACGACGTCGCAGTGGAGGATTCGCTCTACACGGCCGGCCGGCGCGGAGTGGGCGGCACGGTCCTGGTGGAAAAGATCGCCGGTGCCGCAGCGGAACGCGGGGATGACCTCGACGCCGTGGCCGCCATTGGTGAAAAGGTCAACGCCAACGTCAGGACCATGGGCGTTGCGCTGTCCGCCTGCACGGTTCCCCATGCGGGCACCCCGAGCTTCGACCTTGGCGAGGACGAGATCGAAATCGGCATCGGCATCCACGGCGAGCCCGGCAGGCATAAGATCCCCATGGAAAACGCCGACAGCATCACCAACCGCTTGCTGGAACCCGTCCTTGCCGACCTGGAAATCAGCCCCGGGGACAAGGTGCTGCTCTTCGTCAACGGGATGGGCGGCACCCCGCTGAGCGAGCTCTACATCGTGTACCGCCGGGCCGTGCAGGTGCTCGGCGAGGCAGGCGCTACGGTGGAACGCTCACTGGTGGGCAACTACATCACCGCCCTCGAGATGCAGGGCTGCTCCATCTCGGTGCTCCGGCTCGATGACGGGCTGACGGAACTGTGGGACGCCCCCGTCCACACCGCCGCCCTGCGCTGGGGCGTGTAAGCCATGGTGCTGGACGCGAACTGGGCCGTGAAGTGGCTGACCCTCTGCGCGCAGGCCATGGCCGAGCACCGGGTTGAACTGATCGAACTGGACAGGGCGATCGGGGACTCGGACCACGGTGAGAACATGGACCGCGGCTTCCAGGCTGTCCTGGCCAAGTTGGACGAATCCATCCCGGAGACGCCCGGTGCGGCTTTGAAGATGACGGCTATGACCCTGATGTCCAAGGTGGGCGGTGCTGCCGGCCCCCTCTACGGCACCGCGTTCCTTCGTGCCGCCACCGCCGTGGGTGATGCCGCTGAGATTGGTCCGTCCGCGTGGGCCGATGCGCTGGCAGCCGCCCGGGACGGGATCGTGGCGCGCGGGAAGGCGGAGCCCGGGGACAAGACCATGGTGGATGCATGGACACCAGCGGTTGACGCTGCCCGTGCCGCCGCGGACGGCGGCAGCGAGGACCTCCTCAGCGTCCTCGTGGCCGCTGCGGAGGCTGCCGAGGCCGGTGCTGTTGCCACCGATCCGCTCATCGCCCGCAAGGGACGCGCCAGCTACCTGGGCGACCGCAGCGCCGGGCACCGGGACCCCGGGGCCGTATCCAGTGCGCTGATCCTGCGCGCGGCAGTCGGGGCGGCTGCGTGACCGTGAGCATCGTAGTGGTGTCCCACAGCGCAAAAATTGCCGACGGCGCCATAGAGCTTGCCGCCCAGATGGCACCTGACGTCGTGCTCCTGCCTGCCGGGGGCACTGACGACGGCAGGATCGGCACCAGCCTGGAAAAAGTCCTTGCCGCCCTGGAACAGGCCGGCGGAGACGGGGCTGTGGTCCTCACGGACCTGGGATCAGCCGTGATGACCGCCGAATCGGCTCTCGAGTTCCTGGGAAATCCCGAAGGCGTCCTGCTCGCGGATGCACCCCTGGTGGAAGGCCTCGTTGCCGCAGCGGTGGCCGCGCAGGGCGGGGCGGACGTGCAGGCAGTCAAACAGGCCGCTGAGGCCGCGCGGTGTCCGGCCCGCCAACCGGAGCCAGGTTCCGCGGAGGTCGCGGGAGAGCGGCCGGGCGCCGGCACGCCACCGGACTGCACCGGCGACTTCGAACTGGTAAACCAGGCCGGCATGCACGCCCGGCCTGCCGCGAAAATGGCGGGCGGCCTGTCCGCCCTTGACGCGGAAGTGACCATCAACGGGGTGGACGGCGCCTCCATGACGGGCCTGATGACCCTTGGCGCCGGCAAGGGCTCGGTCCTGCATGTGGAAGCCTGGGGCACGGATGCCGAACGGGCAGTGAATTATGTGGGCGGCCTTGTTCAGTCCGGCTTCGGTGAACCGTGACGCTCCAATCCAGTGCTCCGCGGTGTGTTCCGGAGGCCTGCGTGCTTTCCTGGGAATAAGCTCGATGCCATGGAACGGCCGCCTGCAGAGAACTCCCCGGATATCGAAGTCCTGGATGGCCAGATATCCGTAGAGGAGCTGCTCGCGGAACTCGGGTTCGAATGGAGCGCTGAACCGGTGGACAGCGGCGGGGAGCCCGGAACGCCGGCAGGGGAAGCCTTCAGCCAGCCCGCGCTGTTCTAGCCCATGGAATGTCAGGTGCGCGGATGAAGCCCTGAGCTGTCCAGCGTGACCGACGCCGACACGACCTTCCCGCATTGCTCCCCGAAGGGATAGGCCGCCTGCGGGTGGAAATCGAGGGTCCGCACAGGCAACGCAGATCCGTCCGTGGCCATACCGGAAGCGGTTAGGGCCATAGGTGATTCCGTCAGGGTTTCCAGCATGAGTATCCCCACTCTGGTGCCGTCGGGCGAGGCCGTGGCGGAACAGACCTCACCGGCGCAGCCTTGGTCAATGGAGGCGCTGCCGGGACGCAGTTCGAGGTCGGCCTCCTTGCAGGCGCCGTCCTGGCAGGCGCGGAGATGCAGCCTGTTGATCTGCGGAGCGTAGTCCGCGCTGACCGTGACGGAAACAGCGGTGGCCTGCGCAATTGCCGGGCAGGCGCTCGCGGTGGGCCCGCACGCAGAGAGGGACACCGCTGCGGTTATCAAAGCCAAGAGAAGCCCGGGCCTGCCCATGCCTTCAGGCTACGTCCGGAGGTGGCGGCACGGGGCCGCCCCTCACGGATTGGCGGCAACATCGTTACGCGCCCACATCCCTAGCCCACCGGGAAAATGCCGATGAACCAGAACAGGACGATCGCAAAGACGGCGAAGAACGGAATCAGGCACCCGAGTGCGAGTCGGGACGATGAGGAGACTTGGAGCGATTGGTTGGGGTTCGCCGGGTTGTACGCCACCTCCAGCAACGATCCGGGCACAGGCTGCTCCGCAAGGGAGACCTCGGACTTGCCCATGAACAGGGTG
The DNA here is from genome assembly GCF_052113345.1 of Pseudarthrobacter sp. YAF2. NCBI lineage: Bacteria > Bacillati > Actinomycetota > Actinomycetes > Micrococcales > Micrococcaceae > Pseudarthrobacter > Pseudarthrobacter sp. YAF2. The sequence goes on along the minus strand of NZ_JBFRDA010000007.1, from coordinate 122,705 downwards.
CCCTGCGGGTCCGTGAACTGGTAGGTGGGGTAATACCGGAGGTTCCGGTTGGACCCGCCCACACCGCTGGTCCAACCCGTAGTACTGCCGGTCACGGTGGCCTGCGTCTTGGGCCAGGCCGCCATCAGTTGTTCCTGCTGCCTGGTTTTGCGGACCGAGCGCACCAGCGCGACTACGGCGGCGGCAACAAACAAGGCCCACACGATGTACAGAATGATCTTCATGGCTTCCCCCGGTTCCGGTCACCAAGAAGTATGCCATCCCCGTTCCGCGTGCCGGGCGCGTCAGGCCGGGAGGCGGTAACCGCCGTCGTGCATCTCTGCCAGACCGTCCGCCAGCAACCCGGCCAGCGCCCGTTCCAGCTGCTCGGGCGCGGAGTTGAGCCGGTGAAGGGCGGCAAGGGGCACGCCGACGCCTTCCGGGGCGTAGCCGAGATCGGCGGGTTCACGCTGGAACATGTCAGGCGGCACGGGCGCGTCAGCCAGCCGCAGGACGGCCATGACGGCGCCGCGGACCTGCCGGTCGGTCCCGTGCCAGGCTTGGCCTTTAGGCACGTACGACGGCGGCGGCTCACCCGCCGCGAGCCACGCGCAGGAATCTTTCACCGGGCAAGCGGTGCACTTGGGTGCCCTGGCCGTGCACACCAGCGCCCCCAGCTCCATGACCGCAGCGTTCCAGCGCACGGAAGTGTCGGCGTCGTCCGGCAGCAGTGCCGCGGCCAGGCGCATCTCCGCCGCGGTGAGCGCCGGGGCGGGAAGGGCGACGCCGGAGACCAGCCGGGCGTGCACCCGCCGGATGTTGGTATCCACCACTGTTTCCCGGCGGCCGTACGCGAAGGCGGCCACCGCCGCCGCCGTATAGCTGCCCACCCCGGGAAGCGCCAACAGGTCCGCATACGTGTCCGGGACCTTCCCGCCATGATCCTGCACGATTGCCGTGGCCGCGGCATGCAGCCGGAGTGCCCGCCGGGGGTAGCCCAGCCTGCCCCAGGACCGCACGGCTTCTCCGGCCGGTTCGCCGGCCAGGCCGGCCGGGGTGGGCCAGCGCTTGAGCCACTCGTGCCAAATGGGAAGGACCCGCACCACGGGGGTCTGCTGCAGCATGATCTCGCTGACCAGTACGCCCCAGGGTGAGCAGTCAGGCTCGCGCCAGGGAAGATCGCGGGCGACGCCTGCGAACCAGTCGTTGATCCGGTGATGGAGCAGCCGCAGGCCATCCGGGCCGGGCATGGCAGGGTTGGTGGAGGTGGTTTGAGTGTCGATTCCAACACTGTAGTTGATGGGTTCGGGCGCGCTGAAAACCGGTTGTGACCAGAGCGATGGCGGCGCGGCGGCGTGGTGGCGGTGCAGAAGCGGAGGCGTTCCCTAGCCTAGGAGGATGGGCAGGCAAGGCAATTCTTCAGCACGCGGCACGGCATCCGGTTCCAGCAGCGTCCGGAAGCCGAGCCCCGCCGTCTATCGTCGCCGGCGGCTGGTTGCCGGCGGCGCCCTGCTCCTGGTGATTGCCCTGGTGGTGGGCGGCTTCGCCTTGGCCGCAGCCTTCAAGGGCGGCTCCCAACAGGCTTCATCAACCCAGCCTTCCTCCGTTGACCCGGCTGCCTCCCCGGCACCGTCCGCCACCCCTTCCGCGACGCCCTCCGCACCGCCGTCGCCCACTGCTGCCGCAACACCCACCTGCAACCAGAACCTGGTGACGGTGACGGCCTCCACCGACAAGGCCGCATATGGTCCGGGCGAAAACCCGATGCTCACGCTGAAGGTCACCAACGGCGGCACAGTGCCGTGCGAGATCAACATGGGAACCTCGCAAATGGAGTTCCTGGTGACCAGCGGCTCGGACCGGATCTTCTCTTCCAAGGATTGCCAGGCGTCAAGCGAGGACCTGGAGAAGGTCCTTGCCCCCGGCGCCAGCGAAACTGCGAACTTCCCGTGGGGCAGGAACCGCAGCGCCGATGGCTGCAAGGCCGTTGCTGCAGCACCCGGTGGGGGCGGGGCGTATTACATCTTCACCGCCAAGCTGGGCTCGCGGGCCAGTCCGAAGGCCGTGTTCCAGCTGAACTGACCCCCACCGTCCATCGATTGCTCCCCACCGGTTCCCTCGCCTCGCAAGCTCGGCCAGGGAACCCTCCCGGCGTGGGCCCTTTGTGGCTTTCAGGGCTGAAAACGGCAGGTACGGAGCAATCGATGGGGGAAAGCCGCGGGGATTGCCCGGTGCGCGGGAGCCGGGGTGATGTTTAGAGGAAGCGGTCCAGGAGGCTCGCTTCGGCCATCCGGCTCAGGCCTTCGCGGACGGTGCGGGCGCGCTGGTCACCGATGCCGTCCACGGTCATCAGGTCATCAATGGTGGCGGCCATCAGGAACTGCAGTCCACCGAAATGGTCCACCAGGCGGTCAGCCACGGCCTTGGGAACTGCCTTCAGGCCGGACAGCAGCCGGTAGCCGCGCGGCTGCACTACGGCATCGAGGTTGGCCTCGCCGCCGGCGAATCCCACGATCGCCGAAATCTTGCCCAGGTCGATCAATTCCGTTGGCCCCAGGTTCACCAGTTCGCTGACGGCCTTCTCGATGTCATCCGCGGACGCGTTGGGGCTGGCGTAGTCGCGGATGATCACGTCGCTGCCGGGGCCGCGGCCCACCGTGAGCTCGTCGAGCTGGAGGGATAGAAGCCGGCCGTCTTCGCCGAGTTCCAGGACATACTGGGAGATTTCCTCGGAGATGCGGCGGACCATTTCCTGCCGCTGCAAGGTCACGGCCACATCCCGGACCGTCACCATGGCCTCAATCTCCAGGGCCGAGAGCGAGCTGGTGACCTGATCCAGCCGGGCGCGGTAGCGCTCAAGCGTGGCAAGGGCCTGGTTGGCGCGGGCCAGCACGTTTTCGGATCCCTCCAGGACGTGCCGCAGGCCGTTGACGTAGAGGGCGATGATCTGCATGGACTGGCTCACGGAGATCACGGGGACACCGGTCTGCTTGGCCACCCGCTCAGCGGTGCGGTGCCGGGTTCCGGATTCCTGCGTTTCGATGCTCGAATCCGGGACCAGCTGGACGGCGGCCCGCAGGATGTTGCCGGCGTCCTTGTCGCAGATGATGGCGCCGTCCATCTTGGCCAGCTCGCGCAGGCGGGTGGGCGAGAACTCGATCCCGATATCGAAGCCGCCGGAACAGATGGAATCGATGGTGCGGTCAGAGCCCAGGACGATCAGCGCGCCGGTACGCCCGCGGAGGATGCGTTCCAGGCCGTCGCGGAGGGGCGTTCCGGGGGCCACCCTGCCCAGAGTGGCCCGCAGGGATTCTTCGGGGCTCCGCGCCATAGGTGTTTCCCTTCAAAGGTGCGGACCGCCGACCGCGGGAATGCCGGCATCCGCAATTGGCCGGCAGGATCAAAAAGTGCGCTGATTCCCGCAAGCTCAATGATAGGGGTAAGAAACGCCACTTCCGCACGGGCAAGCCCCAAAGTGCCCCATTAGGGGGTGCACGGAACAGCCGGAAAAGTGCCCGACGGGGCCGCGGCCGTGAGGGCACTTTCCCACCCGTGGACCCGGGGCCTTGGCCCTGCTCAGGAGGATCCGTTGCCCAGGGGCGTCACGGTCCTGGTGCTTCCGTCCCAGAGCCTGGCGCCGGTGCACCGGCCCTCGACACGCAGGTCCAGCAGGTCCATCGCTGTTCCGAGCTGATGCCCGGCAATGCGGCGGGCAATGGTGACATGCGGCGTCCAGGCCCCCGGACGCGTCAGCGGAAGCGCCCCGGACAAGTCCCGGTGCAGGGCGCGGTGCAGGTCCAGGAGGGCAGGATCAAGCAGGACCGAGCGGGCCAGGACGTACTTCCCCGTGCCCGCGGGAAAAATGATTGCGCCGGAAAACGTCACGTCCAGTGGCAACTGCTCCCAGGGTCCATCCGGTCCTGCCTCCAGTTCAGTGCCTGCAGCCAGCGTGATGTGCGGGCTGTTGCTGGGGGAGGAGTGGGCCGCCAGGCTCGGGAGGCCGACGGCCGCAAGCCGCGCCCAGTCGGCCCTGACCAGGGAATCGGTGGGGCCATCGAAGACCAACTCGATGCTGCGCATGAACACATCATGCCGTTACCGCAGCACGGCGGTGGGAACTTCAGCGTTTACGCTCCCTGAGCATCCGCTCCAGGTCACTGCTCACTTTAAATAGGGAAGCTGCCCGCAGCGCCCTGTGTTCGGCCGCCGACTGGACTCCGCGCTTCCGCGCCGCCCCGGGCTGCCGGGCGGAATCCGGGTCGGCAGGCCCTGCGGTGGCCAGGCCTGCCACGAGGTTATTGCCGAGGTTGGTGGCCAGCGGATCGAAGAAGAGGTTGCCGGAGAAGGTGGGACCTTGCATCATCCGCCCAAGCTAGCCGCTGCGCATTTCACGGCCTTGAACGTCCGGTTTCGCACTCGTTAAGCGGGACGGGTCTCGTTTGCGGCCCTGCGATAAACTTGTACTTTGGCCGCTTGCCAATGATATTCCCGCCCTTGAGTCGCAGCGCACCACCCGACAGGCCCCTGGGCAGCCACAACCGCAGCGAAAGTAGCACCGTGTCCCAAGATGTCCTGACCCCCGCCCGGATCTCCGAGATTCACAAGGAAGCGGGCCGCCGCAGGACCTTCGCCGTCATTTCCCACCCGGACGCCGGCAAGTCCACGCTCACCGAAGCGCTGGCGCTGCACGCAAAGGTCATCGGCACGGCCGGGGCCTCCAGCGGCAAGGCCAACCGCAGGGAAACGGTCTCTGACTGGATGCAGATGGAAAAGGACCGCGGCATCTCCATCAGCTCGGCGGCGCTGCAGTTCTCCTACCGCGATACGGTCATCAACCTGCTGGACACCCCCGGCCACGCTGACTTCTCCGAGGACACCTACCGCGTGCTCGCCGCCGTCGACTGCGCCGTGATGCTGGTGGACGCCGCCAAGGGCCTGGAAACCCAGACCATGAAGCTCTTCGAGGTCTGCAAGCAGCGCAACCTGCCCATCATCACCGTCATCAACAAGTGGGACCGGCCAGGCTTGGACGCCCTGGCCCTGATGGATGAGATCACCGAGCGCACCGGCCTGCAGCCCATGCCGCTGACCTGGGCCGTGGGCATCTCGGGTGATTTCCGTGGCGTCTGGGACTTGCGCAATGACCGCTTCGCCAGGTTCCAGCGAAACAACGCCGGCGCACAGATCGCCATCACGGAGTACTTCACTCCCGAGGAAGCCGCGGAAAACCAGGGCAGCAACTGGTCCGACGCCGTCGACGAGGCCGGACTGGTGATCGAGTCCAACCTCGAGTTCGACGTTGACGCCTTCCACGCCGGCAAGGCCACCCCCATCCTGTTCAGTTCGGCCGCACTCAACTTCGGCGTCAAAGAACTGCTGGACGCGCTGGTGGACTTCGCCCCGCCCGCGGCTCCCAGGCCGGACATCGACGGCAAGCCCCGCGCGGTGGAAGCCCCGTTCTCCGGCTTCGTGTTCAAGGTCCAGGCCGGCATGAACAAGGCGCACCGCGACCATGTCGCCTTCATCCGCGTCTGCTCCGGCGTCTTCGAGCGCGGCATGGTGGTTACCCAGACGCGCACCGGCAAATCCTTCGCCACCAAGTACGCGCAGCAGGTCTTCGGCCGCGAACGCGAGGTCATCGACGAGGCCTACCCGGGCGACGTGGTGGGCCTGGTCAACGCTTCCTCACTGCGGGTGGGCGACAGCCTGTTCCTGGAGGAAGCGGTGGAATACCCGGCCATCCCGCTGTTCGCCCCGGAGCACTTCCAGGTGGCGCGGTCCAAGGACCCCAGCAAGTTCAAGCAGTTCCGCCGCGGCATCGAACAGCTCGAGCATGAGGGCGTTATCCAGCTGCTCCGCTCCGACCTCCGCGGCGACCAGGCGCCGGTGCTCGCCGCCGTCGGACCCATGCAGTTCGAAGTGGTGGAGGACCGCATGGCGCACGACTTCAGCGCCCCCATGCGCCTGGAACGCCTGCCGTACTCCCTGGCTCGGATTTCGACGGCGGACGCCATGCCCGCCCTGGCCAACGTGCCGGGCGCGGAGGTGCTCCTGCGGTCCGACGGCGAATACCTCGCCTTGTTCAACGACGTCTGGGCGCTGCGGCGGATCGAGAAGAACCACCCGGACCTGACGCTCGTGCCCATCGGCACGCACAACCCGGCGAAGTAGCCGTGATGACCGCAAGCCAACCACGCGTCCTGGTCACCGGCGCCGGCACCATCAACCCGCTCGGTTCCACCGTCAAGGAAACCTGGGAGGCCCTGCTGGACGGGCGCTCCGGCATTGCGGCGCTGACCCAGGACTGGGCGGAGCAGTTGCCGGTCAAGATCGCCGGGCAGGTCACGGCAGACCTTTCGGAGCACCTGAGCACCCGTGAGATGAAGCGGATGGACCGTTGCGGCCAGCTGGCGCTGATTGCGGCGCGGGAAGCCTGGACCCAGGCCGGTGCCCCGGACGTGGACCCCGAGCGGTTCGGCGTGGTGATTGGCTCTGCCTACGGCGGGCTTGGCTCTACCCTTGAGCAGGACCGCACGCTGGCCCGCTCCGGCCCGCGCAAGGTGTCCCCGCACACCCTCACCCGGCTGATGGTCAATGGACCCGCCGCCTGGGTTTCCATCGACCTTGGCGCCCGCGGTGGCGCCCGGACGCCCGTCAGCGCCTGCGCCTCCGGGGCTGAGGCGATTGTCCAGGCAGCCGAAATGATCCGCTCCGGCGCGGCCGACGTCGTGATTGCGGGCGGGGTGGACGCCTCAGTGAACGACCTCGTGATCAGCGGCTTTTCGCAGATCCGTGCCCTGTCCACGCGCTCCGGTGATCCGCAGCTTGCCTCCCGCCCGTTCGACGGCGGCCGGGATGGCTTTGTGCTGGCAGAAGGCGCCGCGGTGGTGGTGCTGGAGAGCGAGGCCCACGCACGTGCCCGAGGTGCCGCCGTGCTGGGGGCCGTGGCCGGTGGCGCGGTGACTTCCGACGCCAACGACATCGTGGCCGCCGATCCTGCCATGCAGCGCCGGGTCATGCAGAAGGCGCTGGACTCCGCCGCGATGCAGCCGGAGGACATCGGGTTCGTCCATGCGCACGCCACCTCCACGCCCGTGGGTGACCGGTTGGAAGGCCAGGCAATCAACGCGGTTTTCGGCGCTGACGTGCCCGTCACCTCCACCAAGGGGCACACCGGCCACCTGCTGGGCGGTGCCGGTGCGCTTGCCGCCGTCGTGGTCCTCGAAGCCCTGCGGACCGGCCAGGTCCCGGGAACACTGAACGTGGAAGCTCAGGACCCGGAAGTGGACCTTAACGTAGTCACCGAAGGCACCCACCGGCTTCCGCCGGGCTTTGCCCCGGCAGGGCTGGTGAACGCCTTCGGTTTTGGCGGCCACAGCGTGGCCCTGGTCCTTACCCGCGCGTAGGTTACGCGCCCAACGCTGCTGCCTCCGCGGCGGCGGCCATGGCGCCGTCGATCCGCCGGTTCAGGTGCCAGGGGTTGGCGTCCTGAAGTGCTTCGGGGAGTAGTTCCTGGGGCAGGTTCTGGTAGGCCACCGGGCGGAGGAAACGGGTGATCGCCAAGGTTCCCACCGAGGTGGTGCGGCTGTCAGAGGTGGCGGGGAAGGGGCCGCCGTGGACCATGGCGTGGCCTACTTCCACGCCGGTGGGCCAGCCGTTGACGATGATGCGGCCCACCTTCTGTTCGAGTACGGGGATCAGGCGTGCCGCGGTCGGGTAGTCCTCTTCGGTGAGCTGCAGCGATGCGGTGAGCTGGCCCTCAATCCGGGAAGCAGCCTGCAGCAGGTCCTCAACGCTGTTGTAGCGGATCACCAGGGACGCGGCGCCAAAGATCTCTTGGTGCAGGACGTGGTTGGCGGTGAACTGGTCCACACCGGTGCCGAAGATGGCCGGCGCCGGGGCGTTTTCGGTTGGGCCGGGGGTGCCTTGGCCAATGAGTTCGACGCCGGCGGCCGAGCTGAGTGCCTCGGTTCCGGTGTTCCAGGACGTGGCGATACCTTCGGTGAGCATGGTCTGGCCGGTACTGGCGGCGATGGCGCGTCCGACGGCGGCTGCGAGTTTGTCTCCCGGCTCGCCTGCGGGGGCGAACAGCAGGCCGGGGGAGGTGCAGAGCTGGCCTGAGCTGCCCGTGACGGAGGCGACGTACTGCTGGGCCAGTGCCTCGACGTCGCCGTCTTCGAGGGCGCCCTCGAAGACGAAGACGGGGTTCAGGGACGACATTTCGGCGTAGACCGGGATGGGTTCCGGGCGTGCGGCGGCCGTGCGCATGAGGGCGACGCCGGCCGTCTGGGAGCCGGTGAACCCGACAGCCTTGATGGCGGGGTCCGCGACGAGGGCCTGGCCGATGCTGGCGCCGGGGCCGTAGATCAGGGAGAACACGCCGGGGTGCAGGCCTGCGTCCTTGACGGCCTTGGTGACGGCCTGGCCTACGAGTTCGCTGGTGCCGGGGTGGGCGTTGTGGGCTTTGAAGACCACCGGGCAGCCTGCGGCGAGGGCCGAAGCGGTGTCTCCGCCCGCCGTCGAAAAGGCCAGCGGGAAGTTGCTGGCGCCGAACACTGCCACCGGGCCGAGCGGGATCTGGCGCTGGCGGATATCGGCACGGGGGAGCGGCGTGCGGTCGGGGAGGGCGGGGTCGATCCGGACCCCGCGGAAATCGCCCTGGCGGACCACGCCGGCGAAGAGGCGCAGCTGGCCGGTAGTGCGGGCACGCTCACCCTGGAGCCGCGCCGCCGGCAGGCCGGTTTCCTGCCCGGCGCGCGCGATGAGCTCATCACCAATGGCCTCGATGTTGTCCGCGATGGCTTCGAGGAACGCGGCGTGGGTTTCCGGGTCGAGGGCGCTGAAGGAGGGGAATGCTTCCTTGGCTGCGGACGTGGCGGCCTTGAGCTGCTCCGCGGTGAGCAGGGAATAGGCCGGTTCCAGGGCCTGGTTGGTAGCGGGGTTGAAGCCGGTGGTGGTCTTGCCTTCGCCGGTAACCGTCCGGCCGGCGATGAGTGAATGTCCGGTGAGGGTCATGGGTTCCTCCTGTGGTGGGAGTGGTGCTGTCTGACGGTCAGGAAATGGTGGCGATCAGGGCCGTGAGGTCCGCGAGGTCCTGCGGGGCCAGGTTCTGCAGCGGCGTGCGTACCGGCCCTGCCGAACGGCCGATGGCGTCCAGGCCGCCCTTCACGATGGACACCGAATAGCCTTTCACACGGTCCCGGATGTCCAGGTACGGGATCACGAACCCGTTGAGCTTCTTGTTGACTGCGGCGCGGTCGTTGTTGCGGACATCCTGGTAGAAATCCAGCGCGAACTGCGGGACGAAGTTGTACATGGCGCTGGAGTAGGTGCTCATGCCCAGCTGCAGCAGGGGCAGGGCGAAGGTTTCGGCGGTGGGCAGGCCGCCCAGGTAGAAGAGCCGGTCGCCGAGCTTGGCGTAGACGCGGGCGTCGTGTTCCAGGTCTCCCACGCCGTCCTTGAATCCGATCAGGTTCTGGTGCCGCTCGGCCAGGGTTGCCACGGTGGTGTCCTTGTAGATGGCGTTGGCACGGTTGTAGATGATGACGCCGAGCGACGTTGCGCGGCAAACGGCGCTGACGTGCTCTGCCAGCCCGGCCTGATCCGCTTCGGTCAGGTAGGGCGGCAGCAGCAGAATGCCTTCGGCGCCGGCGGCTTCGGCCGCCTTGGCGTTTTCGATGGCCTGGGCGGTGGACCCGCCGGCCGAAGCCAGCACGGGGACCCGTGCTCCTACTTCGTCGACGGCGGTGCGCACCACCCGTTCCGACTCGGCAGGGGTGAGGGAGAAGCCTTCGCCGGTGCCGCCGGCAGCGAACAGGCCGGCGACCGGGAAGCTTGCCTGCCACGCCAGGTGTTTGCGGTAGTTCTCTTCGTCGAACTGCAGGTTCGCGTCGAAGGAGGTCACGGGAAAGGACAGCAGCCCTTCTTTGAGCGTGTCCGCCAGTTCCTGGGGTGTGTACTTGGCCACGGGTTCCTCCGGTGTGTGTGCCGCGGGCGGCAGGCTGGATGGTTTCCCTCCAGCGTAAGAACCCTCGCTGATGCCTGTCCAAGTGCATTTCTAGATGCTTTGATACCTTGACGGCATAGCGGGAGCCGGACGCTTTCGGCGCCGGAGGCCGGCCCGGGGGTGGCCTTACCCTCTGGCGAATTCCAGGTCCCGCAGGAGACGGGAAAGTGCGGGGTTGGTGATCCGCCGGTTCCACAGGGCATGCAGTTCCACTTGCTCGCGGCTCCCGCCCTCGAGCGGAAGGAATCCCACACCGTGGATGCCCAGCATGGTGGCCGAATGCGGGACGAATGCCAGCCCGCGCTTCGCCGCCACCAGGGACACCATGGTCAGGATCTGGCTGACCGTGTGCACCACGTTGGCATGCCGGACGGGGAACATGCGCACGACGAGGTCGTAGAAGTACCGGGCCTGGGTGGGGGAGTGCATGATCAGCGGCTCGTCGCTGAGATCGTCCGCGGTGACCGGCCGGTCCAGCAGCGAGAGCGGGTGACCCTCGGGTACTGCAAGCACCATGGATTCCCGGTAAAGCAGGCGCGAGTCAAAGGTGGCCTGGTCGAAGGGCGGCCGGGCGAGGCCCAGATCCAGCTCGCCTGTCAGGAGGCCGGTCAGTTGCTCGCCGGTGACCAGTTCCTGCAGTTCGATATCGACGTCGGGGATGATGCGTGACAGCTCGTCCAGCACCGGGCCCAGGATGCTGAACCCGCTGGCCGCCGTGAAGCCGATGCGCAGGACGCCGGCCCTTCCGGAGGCGATCCGGCGGGCAGTTGCCGGTGCGCGTTCCGCCAGTGCCATGAGCCGGCGCGCCTCGTCCAGGAACGTCCGGCCGGCGGATGTTAGCTCCACCTTCCGGTTGTCCCGCTCCAGCAGCTCGGCCCCGACGATCTTCTCCAGTTTCTGGATCTGCCGGCTCAGGGGAGGCTGCGTCATGTTCAGGCGCTCGGCCGCCCTGCCGAAGTGCAGTTCCTCCGCTACGGCGATGAAACCGGCCAACTGGTCGAAGGTAAACATGATGCCTTCCGGGTATCAAGAGATGAAGACTTTGGCTTAGTCAGGCATCATAACGTCCGCGGGCGCCAAAGACGGCAGCGAAGCTCCTCCTTATGTCCTTAGGCCAGCGAAAGGTCCTTGAGCAGCGCATCCAGGATGGGCAGCTGGCCTTTCACGAGTTTGAGCCGGGCCTCCTGCTCCGTGAACCACCGGGCGTCGTCGATCTCGGGGTAGTGCTGGATTTTCCCGGATCCCTTGGGCCATTCAAGGGGGAATGTGTTGCTGCGGATGGCTTCCGGAGCAAACCCGGCGTGGGCCGTGAAAACGGCAATGACTTTTCCCGATGACTGCCGGAATTCGCCCAACAAGCGATATTCGGCCTCAGGGGCGGGAACGCCCATTTCCTCGGCGAACTCGCGCAGCGCCGCGGCCTGGGCATTCTCGCCGTCGGAATACTCGCCTTTGGGGATGGACCAGGCGTGGGCGTCCTTGCGGCTCCAGAACGGGCCGCCCATGTGGGCGATCCATACCTGCAGCCCATCGGTGGCGCCGGGCGCCTGGCCCGGAGGCCGCTGGTACAGCAGGATCCCTGCACTTCGAACCGGCATGGGTCCCCTCCTTGGCTGCTGTTGATGACGCGTAATTGCCGTCCGCCGTTAACGTTGTATTCACGGCCCTGCTTTAGGTTATTCCTTCAGGCACTCTGCTCGAAGGGACCCGGTCATGGCCAATATTGCTGAGGTTTTGGGACGGCTCACGCCGGAGGAAGTTGCTGAACTCCGTAGCCTTGGTCCGCAGGGCCACCTGCCGCGGCACCTGGTGGAAGCACTGGACCGCGCCGCCGGAGGAACAGGATCGGGCCGCGGCTACTACGTTGCCAACGGCAACGTCAGCTCAACCGGCGGCCCGCTTATGGTGCTGCGCAGTGACGTTTCCAGCTGGTTGACCGGCGCCGATTCCTGACCGCGACCTCCGGCCGGGGTTACCGGCGTACCGGTGTACCGGCCGGAGCTTTGGGAAGGTCCCGCCGGGAACCCGCCCGGGCTGCTCAGGATTCCGGCAGGATGAAGGTGGCGCTGGTGCCCGCGCCGGGTTTACTGGCCAGGCTGATCGATCCACCGTGGCCCTCCACAATGGTTTTGCTGACCGGCAATCCCAGGCCCGCCCCCGGGATGGCTGTCGACCGCGACCGTGCGGAGCGGAAGAACTTGGTAAACGCCTGTTCCTGCTCCTCCTCGCTCATGCCCACGCCGGTGTCCGTGATGGAACAGACAAGCCCGGCCTCGGTCCTGGTGGCGGTGGCGGTGATGAGTCCACCGTCCGGGGAGTATTTGACGGCGTTGGACAGCAGATTGTGAAGAACCTGGCTGATCCTGGCCGGGTCTGCACGGACAGGCAGGGGCTGTTCCACCTCGAGCTTCACCTGCAGGCCGTTCCCGGCCGCGCGGGGAAGGGCGGCATCCACCGCACGGGTCACCAACTGGGCAAGGTCCGTCTCCTCCAGGGACAGTTCCACGCGCTCCGAGGCCACGGCAATGAGGTCATTGACCAGGCTCATCAAATGGTCAGCGTTGCGCCGGACCACCAGCAGCTCCGCCCGGATGTCGTCGTGGCCAGGCTCGTCCAGGACCAGTTCCAGGTAACCGAGTATTGATGTCAGGGGAGTTCGCAGCTCGTGCGAAACGGTGGCTACGAAGTCGTCCTTTGCTGCCAGCGCGCCGATCAGGTCGGTCACATCCGCGAAGGTGATGACCCCGCCGGCCTCCTGGCCGCCTGCGGCAGGAAAGCCATGGGAACTTACAGAGTAGGCGCGCTGGCCGTCCGCGGGTCCGGCCCAGTAGAGCTCGTCCATGAACGCCTCCCCGGCTGCCGCGCGCTCAGCCGGAAGCGACCCGGCAGGGACGGGGGTGGTGCGGTCTGCCGCCAGCAGCTGGTTTTTTTCGCCACGTGGTTCAACAAGGCCTGCAAGGGCGGGATCGGACTGAAGGGTCCTGTTCGTCAGCACCGTGTTGCCTTTGCGGTCCACCACCCAGACGCCCACGCCCACGGCCCCGAGTACTGCATCAAGCAGGTTCTGGCGCCGGACGCTTTCGTCCAGCGTCCGGCCAAGGTGATACTCGCTGTCCATCAGTTTTACGCGCTGGCGGTAGATGGTGGTGGACACGACGTGGGCCGTTACGGCGATGACGGACATGACCAAGGGCAGGAAGATCGTGCGGATCATGGAGTCGCCCGCTGGCGGTTCCCCCCGAAATGAAGAGGGGACAACGGTGCTTAGGATGGTGGCCACAATGGCCAGCACTGGCAGGAACTTCCGGAGTTGGGCCGAGAGCCAGATGACCGGAAACACCAGCATAAGGCTGAGGACATTGAAGGCAGGTCCACCTGCCTCCCGGGTGAATCCGATGGCAAGGCAGTCAAGGACCGGAATCACCGCGAAGGCCGGTCCCGGCAGGCTTGACCAGGGAACGGCCATGCAACAGCAGAGGATGGCCAAGTGGAACAACAACGCCATCTCAAACATGGGGTCCGACAAAGTCTCCGGGCTAAAAATCGCCGCGGCGATCACCACTAGTCCCACGGTCACCGTTACCGGCAATTGGCTGGCCATCACCCGCTTGCGGGCGCTGAGGCCGCCGAAGAGCCCATCCAGACGATCTGACACCACAGGTTCCGGCATCGTTTTGCGCGCCCGGACGCGCACATCGGTGTTGCCTTGCTGTTCCCGGATTACCACGCTGCCCCCAGCACAGAAATGTCATGCCCCCGTCTGCAAGAAGGTCCTGCAGCCACAGTACCCGGGTGGATGCAGGTTCTCACGATAGATTGCGCTACTGGCAGCGGCTATCCGATCAAGAGGCTCAGCGCCTCCGTCAGGTGTTCCACTTCCCGCACCGAGAAACCGGCAGGCACCGGGCCCGGTCCCGTGTGGCTTGCGGGAACCACTGCATGCGTGAATCCCAGCCGGTGGGCCTCCTGGATGCGCTGGTTGATCCCCGGTACCGGCCGGACTTCACCGGCGAGCCCCACCTCGCCGAAGGCGATCAGCCGGATGGGCAGGGGCTTGCGGGCCTTGGCAGACGCCACGGCAAGGGCCACCGCAAGGTCCGTAGCGGGTTCACTGAGCTTGACGCCGCCAACGGTGGCAACGTAGGAATCGTCCTTGTGCAACATGGTTCCGGCGCGCTGCTGCAGTACGGCAAGCAACATTGAGACCCGTGAACTGTCCAGGCCGCTCGTGGCCCGGCGGGGCTGCGCGTTGGGACTTTCGGCCAGCAGCGATTGAACCTCTGCGAGCAGGGGGCGGCGTCCCTCCATGGTGACGGTGATGCAGGTTCCCGAAACCGGCTCCTTGGTGCGGCTGACGAACAACCCGCTGGGATCAGCCAGGCCCTCGATCCCGTTTTCATTGAGGTCGAAGCAGCCCACATCATCGGTGGGTCCGTACCGGTTCTTCACTGCGCGCAGCAGCCGCAGCCGGGAATGCCGCTCGCCCTCGAACTGGCACACCACGTCAACCAGGTGTTCCAGCAAGCGCGGGCCCGCGATGGAACCGTCCTTGGTGACGTGCCCCACCAGCAGGGTGGTCATGTTCCGCCGCTTGGCCGCGGCAATGATGGAGGCCGCCACCTCGCGCACCTGGGAAACACCGCCGGCGCTGCCGTCCACGTCGGCGCTGCTGAGGGTCTGCACGGAGTCCACGATCAGCAGCCGCGGCTCAATGTTTTCCACCTGGCCCAGTGCCTGGCCCAGGTCCGTCTCGGCGGACAGGTACAGGGATTCGGCGACGGCGTCGATCCGTTCCGCGCGCAGCTTTACCTGCGCGGCCGACTCCTCCCCGGTGACATAGAGGACGTCCTGGGCGGTGCGCGCGAACTTGGCGGCCACGTCCAGCAGCAGGGTGGATTTGCCCACGCCGGGCTCGCCCGCCAGCAGGATGACCGCGCCGGGAACCAGTCCGCCGCCGAGGACGCGGTCCAGCTCGTCCACCCCGGTGGGCAGGAACGCGGCGGTGGTGGCGTCCACGTCCGCAATCCGCCGCGCAGGCTCCGCCACCGTTGTGGCGGCGGTGGTCCGCGCCACCGCTGTGCCCGTTTCCTCAACCGTGCCCCACGCCTGGCATTCACCACAGCGCCCCACCCATTTGGCGGTGGTCCAGCCGCACTCGGCGCATTTGTAGGCGGGCGCCTTGGAGGCCCGGGAAGTCTTTGTTGCCATGGGTTCAACCCTAGTGGCGGGCACCGACATCGGTCCCCATCCGCCCACCCGTAGCTACAGTGCGGGCAGGACGTCCCGGGCCTCGGCCGCGTCCATGCCGGTGGCCTCGAGCAGGTCCACCATCAGCGGCCGGAACAGCATGACCACCGTTTCGCCCTCCAGCCGCTGCACCTCCAACAGCTTCGGGTGCAGCCGCAGCGCAATTTCGCTGAGGTCGCGCCTGGCCGTTCGCAGGTGGGCGCGCCGGACGCCGTCGTGCGTTTCCGCCAGTCCCAGTGAGAGCTCATCAATGGCGGCAGCGGTCTCCTGGAGCACCCCGGCGATGCTGTCCGTGGCCTCGTCCGAGAGCGCCGTGTGGTTGATGGCGCTGGTCAGCCGCCGCGCGAAGACGCGGCTGTTCCGCAGCGCCAGGTCGATGTAGTCCAGCGACTGTTTGAGCCGGTCCAGTTCGTCCCGGTGCCGCCGGTAGGCAGGCGCCAGCGTGGCCACCTCCCCGGACGCCCGCAGGGACTGGCGCATCGCGTCCACCAGGGGCTGGCAGTTCCTGCCGCGGATCAAGGCATGCCAGGCCTGGGTGGAGTCGCTGTTGACCAGTGCACCCGCGCATTCGCGCAGGACCTCGGCCAGTTCATGCAGCAGTTTCTGGACGTCGCGGCGCGGCTCCCGGCGGGGGTCTTTTGGTACCAGGATGGTCACCAGCAACGCGCACAGGCCGCCCACCACGGCGTCGATACTTCGGGTGAACGGGCCGCCGGAGGGCGCCGGCAGCAGCACCACCAGCAGCGATTGCAGCGCTAATTGGGTGGTGAAGATGTTTCCGCTGTCCAGGAACCGGGCCAGCAGGATGGAGAAGAGAAGCACGACGGCGGCCACCCAGATTTCGCCGCCCAGCCAGTGCAGGAGCAGGTCGCCCACCGCGATGCCAATGGTGCAGCCAAGTCCCACTTCCATCACCCTGCGCAGCCGTGGCTCACGCGAGAAACCGAGGGCGATCAGTGATGACGTGGCAGCGAACAGGGGGCCGGAGTGGCCCAGGACGTACTCCGCGAAAGCGTAGGCACCCACCGCGCAGACCGTCATCTGGATGGCGGGGACAAAGGAGTTGCGGCTGCGGATCAGACCGGTCCGGACGCGGGTGCGCAGGAACCGCCGGCTTGCTGAGAGTCCTGCTGGGATGGCCATGGGTTCAAGTCTATTCAGGTCCCGTCCACTGCCGGGTGGGGTCCACTACGGCTGGACGTGTGATCTGCGCAATGGTGACCCGGCATTTGTCAGCCAATATCCCGCCGTCGTTAATCATCCGTTCACTTTGGACAGCCCATCCCGTTACCTGCGGCCCATAGCTTTCTTGAAGGTACACAACGTACGCATCGCGCAGCAGGGCTCTCCGTCCCTGTCCCGCACCTGAATAACCCTGGAAGGGGTACATCTAGTGAAGGCACTTCGCTTCGGCCGCCACGCGGCTATCGCTGTTATCGCTGCGGGCGCACTCGCGCTGTCCGCCTGCGGTTCAGACAACGCCACGGGCACCACGCCTGCAGGCAACCAGGCTTCCTCCGGCACCAAGGTCACCGGCACCCTGACCGGCATCGGTTCCTCCGCGCAGGGTGCGGCCATGGATGCATGGAAGACGAACTTTGCCTCCGCCAACTCCGGCGCCAGCGTGCAGTACTCCCCGGACGGCTCCGGCGCCGGCCGCAAGGCAATCCTCGACGGCTCGGCCCAGTTCGCAGGCTCGGATGCCTACCTGAAGGACGACGAGTACGCCTCCTCCAAGTCCGTCTGCGGCCCTGACGGCGCCATCAACGTCCCGGTCTACATCTCCCCGATCGCCGTGGCCTTCAACGTTCCCGGTGTCACCGACCTGAAGCTGGACGCCACCACCGTTGCCAAGATCTTCCGCGGCCAGATCGCCAAGTGGAACGACCCCGCGATCGCCGCCCTGAACGCAGGCGTCTCGCTGCCCGACCTCAAGGTCACCCCGGTGAACCGCTCCGACGACTCGGGCACCACACAGAACTTCACGGACTACCTGGCCGCCGCAGCCTCCGACGTCTGGACCGACAAGGCCGCCGGTGTATGGCCCGCCAGCCTGCAGGGCGAGAACGCCAAGGGAACCTCCGGCGTGGTCAAGACCGTGACGGACACCCCGGGTGCCGTGACCTACGCTGACGACTCCGCCGTGAGCGGCAAGATGGGCGTTGCACAGATCAAGGTGGGCGATTCCTTCACCAAGATCTCCGCCGATGCCGCCGCCAAGGCAGTGGACGCCGGCAAGCCCGTTGACGGCCGCGCCGCCAACGACCTCTCCATCAAGCTGGACCGCAAGACCACCATCGCCGGCGCCTACCCGATCGTCCTGGTGTCCTTCCACGTCCTGTGCACCACGTACGACAAGCAGGAGACCGTTGACCTGGTCAAGGCTTTCGAGCACTACGTAGTTTCCGCTGAGGGCCAGAAGGCCGCTGCGGACTCGGCCAAGTCCGCTCCGCTGTCCTCCGACCTCGCAGCCAAGGCCGCCAAGGCCATCGACTCGATCAAGGTCAAGTCCTAACTATCGCTGCAAAAACCGGGTTCCCCGCCTGCCGGAAGGCAGTGCGGGGAACTTGGCTTTGCACCCTGCTTCCTTAATCCAGCAACGAATCGAAGGGCCGTCGAATGACCGCCACCTCCCTGACCAGTACACAGGGCGCCGGCCGCACCGGGGACAAAGTCTTCTCCGGAGCCGCGCTGGCCGCCGGCTGCCTGATCCTCGCCGTCCTCTTCGGCGTCGCACTCTTCCTGGTGGTCCAGGCAATTCCCGCGCTGACCGCGCCGGCTGACAAGATCCAGGGCGGACAAGGCTTCTTCGCCTACATCTGGCCCATCGTCATCGGGACCCTCATCGCCGCCGTCATCGCGCTGGTGATCGCCACCCCGGTGGCCATTGGAGTGGCGCTCTTCATCTCGCATTTCGCGCCGCGCCGACTCGCCTCCGGACTCGGCTACGTCGTGGACCTGCTCGCCGCCATCCCCTCCGTGGTCTACGGCGCCTGGGGCGCAGCGTTCCTGGCCAAGCAAATCTCCCCCGCCTACGGGTGGCTTGCGGAGAACATGGGCTGGCTTCCCATCTTCGAGGGCCCCGCCTCCACCACCGGGAAGACCATCCTCACCGCGGGCATCGTCCTGGCGGTCATGGTCCTGCCGATCATCACCTCGCTGTCCCGCGAGATCTTCCTGCAGACCCCCAAACTGCATGAGGAGGCGGCGCTGGCGCTCGGCGCCACCCGCTGGGAAATGATCAAGATGGCCGTGCTGCCCTTCGCCCGCCCTGGCATCATCAGCGCGGTCATGCTGGGGCTGGGCCGCGCGCTGGGCGAGACCATGGCCGTTGCCCTGGTCCTGTCCTCCGGCGCCCTGACCGCCAGCCTGATCCAGTCCGGCAACCAGACCATCGCCGCAGAGATCGCCCTGAACTTCCCGGAAGCCAGCGGCATCAAGGTCAGCACCCTGATCGCCGCCGGCCTGGTCCTGTTCGTCATCACCCTGGCCGTGAACATGATCGCCCGCTGGGTCATCACCCGGCACAAAGAATTCTCGGGAGCCAACTAAATGACCTCCACGCTTACCCCGGTCCGCAGCAAGCGGTCGGCGCTCACCAAGGGCCAGCTGCCCAAGTACGCCCCGTACGCCGTCCTTGCTGCGGCGTTGATCGTCGGCGCCGCCATCCTTGCCCTGATCGGCTTCAATGCGTTCGGCTGGGGACTGGTCTCGGCCCTGCTGTTCGCCATCGGCCTGGTGTCCTGGAGCGCGGCGGTGGAAGGCTCCCGCAGGGCCAAGGACAAGCTCGCTACCTGCCTGGTGGTCGGCTCGTTCCTGGTGGCCCTGCTGCCGCTGGTGTCGGTGATCTGGACGGTGCTGGTGAACGGCATTCCGGGGCTTACGGATCCCGGGTTCCTCACCACCTCCATGAACGGCGTCACGGGCGCGTTCGACAACAAGGCCGTGGAGAGCGGCGGCCCGGTAATGGGCGGCATTTACCACGCCATCCTGGGCACCGTGCAGATCACCCTGCTGGCCACCGTGATCTCCGTTCCCGTGGGTCTGCTCACGGCCATCTACCTGGTGGAGTATGGCCACGACGGGCGCCTGGCCAAGGCCATCACATTCTTCGTGGACGTCATGACCGGCATCCCCTCCATCGTGGCCGGCCTCTTCGCCGCGGCGTTCTTTTTCGTGGTCGTGGGCCCGGGCACCAAGACCGGTGCGGTGGCCGCCGTCGCCCTTTCGGTGCTGATGATCCCCGTGGTGGTCCGCTCCAGCGAGGAAATGCTCAAGATCGTCCCCAACGAGCTGCGCGAGGCCGCCTACGCCCTGGGCGTGCGCAAGTGGCGGACCATCCTCAAGGTGGTCATTCCGACGGCGATCTCAGGCATCGCGTCCGGCGTCACCTTGGCAATCGCGCGGGTCATTGGCGAGACTGCGCCCATCCTGGTCACCGCGGGCTTCGCCACGAGCATCAACTCCAACGTGTTCGGCGGCTGGATGGCCTCGCTGCCCACGTTCATCTACACCCAGATCCTGAACCCCACCTCACCGTCCAACCCGGACCCGTCCTCGCAGCGGGCCTGGGGAGCGGCGCTGGTGCTGATCATCCTGGTCATGGTCCTGAACCTGGCGGCACGCCTGATCGCCAGGATCTTCGCCCCCAAGACCGGCCGGTAACGGGCCGGCGGCCGAACCGGCCCGGCCTTCCGCCCCACCGCGGCGGATCCTAGACTTCAACCCATACCCAGTTAGTGAAGGAACACCATGTCTAAGCGGATCGACGTCAAGGACCTGAACGTGTACTACGGCGATTTCCTCGCCGTGGAGGACGTCAGCATCAACATCGAGGCCAAGTCCGTCACCGCGTTCATCGGACCGTCCGGCTGTGGCAAGTCCACGTTCCTGCGGACCCTGAACCGCATGCACGAGGTCATCCCCGGCGCCCGGGTGGAAGGCGAGGTGCTGCTGGACGGCGACAACCTCTACGGCCCCGGCGTGGATCCCGTGACGGTCCGTTCGCAGATCGGCATGGTTTTCCAGCGCCCCAACCCGTTCCCCACCATGTCCATCCGGGACAACGTGCTGGCCGGGGTCAAGCTGAACAACAAGAAAATCTCCAAGGGCGAGGCCGATGTCCTGGTGGAGCGCTCGCTCAAGGGCGCCAACCTGTGGAACGAGGTCAAGGACCGGCTGGAGAAGCCTGGCTCAGGCCTCTCCGGCGGCCAGCAGCAGCGCCTCTGCATCGCCCGCGCCATCGCCGTGGAGCCGCAGGTGATCCTGATGGACGAGCCCTGCTCCGCGCTGGACCCGATTTCCACCCTGGCCATTGAGGACCTCATCAATGAGCTCAAGGACCAGTACACCGTGGTGATCGTGACCCACAACATGCAGCAGGCTGCCCGGGTCTCGGACAAGACGGCGTTCTTCAACATTGCCGGCACCGGCAAACCGGGCAAGCTGATCGAGTACGGTGACACGCACACGATCTTCAGCAACCCGGTGCAGAAGGCCACTGAGGACTACGTCTCCGGACGCTTCGGATAAGAGGCGGGCTCTGCCCTTGTTGGCGAACCGGGCCGCATTTAGTACGCTAAACTAGATACTTTTGAAACTAGTGGTAAGCGAGCTTAGGAGTTTTGCCATGACGCAGGCCGCCAGCAACCCCGGCCCCCAGCTTACGGTTTCCATACCCGCCGCGGGCGCACTGGCGCAGCCTGCCGCGCACGTGCAGGACTTCGACGCGGCGGCCGGGCTTGCCGCTACCCTTGGCGGCGGCCCCTTGGTTCCGCAGCTTGACCCGGCGGCCGCATTGGCTGCCGGGGACGCGGACGATGTGCTGTCAGAGGTGTGGCGGACCAGTTCCTACCTTGAGAGCAAGCAGTGGGAGTTGGACAGCGCCCTGGAGGCATTGCGCCAGGCCGTTCAGAAAGCGGCGTCTGCGGGAGTGGCCCAGGATGAACTTTGCACGGCGGCGAACATGTCGGCCGAAGAGCTGGCCGCGATCCTGCCGGCACCCGACGCCGCGCCCGCTGCCATCTAGGACCACGCCTTTCGGGTCCCGCAGTCCGCGGCTACCCCGCCAGCGGTGACAGCGCCAGTGCCAGCACGAAGGCCAGGGCGCAGGTGGCCACCGGCGTCAGGACCCAAAGCCAGATGATCCTGATGACCAGCTTCCGGTTCGTCACGGAGAAATGCTGGTTCTCGCCCGCGCCCAGGGCGCCGGCCGTGACCGTGTGGGTGGTGGAGAGTGGCCAATGCAGCCCGATGGCACCCACAAACAGCATCAGCGCGCTGAAGGTCTGGGCCACCGAGCCGCGCAGGGGATCGATCCGGGTGATCTTGTAGCCGATGGTGTACGAGATCCGCCATCCTCCGAACAGGGTCCCGGCGGTCATCATCACCGCTGAAAGCAGCGCGACCCAGACGGGAATCCCGCCGTCGGCATACCCTGCCGCCAGCAGGGCCAGCAACAGCACGGCACTGACCCGCTGCCCGTCCTGCAGGCCGTGACCAAAAGCCACCGCACCGGCAGCGATGGCCTGCCCCCTGCGGAACCGCTGGTTCACCACGTTGGGTTGGGTGTACCGCGCGCCCCAGGTTGCCGGATACACCAGCAGGAAAGATCCGCTGTAGGCCACCAGCGGGGAAAGCACCAGCGGCAGCACCACCTGGAACAGCAGCGATTGATCCACGCCGGCCACCCCAGGGCCTCCCACCGCCAGGCTGGCCAGGCCGGCCCCGGCAAGTCCACCCACCAGGGCGTGGGTGGAGGAGGCAGGGATGCCGCGGCGCCACATCAGCAGGCCCCAGGCGCAGGCGCTGGCCAGGCCGGCCGCCAGGATGGCGAGGCCGCCCGGCCCGGCTGGAAGGTTGATCCAGGTCCGGCTGGCGGCGACGGCGAGCATCGCGCTCAGCAGTGCGCCCACGAAGTTGAAGAACGCGGCGAGGAGCACGGCCACGCTGGGCGTGAGGGCGCGGTTCCGCACGGCAAGGGCCACCGAGGTGGATGCGTCACGGAAGCCGTTCAGGAAGGCAAACACTGCTGCCAGCAGGACCACCGCCGCGAAGATGGCTGGCGCCACGTCAGGATTCCTTGACGATGATGCTGCCTACCTGGGTGGCCACCCGCCGCATGTCCTTGGTGACCTCCACCAGCTGGTTGGCGATGTCCCGGTTGCGGGAGAACTGCGCCCACTTCATGTCGGCGATCATGTCGGCAACCCACACCCGGTGGGTGCGCTCGGCCCGTTTGGCAAGGCGCAGGATCTCGATCCAGTAATCTTCGAGGTCATCCAGGTCATTGAGCCGGCGCATGGCATCAACTGTCAGCTCCGCCTGCCGGCTGATGATCTCCAGCTGGTCGGCCGCCCGCTTGGGCAGGCGGTCCAGCTTGTACAGGGCCACCAGCTCCGCCGCCGCATCCATCTTCTCCATGGCCTCGTTGAGGTAGCGGGACAGCGCGTACATGTCCTCGCGGGGGAGCGGGTTCACAAAGCTGGTGCGCATGTGGGTCAGCAGCGCGAAATGCAGCTCGGCGGACTTGGCCTCGAGGTTGTGCATGTCCTCCACGAGCTTGCCGTGCTCGTCCGCGGGTACGCCGAGGATTTCGGCCAGGGTTGCACTGGCCAGCACGATCTGTTGTGCCATCTGCGATAGGAGGTTCAGCCCTTCGGGCTCCTGGGGAAAAAGGCGCAGCTTCACGTGGTTACCGGTCTCCGGGGACTGTTCAAGGCGGGCGTTGCTGCCGTGTGACTTGACTCCGGCGCGCAACTGTCGCCTACTCTACCGGCCCGAAACAGTGTGCCTTGAATTGGCCGCCGCGAAGAGGGCAGAAAAATGGTGCCGAACCGGATACGCCTCTCGGCGGTAGGCCGCTCTAGGCGGCTAATTGTTGAAGCCCGGGGGTTTCGCGGCTCGGCACCGGTTTCAGTCTTCTACTTCGCCCCGCCCAAGTCAATCTTGACAGCCGGCCCTTGGCGGGTCAGGAAAACGGCTGTACGGCGGTCAATCGAGTTCGCCCAGGCGCCACGCGTTGGCGGCGTGTTCCAGGTCCTCGGCGGTCTTGACCAACTGATGCGAATTGCGGGTCAATTTGCTGGCGTGGGCCTCGTTGGCGTGCTCTGCTCCGTCGGCGAGGGTGGCCTGGCCGAGTGCCACCACCCGGCAAAATGCCGCGGAACGCTCCAGGGCGACGTCGAAATCGCCGTCAAACGCGCCGGAGAGGATGGCGTCTGCCATGGTGCGCATTTCATCCGCGCCCGGCGGCTCGGCGGCACCGGCCACCACGTTGGACACCTGCGCGGTGTCCCTGCCGGCGCGGAAGTAGACGGAGATCCGTTCAGGGTCACGGACCGTGGCGGCGCGGAGCGCGTAGAGCCGCCAGAGCGCACCGGGCAGGGAACGGGCGGGACTCTCAGCCCACATCTCGGCGATGGCGTCCAGGCCCTGTTCGTCGGCGAGCTTCACCAGGCGTTCAGTGATCACGGGATCATCGCTGTCCCGGCCATGGCGGACCAGCGCCTGAGCGGCCAGGTGGGCGGCTTCCGAGACGCGGGCGGGATCGGCGCCGCCGGCGAACGGCTCGAAATCCATCGGGGCGAACGGCTTTGGCTTGTGGTGCCGGTTGCTGCCGCCGTACGGGCTGGTTCCTGCTTGCTCGCTCATGCCCCCACGCTACTCCTGTGCCACGGTGTAAATCGAGCATGCGCGGGGGCTGGGCAGGGGTACCCGGACAGGGCCTCGGGCGGGCGGGGAAACCGGCCGACGACGGCGGCCGGGCCGTGTGCGAAGACGCCGGAACCATGGGTTAGAGTATTAACGTCCAGAAATGGATTGGGCCGGGCGGAACGACACAGCGTGTCTGACTGACCGGCAGGGGCCTTTAGCTCAGTTGGTAGAGCATCGGACTTTTAATCCGTGGGTCGTGGGTTCGAGCCCCACAGGGCCCACCCATGTTTCACCCGGCACCCCTGGCTGGCCGGATCGTACTGGAAGGCGCGTGCCTCCTGTGCGCAGCGGCAGGCGGCCGCGATCCTGCACCATGGGAAAGCTGCCGTCAGTGCGTGGCGGACCCGCGCTCCATACAGAGAAGCCGCGGACGGTCGTCCCATGCCGGAACAACGCGGAATCCCCGTTTTCCGTACAGCCGTATCGCGTCGCCGCGCCAGTCCCAGACGGTCAGGCGCACAGGCAGGTCCTGCTTCCTGAGCGCGGCATCGATCAAAGCGGACCCCACCCGGTGTCCCCTGGCCCCGGGGTCAACCCATACCCGCTTGATTTCCCGTTCCGAGGCTGTTTCCTGCAGGACCGCGACCCCCACGGGCGAATCGCCGAGTTCCGCCACCAGCACTTCCGCGCCCTCATAGGCGTGGGCCGGATTTTCGATTTCCGGGCGATAACGCCCGGGAACGTGGCCGTCGGCAAATGCCTGGCCCAAATGGACGGCCTTTTCGCGTTCAGTCTGGAGCAAATATGCCGTCACCAGGCGCCGGACCGCTTCGGCGTCCGGGCCCCAGAGATCGGCTGGGCGGACTGTCAGCGCACTGCGTTCGGTATCCACGGCACCATTCTGCCAACCACGCCCGGTCCTGCGCCCATGCCGCCAACACGGCAGCAGGCACAATAGGCACATGGCAAAAACCAGCAAGGGCCGGATGCCGCGCCTGGAAGACGTTGCCGAGCTCGCCGGCGTCTCCCACCAGACAGTTTCCCGGGTGGTCAACAACCACCCCAACGTCAGCAAGGTGACCCGCGAAAAAGTGGAGGCGGCCATTGCCGAACTGGGGTACCGGCGCAATACAGCGGCCCGGAGCCTGGTCACCCGGCGCTCGCAGACCATCGGCGTCCTGGCAAGCGAGCTCTCACAGTACGGCCCCGCCAACACGCTGCTGGGGGTGGAACAGGCCGCCCGCGAAGCCGGATACTTCGTGAGCATCGCGGCCTTGCGCGAGGTGGGCCCGGACTCCATTGCCAACGCGGTGAGCCACTTCATGGACCAGGCAGTGGACGGGATCGCCGTGCTGGTGCCGCATTCGGACACCCTTGCCGTGCTGGAGCAAATGAATCTTCCCGTTCCCGTAGTGGCGGTTGGATCCGCCGGAAGCGACTCCGTCAGCGGCGCAATGGTGGACCAGCGCGCCGGGGCGAGGCTCGCCGTCGAACACCTCATCAAGGAAGGCCACCGGCGGATTGGCCACGTGGCCGGGCCGGCCGGCTGGACGGACGCCACCCAGCGTTCCGACGGGTGGCGGGCCACGCTGCGGGAGGCAGGACTGGACGAGTCCCTGCTGGTGGAAGGGGACTGGAGCGCAGGAAGCGGCTATGCAATCGGCCGCCGGCTGGCGTCCGAACTGACAGCCACGGCTATCTTCGTGGGCAACGACCAGATGGCCCTGGGCCTGCTGCGCGCCTTCACCGAAGCAGGGGTCAAAGTGCCCGACGACGTCTCCGTGGTGGGCTTCGACGACCAGCCGGAAGCGGGCTACTTCACTCCGCCGCTGACAACCATCCGGCAGGACTTCGAAGAATTGGGGCGGCGCTGCATGGACATCATGCTCAAGGAGATCGAGTCCGGCGCCGCCGTAAGCTCCACCGTGGTCCCGGCGGAGCTGGTCCTGCGCGCCAGCACTGCAGCACCGGCGTAGCGGCTGTGCGTCCTGGCCGTCAAAACTTGGGCGCAGCAAGAGCGCAGCCCTCAGGGACCGGCTAGTGCCCGAAGTGCGGCGGCGGGGCGCCTTCCGGAAGCCGTTCCAGGATGTCTTCGGCCACCTTGCGGACCTTGATGTTCCGGTGGCTCGACGCCTTGGCGAGGATGGCGAACGCCTCCTCGTAGGAGCACCTGTTCTGGGCCATGATCACGCCGCAGGCAATATTGATGGACGTCCTGCTGTCCAGGGCCGAGTGGAGGTCGGCCGCGAGGGAACGGGCTGCGTGAAGGTTGATGGCCATTTGGAGGCTCCGCGCCGCCAGGGCGACGAAACCGCGGGCTTCGGCGATGACCTGGAGCGGGAAGGCCTTCGCGTCCGGCGCGAAGAAGGCGAGGGCCGCGGTTCCCCAGCCGGGGGCGCCTTCCCCCTGAAGTGTTTCCGTGCCCGGAAGTCCGGCGTCCAGCTGAAGCCGCACTGCCAGGACGCTGCCAAATCCGGCCGACTGCAGTTGACCGGAGTACTGCCGCCAGCGGAAGTCCCCGTTCCGTTGAAGAACCGCCACGGGATGGCCTCCGGACAGGACGTCGGTCACCGGCCCCTCGGATGCCTCGCGTTCCCAGCCGAGCAGGCGGAGCACCTCTTCGGTGGTGCCGGCTATCGCCGGACTCCGCTTTGGCTGGTGCAGCACCAAGCCGCAGCCGACCTCGATCCCCGCGGTCCTGGCAACATGCCCGGCGGACGCGGCCACCAGCATGTCCAGGGAGTCGGCGAGGGTTTGCGCACCGTTGACCACGTCCAGCAAAAGCGCCGGATTCAGGCGGCTTTTGAGCCCTGGGTTGGCGGGCGCAGCAATGGCAGTGCTGCCCCTGCGGGAGCCGGATGCTGGAGGGCCGGCGACGGCTGGGGGAGAGCCCTTGGTCTCAAAGGGCTCCTCGTCGCCGGCCCCGCTTAGTACCCGAGCCCTGTGGGCCGGGAAACCTGTGCCTGCGTGTGGTGCATTCATGGCCAGTCCCACACCCCCCTAGTGAGCCAAGTACCGAGAGCCAGAACTGGTATTGCCTCTGGGAAAAACCTAGTGGCCAGGCAGCCCCCGGTGAATGCGTAGTTGATACCTGTTTTTGGGATGGTGCAGTACTTGGAATCCCGCCGTGTGACGCCAGGCAGGCATTGCTGCAGGTGGGATCCGGCCCCGCCGCGACCTCCCGGGGACTTCGACAAAGCGCGCCGAAAATTCACGTCCCTTGACTCGCCGGACGGAACCGCAAACAATACTTCTATAACGTTGTAAAAATCTGAGACAAGGATGTTTTCGTGACCCCAGCAGAATCGACCCCGGCGACGATCACCATCGATCCCGCCTTCATCGTGGGCCCCGTCCGGCGGCGCACCTTCGGCGCCTTCGTGGAGCACCTCGGGCGTTGCGTATACACCGGGATCTTCGAGCCGGAACACCCCGACGCCGACGAGGACGGCTTCCGCAAGGACGTGCTTGAACTGACCCGTGAACTGGGGGTCTCTACGGTGCGGTATCCCGGCGGCAACTTCGTCTCCGGATACCGCTGGGAGGACGGAGTAGGGCCGGTGGACCAGCGGCCCGTCCGGCTGGACCTGGCCTGGCACTCCACCGACCCCAACTCCGTGGGCGTGGACGAGTTCGCCAAATGGTCCGCCAAAGCCGGCGTGGAACCCATGATGGCCGTGAACCTGGGCACCCGCGGCGTCCAGGAAGCCCTTGACCTGCTGGAGTACTGCAACATCGACGGCGGCACCGCACTCTCCGAGCAACGTCGCGCCAACGGTGCCGCCGACGGCTACGGCATCCGGATGTGGTGCCTGGGCAACGAAATGGACGGACCCTGGCAGATCGGGCACAAGAACGCACAGGAGTACGGCAGGCTTGCCGCGGATACCGCCCGCGGGATGCGCATGATCGACCCCGGCCTGGAGCTCGTGGCCTGCGGCAGCTCAGGCCCCACGATGCCCACCTTCGGCGAGTGGGAGCGGGTGGTCCTCACCGAAACCTACGACGTGGTGGACCTGGTCTCCGCGCACCAGTACTTCGAAGACGCCGGCGACCTCCAGGAACACCTCGCCGCCGGGCACAAGATGGAAGCCTTCATCCGCGACATCGTCAGCCACATCGACCATGTGAAGTCCGTCAGGAAGTCCACCAAGCAGGTGAACATCTCCTTCGACGAGTGGAACGTCTGGCACATGAGCCGTGGCGAATCCAAAGTGCCCAGCGGCAACGACTGGCCGGTGGCCCCGGTCCTGCTGGAAGACACCTACACGGTGGCGGACGCCGTGGTGGTGGGGGACCTCCTGGTTACGCTGCTCCGGAACACGGACCGCGTCCATTCGGCAAGCCTTGCGCAACTGGTGAACGTCATCGCCCCCATCATGACCGAACCCGGCGGCCGGTCCTGGAAGCAGACCACCTTCCACCCATTCGCCCTGACCTCCCGGCACGCATCCGGCACCGTCCTGCAGCTCGCCGTCGAATCCCCTCTGGTCAGCGGCGGCACGACCGCCGACTTCGCCGCACTGTCCGCCGTCGCCACCTATGACGAAGCAAAGGGCGAGGCCGTGGTGTTCGCCGTCAACCGCTCCGCCACCGGGGCACTCACCCTGGACGCCGTCGTCGCCGGCCTCGGCAATGTCAGTGTCATCGAGGCGCTGACCTACACCAATAAGGACCCCTACTGGCAGGCCACCGCCGACGATTCCAGCTCCGTCCTGCCGGCGGAGAACGTCACGGCCAAGGCCGGCGGCGGACACCTCACGGCCGAGCTTCCGGCCGTGTCCTGGTCCATGATCCGGCTCGCCGTGGAGGCCTGACCGGGCCGCGCGCCAGGGCGGAGGGGTCCTTATGACGACGACGGCCCGCAGGTGGGAGGATGGACGGCATGGAACTGCACATCACGGGCGATCCCGCCGCGGACAAGTTGTTAAGTGAGGACGCCTTCGCCCTGCTGACCGGCATGCTGCTGGACCAGCAGGTCACCATGGAATCGGCCTTCGCCGGACCGGAAAAGATCAGGACCCGGATGGGCTCCCTGACGCCCGAGGCCATTGCCGGGCACGATCCCGCGGAGTTCGTGGAGATGTTCAAGGAGCGGCCCGCCGTCCACCGGTTCCCCGGATCCATGGCTGCCAGGGTGCAGGCGCTCGCCGAGGCTGTCCGGGACGAATGGGACGGCGACGCCGCAGCCATCTGGACCAAGGGCTCACCCGACGGCGCGGAGGTGCTGAAACGGCTCAAGGCGCTGCCCGGTTTTGGCGAGCAAAAGGCAAAGATCTTCCTGGCCCTGCTGGGCAAGCAGCGTGGCCTTGAAGCGCCCGGGTGGCGGGAAGCGGCCGGCCATTACGGGGAAGAAGGCTCCTACCTGTCCGTAGCCGACATCGTGGACCCGGAATCCCTGGCCAAGGTCCGGGCCAGCAAGCAGGCAGCCAAGGCGGCGGCGAAG
Source organism: Pseudarthrobacter sp. YAF2 (assembly GCF_052113345.1). Taxonomy (NCBI): domain Bacteria; kingdom Bacillati; phylum Actinomycetota; class Actinomycetes; order Micrococcales; family Micrococcaceae; genus Pseudarthrobacter; species Pseudarthrobacter sp. YAF2. Next base: position 93,372 of record NZ_JBFRDA010000007.1, on the reverse strand, counting down.
GCAGGAAAAGAACGTTAATGGCAGTCACCATGAACGACGTCGCCCGCGCGGCCGGCGTTTCGCTCAAAACGGTCTCCAATGTCCTGAACGACTACGAGTTCATCCGCCCGGCCACCAAGCAGCGCGTGCAGGACGCCATCGCCGAGCTGGGCTATGAGGCCAACCTCACCGCCCGCAGCCTGCGCTCCGGCAAGACGTCCATGCTGGGACTGGTCTTCTCCGACCTCTCGGCACCCTATTACGCGGAACTGGCGTCACGGCTGATGAAGGCCGCGTCACGCCACGGCTACCGGGTTCTGGTGGAACAGTCCGGCGCTGACGCTTCCGTTGAACTCGGCGCCCTGCACGGGACGTTCCGGCAGCTCACCGACGGGCTGCTCTTTACGCCGCTGGTAGTGGACGCGGACGCCATCGCCGCCCGCGCCGGCACGAAACCCCTGGTGATGCTCGGCGAGCACATCATGGATCCCCGCTTCGACCTGGTCACCATGAAGAACGAGGAAGCCGCGGCTGCGCTGACCACGCACCTGCTGCAGGCCGGCCGCCGTCGTATTGCCGTCATTGGCGCCAACGCCGGGGAGTCCACCGGGACCGCGGGCCTGCGGATGAACGGGTACCGGAAGGCGCTGGACAAAGCCGGGATCCCGTTCGACGCCGGTCTGGTGGCCCCTGCTCAATGGCGCCGCGATACGGGTGCTGCCGCCGTTGCAGGCCTGATGGCATCGGGCGTCCAGTTCGACGCCGTCTTCGGCCTGAACGACGTCCTGGCACTCGGCGCGATGCACGAACTGTTGATCCGGGGCGTCAACGTGCCGGGCGACGTGGCGGTGGCAGGTTTTGACGACATTGACGAGGCACGCTTCGCGTCCCCGTCCCTGACCACCATCTCCCCGGGCATGGACGAGATCGCGGAGCGTTCGATCAGCCTGCTGCTGGACCGGATCGGCGGACGCGAAACATCCGGGCAGGGCGTGCACGTGGAATCGGGGTTCGAGCTGAAGATCCGGGAGTCCGCGCCCTAGGTTCGGTCCGGATGATGGACCTGAAACGTGGCGGAAACGTGACCGGCTTAGGCTGGCAGCACGCCCCAGGCCGTCGAAGGGAACCCCATGCATCTGATGCCGCGTGAGCAGGAAAAGCTCCTGATCGTGGTGGCCGCCGACCTCGCCCGCCGCCGCCAAAGCCGGGGACTCAAGCTCAACTATCCCGAGGCCGTGGCCATCATCAGCTACGAACTGATCGAAGGTGCCCGGGACGGCAGGACCGTGGCCGACCTCATGAGCTACGGCACCACCCTGCTGGGCCGTGACGACGTCATGGAAGGCGTGCCGGAGATGATCCATGACGTGCAGATCGAGGCTACCTTCCCTGATGGCACCAAGCTGGTCACCGTCCACAACCCGATCCGCTAAGGAGCGCCGCAATGATTCCAGGCGAGTACGTCCTCCGGCCTGAACCCGTGACGGCGAACCGCGGCCGGGAGGCCATCGAGGTTGCGGTGACCAACACCGGTGACCGGCCCGTCCAGGTGGGCTCCCACTTCCACTTCGCCGAGGCCAACGCTGCCCTGTCCTTTGACCGGGAGGCGGCCTACGGCCGGCGCCTGGACATTCCGGCCGGAACAGCCGCCCGGTTTGAGCCCGGCGACTCCCGCAGCGTGCGGCTGATCGAACTGGCCGGCTCGCGCGAGGTGTACGGGCTCAGCAACGCGGTCAACGGAAAGCTCGACGGCGGCACGCGCCAGGAAGGGGATGCCAAGTGAGCTTCGAGATTCCACGCCGGCAGTACGCGGACCTGTACGGCCCCACCGCCGGGGACAAAGTCCGCCTGGCGGACACCGACCTGTTCCTCGAGATCGAAAAAGACTTCACGGCCTACGGCGAGGAGGTGGTGTTCGGCGGCGGCAAAGTGATCCGCGACGGCATGGGCCAGAACGGCCAGGCCACCCGCGACCAGGACATCCCTGACACCGTCATCACCAACGCCGTCATCCTTGACTACACCGGCATCTACAAAGCCGACATCGCGCTCAAGGACGGCCACATCTTCTGCATCGGCAAGGCGGGCAACCCGCAGATCACCGACGGCGTGGACATCGTCATCGGGGCCAGCACTGAAATCATCGCCGGGGAACGGAAGATCCTCACCGCCGGCGGCATCGACACCCACATCCACTTCATCTCCCCGGACCAGGTGCCCACCGCACTGGCCAGCGGCGTGACCACCATGATCGGCGGCGGCACCGGCCCTGCCGAAGGCACCAAAGCCACCACCGTGACCCCCGGAAAATGGCACATCCAGCGGATGCTGCAGGCAGCTGAAGGGTTGCCGATGAACATCGGCCTGTTCGGCAAGGGCCACGCGTCCGCCGTCGAACCCCTCGCCGAGCAGATCCGCGCCGGCGCCATCGGCCTGAAGGTCCACGAGGACTGGGGATCCACCACTTCCTCGATCGACACCTCCCTCACCGTCGCGGACGAATACGACGTGCAGGTGGCCATCCACACCGACACCCTGAACGAGTGCGGCTTCGTGGAAGACACCATCCGCGCCATCAACGGCCGGGTGATCCACACCTTCCACACCGAAGGCGCCGGCGGCGGACACGCCCCGGACATCATCAAGATCGCGGGCATGCCCAACGTCCTGCCCGCCTCCACCAACCCGACCCTGCCGTACACCCGCAACACCATCGAAGAGCACCTGGACATGCTGATGGTCTGCCACCACCTCAACCCGGACATCCCCGAGGACGTGGCCTTCGCCGATTCCCGCATCCGCGCCGAGACCATCGCCGCGGAGGACGTCCTGCAGGACCTGGGCATCTTCTCCATCACCTCCTCCGACTCCCAGGCCATGGGCCGGGTGGGCGAGGTGATCACCCGCACCTGGCAGGTGGCGGACAAGATGAAGAAGCAGCGCGGCGTTCTGGAAGAGGGCGACGGCGGGACCGGACCGGGTGCCCACGGCGCCGCTGCTGGGTCGGGGCAAGGCAGCGACAACTTCAGGCTCAAGCGGTACGTGGCCAAGTACACCATCAACCCGGCCATTGCGCAGGGCATCGCGGACTCGGTGGGCTCCGTGGAAGTGGGCAAGTTCGCCGACCTGGTCCTCTGGGATCCGGCCTTCTTTGGCGTCAAACCGGAACTGGTGCTCAAGGGCGGGCAGATCGCCTACGCACTCATGGGCGACTCCAACGGGTCCATTCCCACGCCGCAGCCGCGCACCATGAGGCCCATGTTCGCCACGTTCGGCAAGGCCATGCAGCAGTCCTCCATCACCTTCCTGTCCCAGGCGGCCATCGACGCCGGCGTGCCCCGGGAATTGGGGCTGGAGAAGGTCATCCGGCCCGTCTCAGGCATCCGCAACCTCACCAAAGCCGACCTCAAGTACAACGACGCCACCCCGGACATCCAGGTGGACCCGGAAACCTACCAGGTGACGGTCGACGGCGAGGACGTCACCTGCGAGCCGTCCGACGTCCTGCCCATGGCGCAGCGCTACTTCCTGTTCTAAAACCCCGGAGAAACCACGTGATCATCGACAAAGTCCTCGGCAACCTGCACGAGCTGCCGGACCCTGAAGCCTACGCCGGCCTGCACCAGGAAAAGGTGGTCCTGCCCAGCGCCCAGTTGGTCAAACGCATCCAGCGCGCCACCACCGACCACGGCAAGGAGATCGGCATCCGCCTCCCGTCCGGCTCCGGCGACCTCCGCGACGGCGACATCCTCCACGTGGAAGAGTCCAACATGATCGTGGTGTCCGTGCTCCCCACCGACGTCCTGGTGATCGCACCCCGCACCATCTCCGAAATGGGCGTCACCGCACACTCCCTGGGCAACCGGCACCTCCAGGCACAGTTCTTCGACGCGTCCTCCGAATACGGGGCCGAGGTCATGGTGTGCGCCTACGACCACACCGTCGAGGACTACCTCCGCCACAACTCGGTGCCCTACTCCCGCCAGGAACGCGTCATGCCTGTGCCTTTTCGCCATGCTGAGCACTCGCACTAGGGACGACGACGGCGTGGCGTGGGACGCCGCGAGGGATATGGGGCCGTGCCCGCTCCGCGGTGCCCGCCACGCCGCGGCCCCATATCCCTCGCGTCGCTTGCGTTCCTCACCTTGGGTGCGGCTTCAGTGAGGGAATATCAGCTGGCGCTGCAGCAGCTCACTGACTCTGCGCTTCCTACTGGGGCTTTTGCGCACTCGCTTGGGTTTGAGACTTATGTCGACGCCGGTGTTGTCGCTGATGAGGCTGGTTTTGGGGCTTGGTTGTCCGCGTTCGTCTCGCAGTCGCTGACTTATTCTGATGGGCTTGCCATTCGGTTCCTTTATGAGGGGGCTGATGTTGGGGAGCTGGATGCTCTCTTGTCTGCTTCTCTTTTGCCGCGGCAGGTTCGGGAGGCGAGCTGCAAGATGGGGCTTCGGTTGCTGGAAATCGGGGGGGAAGTGTTTCCGTCGGCCGGGCTCGCACTGTACCGGGACCTGGTGACCACTGGCCGGGCCGCCGGGCACCAGCCACTCGCGTTCGCCGTCGTCGCCCGCTCCCTGGGCGTTCCGCTCCAGGAGGCGCTCGCCGCCTACCTTTTCGCCACCGTCACCTCCCTGACACAGAACGCCGTCCGCGCCCTACCGCTGGGCCAGAACGCCGGGCAACGGGTGCTGCGGAAAGCGCACGACGACGTCGCTGCCGCCATCGACACCATCGCACACCTCACGCCGGACGACTTCGGGGCCGTCAGCCCCGGGCTGGAAATTTCACAAATGCGGCACGAACGCCAGCGTGCCCGGATGTTCATGAGCTAGCTGTGCTTTCGAATTCAGGAGGAAAAATGAGCGAACCCATCAAAATCGGCATCGGCGGACCCGTGGGAGCTGGCAAAACCCAGCTCGTGGAGCGGCTCACCCGGCACATGAGCGCCGAGATCTCCATGGCCGCCATCACCAACGACATCTACACCATCGAGGACGCCAAGATCCTTGCCGCCAACGGCATCCTCCCCGTGGACCGGATCATCGGCGTCGAAACCGGCGGCTGCCCGCACACCGCCATCCGCGAAGACACCTCCATGAACACCGCCGCCATCGAGGAACTCAAAACCCGCCACCCCGACCTGCAGGTGATCTTCGTCGAATCCGGCGGCGACAACCTCTCCGCCACCTTCAGCCCCGAACTCGTGGACTTCTCCATCTACATCATCGACGTCGCCCAGGGCGAAAAAATCCCCCGCAAAGCAGGCCAGGGCATGATCAAGTCCGACCTCTTCATCATCAACAAAACCGACCTGGCACCCCACGTCGGCGCAGATTTGTCAGTCATGGAGCGGGATTCGAAGGAGTTCAGGGGCGACCGCCCATTTTGCTTTACAAATCTGAAGACTGACGAAGGACTTGAAAAGGTCATTGATTGGATCCGGCACGACGTCTTAATGCTCGACTTGGCTTCATGAGTACGACGGCGGGAGCGCCACCGGCGGCTTCACCGGATGTAAGGGGCCGTGCCCGCTCCGCGGTGCCCGCCACGCCGCGGCCCCTTACATCCGGCTCCGCCGCCTCAGCGGATACGTCACCTATGGGGCGGCTTGAGTTGGGCATCAGTCTGCGGGGCGGCCGGTCAGTTGCTTCGCACCAGTTCCATGAGGGTGCCTTAAGGGTGATGCGACCGCACTACTTGGATGACTCCGGGCAGGTTTGTTATGTGGTGGTGAATCCCGGCGGGGCTTATCTTGGGGCCGATCTCTTTGTGATGGATGTGGAGGTCGCTGATTCTGCTTCTCTGTTGTTGACCACGCAGTCCGCCACCAAGGTTTACCGGACTCCCGGGTCCTTTGCCGAGCAGCGGATGGAGGTGCGGCTGGGGGAAGGGGCGCGGCTTGAACTCATGCCGGACCAGCTCATCGCCTACCGGGAGGCCAGCTACCGGCAACGGACCTCCGTGACCCTGCGGCCGTCGTCGTCCCTGGTCGTGGCTGAGGTGGTCACTCCTGGCTGGTCGCCGGACGGTTCCGCTTTCGGATACGAGGAAGTGCGGCTGCGCAACGAAATCCGCGTCGAAACCGACGGCGGAACCCACCTGCTGGCGCTGGACAACCTGCTGATCCGGCCGTCGCTGCACGACGTCACCGGACTCGGCTTCATGGAAGGCCACAGCCACCTCGGGTCGCTGGTGGTGGTGGACGCACGCGTGGACCAGGTGCTCGCCGACGAGCTGCACGGGCTCACCGCCGGCCGCGAAGCGTTGACCGGCATCTCGCTCACCCGCACTGTTGCGGGGATCTCCGGCCTGGTGCTGCGGAGCCTCTCCAACAGCACGGACGAACTGAACCGGCTGCTCCGGTCCTGCACCGACCTGCTGCGCGCCCGCTGGTACGGCCAAGGCCCGCTGGACCTGAGGAAGCACTGATGACCAGCATCGCCGCGCTCTACCGGGACCGCGCCTCGCTGCCGCTGCGGACCCGGGCGCTGCTCACCTTCGGTGCGGTGGCAGCCCTGCATGCCGCCGCCGTCGTCCTCCTGCTCGCCGGAACCATCAACGGCCAGGGGCAGCCGCTGAACTGGGGCCTGGTCCTCACCGCCTACCTGGCCGGCGTGAAGCACAGTTACGACTGGGACCACCTCGCTGCCATCGACAACTCCACCCGCAAGTTCGTGGCGCAGCGGCAGGACCCTGTGAGCGTGGGATTCGCGTTCAGCCTGGGGCACAGCTCGGTGGTGACCCTCGCAGGGGTACTGGTTATTGCCGGAGCATCCTTGGCGGGCGGACTGATGCAGGACGGTTCAACAGGCAATCTTGTCCTGGGCCTGATCGGCAGCGGCGTGTCCGGCCTGTTCCTGCTGGCCATGGGACTGTTCAACGGCTCCGCCTTCGCACGTTCTGCCGGCGCATACCTGCGCGCCCGCAACGGTGCCGCCGTCGATCCCCGGGACCTGGAGCCGCGGAGCCTGGTGGCCCGTCTGCTCGCCCGGCCGCTGTCCAGCGTGCGACGGCCGCGGAACATCTACGTGATCGGGTTCCTGTTCGGCCTGGGCTTTGACACCGCCACCACCATCGGGCTGCTGATGATGACGACGGCGGCCTCACTGGCCGGGGTGCCGCCGTTGGCGTTGCTCGCGCTGCCACTTGCCTTCGCTGCCGCGATGACCCTCTGCGACTCCGTGAACGGCATGGCCATGATGCGGATGTACCGCTCCGCGTTGGACCACCCCCGGCGGACGCTTGGGTTCAACGCCTTGGTTACGGGCATCTCAGCGGTGTCCGCCCTGTTCATTGCCGTGATCACGCTGGGCGGTTTCCTGCACGCCGCGTTCTCCCTTGACGACCCAGTGACGGGGTGGCTCGGATCGATCGACCTGGGCGACGCCGGCCTGCTGCTGGTGGCGTTGTTGCTGGCGGTGTGGGCCGGGGCGGCGCTGAAACAGCGGAAAGCAGGTTGACTCAGGCAGCCATCCCGCCCCTGGTTTTCCGGTGCGGCCGGTGTCTTGCCGCTGCCAGGCGCGAGTGTTCCCCGGCGAGGACTTCGCTGCCGTCGGGCACCGTGCTGTCCGTTACCAGGTGGGCGCCGTGCTCCACCAGGACGCTGGAGCCGATCCTGGAATGGCTGCCAATATGCACGCGGTTGCCGATGACCGTGCCGCGGCCGATGCGCACACCGTCGCCGATCACTGTCCGGTCCCCGATCCGGGCGTCACGGTCAATCCAGCTGCCATGCCCGATCCTGCAGCCTGAACCCACCTGCGCACCGTGTTCCACGTAGGTCATGGGGCCGATCCGGGCGCTCTCGGCCACTTTCGCTCCTGGAGCGATGAGCCCGCCGCCGTTGTCGTGGCGGGCATACCGGGTGACCTTCCCGGCGTCGTCCTCAACTGACACAAACTTTGCGGTCATACCGTCCCTCGTTAACGCTGCGGCACTCTACCGCACAGTAGGTTAACGGCCGGGAGGGTTTTGGGATTCCCAAACAGGCGAAGGCTGGGTGGTTTTGGTTCCGCCGCGGGGCGTCACGCCACGAGGTTGGCGGCGGCGGTGTCCATGTGTTCCAGGATGGTTTTCCGTGCCAGCGCGGCATCGCCGGTATCGATAGCGGCGACGATGTCCTTGTGCCGGTCCACGCTCATGTTTCGGACGCCCTTTTCCAGGCCGGCGAACATGATGGACATCCGGATGGAGCCCTCCAGGGATTCCCACGAGTGGAGCAGTGTTTCGTTGCCCGTGAGCCGGCAGAGGGTGCGGTGGAATTCGAGGTCGGATTCGATCCGTTCCTCGAGGCTGCCGCCGGCGGCGGCATCCATGGCGTCGATAGCCTTGTGCAGGGACCCAGTGACCTGCTGCCGGTCCGGCAGTTCGCACAAGGTCCGGGCGGCCAACGACTCCAGGGCGGCGCGGACGGAGTAGATGTCCCGGATTTCCTTCTCGTCCAGGTGCCTGACCGAGAGCCGGCCGCGGGGTCCGGCGGACAACAGGCCTTCCTGCTCCAGCTGTCGGAGGGCCTCCCGCAGGGTGCCCCGGCTGATCTGCAGCATCTCGGACAGTTCCGTTTCCACCAGGTGCCGGCCCGGTTCCAGTTCGCCACTGGTGATTGCGGTCCGCAGTGCGGAGAGCGCCTGCTCCCGCAGGCTCTTCTTTTCCAGTCCCAGCAGCGGGGCGGTCAGTCCGGCCATGGCTTCTGTCCTCAATGTCATAAGTCGACTGTTTACAGTCGGTAGTGGTTTCGATAGTACGGCAGAAAGCACGGCTCCGGCGGAGACCGGTGCCGTGCTTTCTCCATCCGCTTGTGCCTCTAGCCGAGTTCGGCCAGGACCTTGGCCACGATGCGGTCAACGGCCAGGCCGTAGCGGTCATGCAGTGTGGGCAGGGCGCCGGCGTCCAGGAACTGGTCCGGCAGTGCCACAGGAACCACGCGCTTACCCAGGCCCGCGGTGACGACGGCGGAGGCGACGGTTTCGAACAGGCCGCCCACCACGGAGTGGTTTTCCAGGGTGACGGCGAGGCGGTCCGTGTTGATCTCCGCAAGGACGGTTTCGGCGTCGAACGGCTTGATGGTGGGAGTGTGCACGACGGCGACGTCCACGTTGTGTGCCGCCAGGGCCTTGGCTGCCTCGAGGGCGCGCATGGTCATCAGCCCGGAGGAGATGAACACGACGTCGTTGCCGCCACGGAGGACCTTGGCCTTGCCGAGTTCGAAGGTGTAGCCGTACTCGTCCAGGACGGTGGGGACGTTGCCGCGCAGCAGCCGCAGGTAGGTGGGGCCCTCCGACGCTGCCAACTGCGGCACGGCCTGCTCGATGTCCACCGAGTCACAGGGGTCCACGATGGTCAGGTTGGGCATGCCGCGGAAGATCGCCATGTCCTCGGTGGCCTGGTGGCTGGGGCCGTAGCCGGTGGTCAGTCCCGGCAGGCCGCCAACGATGTTGACGTTCAGGTTGGGTTCGGCGGCGTCCAGGCACAGGAAATCGTAGGCGCGGCGGGCCGCGAACACCGAGTAGGTGGACGCGAAGGGCACCAGTCCCGTTTCGGCCAGGCCGGCGGCCGCGCCGAAGAGCAGCTGCTCGGCCATGCCCATCTGGAAGAACCGTTCCGGGAAGGCCTTGGCGAAGATATGCATGTCCGTGTACTTGCCCAGGTCAGCGGTGAGGCCAACGATTTTGTCGTTTTCCTGCGCAGCCTTGACCAGGGCGTGCCCGAACGGTGCGGAGGAGGTCTTCTGCCCGGGGTCGGCGAAGGAGGCGATCATCGCCGAGGTCTTCAGCTTCGGCTTGGCGGGCGTGGCCGTCGTCGTGGTGGTGCTCATGCTGAAGCCTTTCCTTCGTAACCGGCGGTGAGCTGCTCGCGGCAGGTCTGCCATTCGTGTTCTTCGATGCGCATGAAGTGCGCCTTTTCGCGGTCTTCCAGCAGCGGGACGCCGCGGCCCACCTTGGTGTCGCAGAGGATCACGGAGGGACGTCCGACGGCGGCGGCCTGGGCGGCTGCGTTGTCGAACGCTGCCAGTAGCGCGGCGACGTCGTTTCCGTCCACGCGCTGGGTGTACCACCCGAACGACTCCCACTTTTCAGTGATGGGCTCGGTGCGGAGCACGGTGTCCGTCTTGCCGTCCGCCTGCAGGGCGTTGATGTCCACCATGGCGGTGAGGTTGCCCAGCTGGTGGTGGTGCGCGCCCATGGCCGCCTCCCAGGTGGAGCCCTCGTCCAGTTCGCCGTCGGAGAGGAAGTTGAACACCCGGGCGTTGGAGCCCTGGTAGCGCAGGCCCAGGGCCATGCCGACTGCGATGGTCAGCCCGTGCCCCAGCGAACCGCCGGAGATTTCCATACCGGGGGTGTAGGTGGACATGCCGGACATCGGCAGCCGCGAATCATCGGAGCCGTAGGTTTCCAGCTCCTCGACCGGGACGATCCCTGCCTCTGCCAGGGCCGCGTAGTGGCCGATGGCGTAGTGCCCGGTGGAGAGGAGGAACCGGTCGCGGGCTTCCCAGTGCGGATCCTCGGCCTTGAACCGCAGCTGGTCCCCGTAGACGGTGGCGAGCATGTCCGCGGCGCCGAGGGCCTGGCCCACGTAGCCCTGGCCCTGGACCTCGCCCATGTTCAGGGCGTGGTGCCGGATGCGGTACGCGGCGGCGCTGATCTTGTCCACCCGCTCCGGGGTCACCGCAGTCTGCAGTGTCTGTCCCTGCGGGGCGGCGTCCTGGACGGTATCTGTAGGCATTGCTTGCTCCGTGATTCTCTGGTGCGTGGTGGTGGTCATTCAGGCGTTGACGGTGTTGGGGGTGCTTTTGGTGGCTTCGTCAGCCAGTTGGCGCTCCCGCTTGCCCCAAGTTTCCCGGGTGGCGATGGCGGCCCAGAGTCCGATCAGGGCGTAGGCGCCGAAGAGCAGTGCCGGTCCCATCCAGCCGAAGCTGACGAACAGCAGGGTGGTGATGAACGGCGTGAAGCCGGAGACCATGGCGGAGATCTGGTAGGCCAGGCTGGCGCCGGAGGCGCGGGTCTTGGCTTGGAAGAGCTCGGGGAACCATGCACCCTGGGCGCCGGCCAGTGAGTTCTGGCAGACCGCGTAGGAGATCACGATGGTGAGGATGATGGCGATGAACAGGCCGGTGTTGACCAGCAGGAACATTGGGATCGCGAACAGCGCGGCGAAGGCCGTGGACCAGACGTACAGGGGGCGGCGGCCGATGCGGTCTGTCAGCGCAGCCCAGGCCTGGGTGGCGAAGATGCCGATTGCCGAGGCGATGCAGAGGGCGACGAGGGTCTGGGTCTTGTCTGCCAGGTGCTGGCTGTTGAGGTAGGAAATCATGTAGGTGATGGAGACGGCGTAGCCGGCGGTCTCGGCGATGCGGAGGCCGATGCCCTTGACGATGTTGCGCCAGTCCGTCTTGATGACCTCGACGATGGGTGCCTTCACGATGGTGCCGCTGTCCTTGACCTCGTCGAACACGGGGGATTCGGGAACCTTGGACCGGATGATCAGGCCCACGATCACCAGCAGGATGCTGGAGAGGAACGGGATGCGCCAGGCAAGTTCACCACCGAGGCCGGCGCTCGCGAGGAAGGTCAGGTTGGCCAGCAGCAGGCCCACGGGGAAGCCGGCCTGGACGATGCCGGTGAACTTGCCCTTGCTCTTCCACGGCGCGTGCTCGTAGCTCATCAGGATGGCACCGCCCCACTCCGCGCCGAAGGCCAGGCCCTGGACGATACGGACAAAGACCAGCAGTGCCGGGGCCAACAGGCCGACGGCGGCGTAGGTGGGGAGCAGGCCGATGGCGAACGTTGCCAGGCCCATCAGGATCAGCGAGGCGACCAGGACGGGCTTGCGGCCCACCTTGTCACCGAGGTGGCCGCCGATGATGCCGCCCAGCGGGCGGGCGGCAAAGCCGACGCCGAGGGTGGCGAAGGAAGCAAGGGTTCCCGTGACGGGATCGCTCCCGGGGAAGAAAGCCGTGCCGAAGTACAGTGCGGCAGCGGTGCCGAAGCCGATGAAGTCATAGGTCTCAATCACGGCTCCCACGCCGGATCCGATGGCAACGCGGCGGGCGTCCTTGGTGCCGTGGACCGGACCGCGCATGGTCAGAGCATCTTTGCTCATGGTGGTTCCCTTTCGAAAAGCGGCTGAAGAAAGTCCGCCGCTGTCGACTGTTAACAAATGATATGTCCCAGTGTGACCCGCATCATCTTTACTGTCAACAGTCAACTTTGAGGGTTGACTGTTGACAGTTAACTTCGCTACTGTGGTGACCATCACTATCGCCCGGCACGAACCAAAGGATCAACGATGTTCCACTCCAGACTTGGGTGCTCGTCCATCAGCTTCCGGCACCAGGACCTGGGCAGTGCCCTGCGCACCATGAAGGCACTGGGTTTCGAGGAGATCGATCTGGGCGCCCTGCCCGGTGTGTGCGATCACGTCCCTTACGACCTGGATGCGGCGGCCGTGGCCGCGGTATCCGCGGAGGTCAACGCCTCCGGTCTCCGGGCGCGTTCCGTCAACGGCGACGTCGGGGACCTCAACAGGGTGCTGGACGCCGACGGCCAGGGTGCGCGGCAACGCCACCTCGACGCCCTGCTCACCCTGACCGCCAATATCGGCGCGAAAGCGCTTGTCCTCCCGTGCGGGGCCCTGGACCACAATCCTGTCCGGAGCGTCGACGAGGACCTGGACCTCATCGCCGGCCAGCTCATCGACGCGGCCGAACGCGCTGCCGGGTTCGGCGTCGAACTCTGGACCGAATCGCTGCACTTCCTGCGGTTCTGCTGGAACCTGGAACGCGCCGGAATGCTGGCGGACCGGCTGGCCGGATCCGGCGTCGGAATCGTCATGGACTTCAGCCACATCGTGGCATCCGGCGAGGACATCCAGACCTACCTGGACCGGCACGCCGGCCGCATCAGCCACGTCCACCTGCGCGATGCCGTGCCGGGAAACATCAACCTCAGCATCGGCAACGGGGACGCCGACTTCGCCGGGGGCTTGAAGCGGCTCGCCGCCGACGGGTACACCGGCCACTTCTCACTCGAACTGGAAACCCGGGACGTCACCAACGACGAACGCCCTGCGGCCGCCGCCAAAGCAGCCAGCTTCATCACCGACCTCATCTGAACCGCCCAGCTAAACCAAACAATTTCAAGGAGCACCACCATGACCGCCATCCAGCGCACCGCCGTCCTCACCGGAGCCACCTCGGACCGGGGCATCGGCATCACCACCGCCCGCCGCTACGCCCGTGAAGGCTGGGGCATCGTCATCCTGGACCTCGACGGCGAAAAGTCCGCCAAGGTCGCAGCCGAAATCGGCAACGAATTCAACGTCCCGGCCTTCGGCCACGAGATCGACGTCGCCAACGAAGCCTCCGTGAACGCTGCACAGGCCGCCGTCGCCGCCGAAGTCGCGGCCGGCAACCTCCCGCCCGTCGGCGCCCTCGCCAACATCGCCGGCATTACCTCCCCGATTCCGTTCCTGGAAACCACCCTCGAGCTGTGGCACAAGGTCATGGACGTCAACGCCACCGGCACCTACCTGGTGACCAAAGCCTTCCTGCCGGCCATGATCGAGAACGGCTGGGGCCGGATCGTGAACATGTCCTCCGTGTCCGCCCAGCGCGGCGGCGGCGTCTTCGGCAAGGTGCCCTACTCGGCTGCCAAAGCCGCCATCCTCGGCTTCACCAAGGCCCTCGCCCGTGAACTCGGCACCACCGGTGTCACCGTCAACGCCATCACCCCCGGCGCCGTGGACACCAACATCCGCGTGGGCAGCACCGAGGAACAGGAAGCCGCGATCAACGCCGGCATCCCGCTGGGCCGGAACGCCACCACGGAAGAAGTGGCCTCCGTCATCAGCTTCCTGTCCTCCGAGGACTCCGCCTACCTCACCGGCACCACCATCGACATCAACGGCGGCAGCCACATCCACTAGCAGCCACCACCAGCCCAGACCTGAAACCACCCCGGACGCCGGAGAACCCCACCATGACAAAGATCTTCAACGACCCCTCGGACTTCGCCGAGGAAGCCCTCGCCGGGTTCTGCGACGTCCACTCGGACCTGGTCCGGCAGGTTTCCGGCGGCGCCGTCCGCCGCTACCGGCCGGTGCAGCCCAAGGTTGCCGTCCTGGCCGGCGGCGGCTCCGGCCACTACCCGGCGTTCGCCGGGCTGATCGGCACCGGCTTCGCCGACGGCGCCGTGGTGGGCAACATCTTCACCTCCCCCTCGGCCCAGCAGGCCTACTCGGTGGCCAAGGCCGCCGAGTCCGGCGCCGGCGTCGTCTTCACCTACGGCAACTACGCCGGCGACGTGATGAACTTCGGCATGGCCAGCGAACGGCTGGCTGCCGAGGGCATCGCCGTCGAGAACGTCCTGGTCACTGACGACATCGCCAGCGCACCGCCGTCGGAATCCGCCAAGCGCCGCGGAATCGCCGGTGACTTCACGGTCTTCAAGGTCATGGGCGCCGCAGCCGAGAACGGCGCGGACCTGGCCGAGGTGGTCCGCCTGGGCCGCAAGGCCAACGAGCTCACCCGCACCATCGGCAGCGCGTTCGCCGGCTGCACCTTTCCGGGCGCCGAATCACCGCTGTTCACCCTTCCCGAAGGGCAGATGGGCCTGGGCCTTGGCATCCACGGCGAACCCGGCCTGCATGACACGGCCCTGCCGTCGGCCAAGGACCTGGGCGAGGAACTGGTGTCCCGGGTGCTCGCGGAAACGCCGGCCAACGCCGGCAAACGGATCGCCGTCATCCTCAACGGCCTCGGCTGCACCAAGCACGAGGAGCTCTTCGTCCTCTGGGGCACCGTGGCACCGCTGCTGCGCGCAGCCGGCTACACACTGGTGATGCCTGAAGTTGGCGAGCTGGTCACCAGCCTGGATATGGCGGGCGTCTCGCTGACCGTCACCTGGCTGGATGAGGAGCTGGAGCCGCTGTGGGCCGCCCCTGCGGAGACGCCCGCCTACCGCCGTGGCAACGCCGCCCTGGAGGCCGGGGCCCGGGGCGTTGAGGAAACGTACGACGACGGCGCAGACCAGGACGCGTTCGTCGCCTCAGAGTCCTCCCGCGAGTACGCCCGCGCCTGCGTTGCGGCCATCGCCGCCGCCCGTTCGTCGCTGCACGACGCCGAGGAGCGGCTGGGCAGGATGGATGCGGTTGCCGGTGACGGCGACCACGGCCGCGGCATGGTGCGCGGCGTGGACGCGGCCGCCGCGGCCGCGTCAGCTGCACTGGCCCGCGGGGCCGGTGCAGGTGATGTGCTGGCGGCAGCCGGAGATGCCTGGGCGGACAAGGCGGGTGGAACCTCCGGCGTCCTGTGGGGAGCTGGATTGCGGGCATTTGGCGAGACGCTGGGTAACTCCTCCGCGCCCGCACCCAGCGCCCTGGCCGCATGCGTGACCGCATTCGCTGACCGGATCATCCAGCTGGGCAAGGCCGAAACAGGGGACAAGACCATGGTGGACGCCCTGCTGCCCTTTGTCGCCGGGTTCAGCCGCGCGGTGGCTTATGGCGTGGAACCGGGCCGGGCATGGCAGGAGGCGGCACGTGAGGCGGCGGCCGCGGCGGAAGCCACCGCGGACCTCCTTCCCCTCAAGGGCCGGGCCCGCCCCCTTGCGGAAAAGAGCCTGGGCACGGCGGATCCCGGCGCGACCTCCCTGGCCATGGCCTTCGCCGTCATGGGACCGCACTTCACCGGCGGAGCCGGATCCGGGGGGACCCTCAAAACCACCGCTGCAGCGGCGGCCGCTGAGTAATGACAACGGAAGGAAACGCCATGGGGCTGCGGCTCATCGTCGGCGCGGATGAAGCGGGCGTCGACTACAAGGACAAGGTGCTGGCGGACCTGCGGCAGGATCCGCGGGTCAGCGAGGTCATCGACATCGGGGTCAACCGAAGTGACGCCCCGGACGACTTCACCAGGCCCTACCCTTACGTGGGCATCACTGCCGGCGAGATGATCCGGGACGGTGCCGCGGACCGGGCCATCCTGTTCTGCGGTACCGGAATCGGCGTGGCGATCGCCGCGAACAAGGTGGAAGGCATCCGCGCCACCGCCGCGCACGACTCCTTCTCCGTGGAGCGCTCGATCCTGTCCAACGACTGCCAGGTACTCACCATGGGCCAGCGCGTGGTGGGGATCGAACTCGCCAGGCGGCTCGCAAAGGAATGGATCGGCTACACATTCGATCCGGCGTCGGCCTCGGCTGACAAGGTGAAGGTCCTCACCGACTTCGAGTCCTGCTAGCACGCGGCCTGCAAGAGGGAACATGCTGTGCTTCAAAATGGCTGCCGTCCAGTTGCAGGTCCCGCCGCCGTGCGCTGGGCAGCGTCACCGGCCTTGAAGTGTTTGGCTCAGCCAGCCAGTTTTGCCCGCAGTCCTCCGATGATGACGTCGAGCCCGAACTCAAAGGCATGGCTTCCGCGCTCCGTAGACGGGCCTGCATGGCTGAGGGCGCGCTTCAGCGTGGGATAGCCTTCGGCAGGCGGATCCCAGACAACTTCGGGAGCCGCCAGGTCCAGTGCGGCGCCCAGCGCAAAGCTGTCGATCGTGGAAATGGCCGACACTACATCCCTGCCCCGGAACCCGGCAGCCTCCAGCGCAAGCGCCAGGTCCTCATACAGCCCAATGACCTCGGGGTCGGTGATGGACTGCAGCACCAGGAGTGGTGCCAGCCGCGGATGCCGCGCAAAAGCGTTCCGGTAGGCGCGGATAAGGACCCGCAGGGCGGCTTCCCAGTCCTGGTGGTGCACAGGGGGATATGGCTCCTCGGTGATGATCCGGTGCCTCAGCAGCTCCAGGATCTCGTCCCGCCCACTGACGTGGTTGTAAATCGAGGACTGGCTGACGCCGATCTTCCTGGCCAGCTTGGGAAAGCTGAAATCCCCGCTCTGATCGACCAGTTCCAGCGCGGCCGTCGTCAGGGCCTCCACGGAAATCAACGGGAGGGGCGGGCGGCCCATCGGTTCTCCTGACTGCAGCTCTCGGACATCGGATCCAGCCTAGCGGCACGACATAAATTCCCCGTTCCTAAAAAACTGTTGTGCTCTGCACTACTTGGTCCCATACTAAACGAAAGCCTTTCGTTTAAGTGGGCTCCAGGAAAGGACCGAGCTGTGCCTGAGACCAAAACCAGACCAAAGACGCCGTCCGCAGACGGCGCACTCAAACGCAACGCCCTGGGTACCGGAGGCATCGCCTTCCTGGTGATCTCGGCGGCGGCGCCCCTGACAGTGATGGCAGGCGTTGCCCCGGTGGCGATCGGAGTCGCGGGCATCGGCGCCCCTTCCGGTTACCTCCTGGCGGGCATCGTGCTGACCCTCTTCGCCATCGGATTCATGGCAATGACCCGCCATGTCAAAGCCTCCGGCGGCTTCTACACCTACATTTCCATTTCGCTGGGGAAGACCGTGGGGCTGGCGTCCGCCATCCTGGCGATCGTCTCCTACAACTGCCTCCAGATCGGCGTCTATGGACTCTTCGCCGTACAGACGCACGACATGCTGCAAGTCCTCTTTGGACTGGACGTTCCCTGGCCCGCTGTAGCCCTTGCCGCCGTCGTGGCCGTCTGGTTCCTTGGATACCGGGGGATCGACGTCGGCGCCAAGGTTCTCGGCGTTCTCCTGGTCGCGGAGACCGGTATCCTCGCCGTGATGGGTGCGGGCATCCTCGGCAGCGGAGGCGCGCACGGTATCAGCATGGAGTCCTTCAACCCCGGGCAGGCCTTTGGGCCGGGCGTCCTGGCGATCCTGGGCATCTGCTTCGCCGCCTTCATGGGTTTCGAATCCACAGTTCTCTACCGCTCTGAAGCCCGCAACCCGGACAAATCCGTCCCGCGGGCCATGTATATCGCGGTGGCATTCATGTCGGTCTTCTATGCCTTCATCGTCTGGGCAGTCATCCAGGCCTTCGGCGACGACAAGGTGGTTGAAGCCGCAGGGGAGCTGTCCGGCGGAATGTTCTTCCAGACCATCGGCCAGTACGTGGGGCCGTGGGCCGAAACCGCCATGTATGTGCTGATCGTGACCAGCGTCTACGCGTCACAGCTGGCCTTCCACAACGCCATCAACCGGTATGTCTACATGCTCGCCAAGGACGGTGTGCTGCCGGCCTTCCTTGGCCGCACTCACCACCGGTTCCGGTCCCCGCACCGCGCCGGGCAGCTGCAGACCCTGCTGGCCGCTGTGGTGATCACCATCTGCGCCATCCTCAACGCAGACCCCTACCAGCAGCTCCTGATCTGGGTAAACACTCCGGGGATCTTCGGAATCGTGGGTCTGCAGGGCCTGGTCTCCGTGGCCGCGTTCCTCTACCTCCGCCGCAACCCCGATGCTGCCAACAAAGTGCTGGCGCCGCTCAGCCTTGTCTCGGCCATCCTGCTCTTCGGCGTGGTCCTGCTCATCGCACTGAACATTGAACTCCTTACTGCCGCTGACGCCCTGACCAACACCGTCCTGATCCTGGTCACGCCGGTGGTGTTCGCCGCGGGACTGCTGGCCGCCCGGTGGGTGCGCCGCCGTCGTCCTGCCACCTTCGACCGAATTGGAAGCTTTGAAGAACATGAATCCTGACCTGATCATCCTGGCCGGCACGGTGCATACCCTGGACGGGGAGCCCGGCAGCCTTGCCCCGCAGGCGGTAGCCGTCCGAGGTGGGCGGATATCTGCACTCGGAACCCGGCAGGATGCGCAGTCCTGGGGTCCGGCCGAAATCGTCGATTTCGGCGACGCGGTCCTCACACCCGGCCTGGTGGACTGCCACGTCCATCCAGTCATGGGCCTGGACATGACACGTGGCTGCGACCTCTCCGGCATTACCGACCTCGCCGCCGTCCGGGCAATCCTGCGGGCGGAAGCGGAAGCGACCCCGGCAGGGGAATGGGTCCGCGGGTGGGGGCTGGATCCAAATGCTTTCGGCTCGGTACCGGTGCACCGGGAGCTGATGGACGACGTCGTGGCCGGCCGCCCGGCCCTGATCCGGCTGTTCGATGCCCATTCCGCCCTGGCCAGCACGGCTGCGCTTGAGCTCGCCGGAATCACCGGGCCCCGGCACTTCGACCAGGCTGCGGAGGTGGTGTGCGACGGCAAGGGCACACCCACCGGGCTCCTGCTCGAGGCCGCGGCCCTGGACCTGGTCCTAAAACACATGCCCCAGGAGACCTTCCAGGAACGGAAACGCCGGTTGGGCGGGCTCTTTGAGTCGTACTCCCGGGCGGGCCTGACGGGCATCCATGTCATGGACTGCGGGGAAGGAACCCTCGAACTCCTGGCCGCCCTGGAACAGGATCTCGCCGGCACCGGGCGCGGGCTTCCACTGCGCGTCCGGGTTTCGCCCTGGTGCATGCCGGGCAGCGACGAGGCTGAGTGGCAGCGGCTGGCCGCGCAGGTCGCGACTGCGCGCGGCGCCCGGTGGGAAGTGGCCGGGATCAAGCTGTTTGTTGACGGCACGGTGGACAACGGCACAGCGTGGCTTTTCGAGCCCGACAGCCACGGCCAGTCCATTGTCCCCTTCTGGCCCAGCCCGGAGGAGTACAACCGGGCCATCAGGTTTTTCGCCGGCCGGGGCATCCCCACCGCGACCCATGCCATCGGTGACGCAGGGGTAGCGGCCGTGCTGGCCGCTTTCGAGGGCCTCCCGGCGGACCTGCCCCGGGCGCCACACCGGATTGAGCACATCGAAACGGTTCCGGACGAACTTATCGAAAGATTCGCCAGGTCCGGCCTGATCGCCAGCATGCAGCCCAGCCATTGCACCCACTACTCGCGGGCAGACCAGACGGACAACTGGTCAACCCGGCTGGGGAAACAACGGGCTGACCGCGGATGGCGGTCCGCCGACCTCCGGTCGGCCGGCGTAACGCTCGCGCTGGGCTCCGATTGGCCTGTGGCCCCGTTCGAACCCCTGCCGATCCTCGCGGACGCCCAGCTGCGACGGCGGTCCGGCCATCCGGAGGAACAACCGATTAGCCCCGCCCAGGCCCTCAGCGCCCGCCAGGCGCTGGAAGGATATACCTCCCATGCCGCCAAAGCTGCAGGGGAATGGGCGGCGTCGGGTTCGATAACTGTTGGCAAACGTGCCGATTTCACCGTTTTCGACGTTGATCCGTTGTGTGCGGCGCCGGATGACCTGGCAGCGGCCCGCGTATTGGCCACTATGCTGGAAGGTCAGTTCCGGCATCTCGCCGTCGGAGTCGCGGGGTAACGGACCACCGCAGTGCGGCACCCGCCCCCGCTCGCAGGGGGCGGGCCGCCGGAAACCGGGGCCGGAAATGGCTGCCGCCCGGCTCCGGGGTACTCCTACACTGGGGTGATGATCACAGTCACCGGAAGTGTGGAAACCAACCTGTCCCCGGAAAAGGCCTTCGCCTTCCTGAGCGAGTTCGAGAACACCAGCAAATGGGACCCCAACACCCCCGTCATGGACAAGATCACGCCTGGACCGGTGGCGGTGGGGCACAAGTACCACGCCGAATCCGAGTTCCGCGGCAAACGCCAGGCCCTGACCTACGAGGTCATCGAACTGTCGGAAAACCACATCAAGCTCCGGGGCGAGAACAAGACCGTCACCTCGTTTGATTCCATCGACGTGAGCCCCAGCGGGACCGGCTCGGTGGTCAAGTACACGGCCGAGTTCAGCATCCACGGACCGGCCAAGATCATCCAGCCGCTGCTGAAACCCGCTTTCAATTCACTGCGGGACCCCGCCTTGAACGGGATCCGGGACACGCTTAACTCGCTGGCAGCGGGCTGACGGCCTCAAAAAACGCGCGGATCCCGCCGCGCGGGTCCGTCTCAAGGCGCGGCTCGTCGTCGAGCACCATGGTGCTGCGTCCGTGCCCGTACTCGGGCCACACGAGCTGTGCCGTGCCCGGTGATCCCGTCCGCGCAAAGGCCGCCCATGCCCCGCTCATCGCATCGCTGAGCTGCTGCGGTGCCCTGCCCCGGGTAAGGAAGGCCGCCTCCGGCGCGTCCAGGTGGCGGAAAACGAACGGGATCTCCAGCGCATGGCAGGCGCCGAGCTTGCCGCCCATGGCCGGGCTGCGCCACGTGAACAGGTAGGCAAAGTTCTTCCCGGCGGTTCCGGCGTGCGCAGCTGCGTGGCGTGCCGCCAGGAGCCGGTTGCTGGGCTGCCGGTACACGGAATCGGCAATGGCCGCTTCCAGGAGTTCCTTGCCTGCCGGTTCCCTGCCCAACAGCCGGCCGAGTGCCTCCGCGTAGCCGGCGGCGTGGCCGGCAGGAACCCCGGCGCCGGCCAGGACAGCGGCGGCACGCTCCGGGTAGCCGGGATCGGCGGGAGAGGGTGGGCGCATCTCCACCGCAAAAGAGCCCTCGTTGAGGTTGGTTCCGACCAGCAGGTCAACGCCGCTGTTCACCCCGTTCCGGATGCTGTCCAGCGGTGGCTCCGGCAACGACGGGGTCCCCACCGTGGGCTGGAAGGGCAGCGGGACCGCCCAGGACTCCGCGGCGGCGCGCTTGTCAAGGTCTTTTTGTGCGGCCAGCAGCTGTCCCACCGGGAGCGTGAGGAGTTCCGCGGCGCAGGAGGGGGAGAGTCCGCACAGCTCCAGGAACGCGGAGCTGACCTTCGAGGATTCCTCCGGTTGGCGGTACCGCTCGGCCGTTCCGCTTTGCATGATGGCCCGGTGGAAGAGCCCTTCCGACGCCGGCATGCCCAGCAGGGTGCCGATTGCCGCGGCACCTGCCGACTCGCCGAAGATGGTCACGTTTCCCGGGTCGCCGCCAAAGGCGCCGATGTTGCGGCGGACCCAGCGCAGGGCCTCCAGCTGGTCCAGCAGGGCCAGGTTGGACGAATCCCCGTACCGGTCACCGAGCAGGTCTGCCAGGTGCAGGAAGCCCAGCGCGCCCAGCCGGTAATTGATGGACACCACCACCGCGCCCGCCGCTGCGACGAGCCGGGCGCCGTCGTACATTGCATCACTGTTGGCGCCCATGAGGTAGGCGCCGCCGTGGATCCATACCATCACGGGTTTTGCCGGTCCGTCCGTCTCCGGCGTCCAGACGTTCAGGTTGAGGCAGGCGTCCTCGCTCCAGGTCCGGGGCACGGAGCCCGGAGGCGCCGGGGACTCAGGGTTCTGCGGTGCCGCGGGCCCGGCGGCGGTGCAGTCCAGGACCCCACCCCACGGCGCCACGGGCACCGGCGGCCGGAATCGGTTGGCGCCCGACGGCGGCCCGGCGTACGGGATGCCAAGGAACCGGTGGACGGTGGTCCCGCCGGTTCCAAGGGAGCTGCCGCGGATGGAACCGCAGGGGGTGGAGAGGATGGTCATGGTTGACAGATTACGTCGTGGCCCCGGCCCGGGGCGGCCTCCCCGCTGCTTAGCCGTGCGGGCCTCCCGACTGGGAGTCCTTCGGGGTGCGCAGGAGGAGCACGGCGGAACTGCTCAGTGGTGCCCGGAGCGGCAGGCCCTCGGCTGCGCAGCGCTCATTCACGGCCAACGCCAAGGCGTCCCGCTCTTTCGCCGACAGGGTGGCCTCGCCGGCGCAGTAGTCACGGATGAGCTGCTCGGAGGCGTCCCCGCCCAGCCCCACGAACTCGAGCCACAGCTGCCCGATATCCAGCCCGTGTTCTTTAATGACAGCCCCGGTCAGGGCTTGCTGGTCCACGGCATCCATCGTCCCGTCCAAGCCTTTAGTGCACTTCTTCCTCTGGACTTCGGAGCGGAAGCCGGGCTGGATGGGTGAGCCTCGTGTCCGGTCCTGGGCGGAGCTGGAGCTCGTGGCGAACTGCCAAAGGTCCATGGACTCGCCCGAACGCTACCTCCGCCACCTCTAGCTGCCGGAGGACCTTCGCCCCTAGGCAGGTAATGCCTGGACGCGGTCAACTTGAGTGTCCGGAGCAGGCAGCAATAAACAGGAGGCAGGGACCATGGGCGCGTGCGATGTCTGCGGCAGCAGCGAGGGCCGCATGTTCACCGTCAGTATGGGCAACCAGACCGGCACGTTCGACAGCTTTGAGTGTGCAATCCACATGATGGCTCCCGCCTGTGAGCACTGCGGCTGCCGGATCCTGGGTCATCCGGTGGAGAGTGAAGCAGGCATCTACTGCTGCCTGCACTGTGCCAAGGAGGCGGGAAATCCGCATCAGGCCGCCAAAGCCGAGCACTCGACCGTGGCCGTTCAGGCCCAAGGCGCCACAACCGGCCAGGGCTGACCAAGCCGGGAATTCTTAAGCGGAAACGGGGAGCCATGGCCGGTAACGGAAAGTACAAGATCGTGGTGGGGGCGGACGGATCGGAGCAGTCCCGGGCGGCAATGGACTGGGCAGTGCAGGAAGCCAGGCTCCGGAAGGGCGAGGTGCAGGCAGTGACCGCCTGGAACTTCCCCTACGTCAGCGATGCCCTCGGCACTGCCTGGGATTACGAGATCTTCCAGAAAGACGCCCAGGCCATCCTGGAGGCGGAGCTGGAACGCGTCAAGGACCAGGACGTGGCCATCACCGGCCGCATCGTGGAGGGCAACCCGGCCTCGGCGCTCATCGAGGCGTCCAAGGACGCCGACCTCATAGCGGTGGGCTCGCGCGGCCACGGCGGATTCAGCGGAATGATGCTTGGCTCCGTTTCGCACCAGACCATCCACCACGCGCACTGCCCGGTGCTGGTCATCCGCGAACCGGGCGTCGACTAGGACGCCCGGCGGGTTCCGGGCATTCTGGCGCAGGTTCCGGCCGACGACTTGGGCGGACTGGGACCGAGCCGCCGGGTTGTTCCACCAGGCGCCGAAGGACCTGCGCCCGGAGCCTTTCGTCCAGGCTGCCTTAGGCGTAGCGTCTATCCAGCAGGCAGGCAGCACTCCGCCCGAGGCAGGATCCGGGTGTCGGGTTGCCGCCTCGGTCTTGGGCCGTTGAAGGAGCGGGCATGGCTGGATGGAATGCTGATACTGCTGCCGGACCTGTTGGTGCCGGAAACGTCACCCTGGTGGAGGGATCGTGCTTCTGTATTTCCCTGGCCAATGGAGACATTCATCCCGAACATCCCCACGGCGCTTTCCACGAGGACACACGGATCCTGTCGCGCTGGAACCTGACGGTGAATGACCAGCCCCTTGAGCCGCTGACGGCGGAGACTAAGGAGCCCTACCGGGCACTGTTCATCGGCCGTGTTCCGCGCTCGGACGGGTACGCCGACAGCCCCCTGATCGTGGAGCGGCTGCGGGAAGTGACGGCCGGAATCTTCGAGGAGATCACCCTCAGGAATTACTCCGCTGACGCCGTCGAGTGCAACATTTCCATCAGCGTTGAAGCCGACTTCGCGGATCTCTTCGAAGTAAAAGAGGCGCGGGTCCAGCGCCACTGGGAGGAATCCCGGCATCCTTTGGATGATTCCCTGACCATCAGGGCTGTGTGGCACGACGTCCTGAAGGCCGTCAGCGTGACCGGGCGGGGCGCCATCGCCACCCCGCATGCCCTCAAGTACCAGGTGGTTGTTCCGCCACGCGGCGAATGGAGCACGCTGGTGAGCGTGGTACCTGTTTCCGACGGCGCCACTGCACCGGTGGCCCCGCCCTTCGAGGAGGCTGCGCGCGGCGTGTCCCCGAATGACCGCAGACGGCAGGAATGGGTTGCGAAAATTCCCAAACTCCATATGGGAAACCGTTCCATCGAACGTACGCTCCGCCGCAGCTATGACGATCTCGGGGCCCTCCGCATCGAAGATCCCGCACATCCGGATCGGATCGTGGTCGCCGCCGGTGCACCATGGTTCATGACGCTGTTTGGGCGTGATTCGCTCTGGGCTTCGGAAATGGCCCTTCCGGTGGACCCCAGCCTCGCCCTTGGAACGTTGCAGACGTTGGCTGACCGCCAGGGCAAGGTGGTGGATCCGATGAGCGAGGAGGAACCCGGGAAGATCCTGCACGAGGTCAGGCTGGGTGTCTCCAGCGGACTGGCTCTGGGCGGCAAGTCGGTGTACTACGGCAGCGTTGACGCTACTCCCCAGTTCGTCATGACGCTTGGATCGGTCAGCCGCTGGGGCTTTGCCAAGGACACCATCGCCGCTCTCCTGCCGTCCGCGGACCGGGCGCTGGACTGGGTTCGCGAATATGGCGACAAAGACGGCGACGGATTCGTCGAGTACTCCCGGCTCAATGACCAGGGCCTGATCAACCAAGGCTGGAAGGACTCGTGGGACGGCATCAATTTCGTCGACGGCGCGCTGGCGGAGCCTCCCATCGCACTGTGCGAAGTGCAGGCTTTGGTCTATTCGGCGTTGCTGTCACGAGCGTGGATGGCATACGACGCCGGGGACGCACCCCTGGCCGCGCAGCTAACTGACGAGGCGGCGCGGCTCAAGAAAAAGTTCAACGACGAGTTCTGGCTGCCTGACCGTGGCTACTACGCTATGGCGCTGGACGGCAGGAAGCGTCCGGTGGACGCCTGCGCCTCCAACATGGGGCAATGCCTCTGGCACGGCATTGTCGATGACGATAAAGCACCGCTCGTTGCGGAGCGGCTCATGTCACCGGAGATGTTCAGCGGCTGGGGTATCCGCACGCTGGCCACGGACATGGGGGCCTACAACCCCGCCAGCTACCACAATGGGTCCGTGTGGCCGCACGACAACGCCATCATCGCTGCAGGCCTGCTGCGATACGGCTTCGTGGAAGAGGCGCAGCGGATTGCCACCGCCCTCCTGGAAGCAGCCGATTACTGCAACGGTCGGCTCCCGGAGCTATTTTGCGGCTTCAGCCGTGAGCAGGTCAGCGAGCCTGTCCCGTATCCGACGGCATGCTCGCCGCAGGCGTGGGCGGCGACCACACCAATTATGTTGATCACCAGCCTCATGAGGTATGACGCCCATGTGTCGCGCGGAGGCTTCTGGATGGACCCGGTACTGCCGGAAGCCTACGGAGACCTCCACATCACCAACGCGCCTATTGCCGGGGGCCGGATGAGCATCGATATCACTGGTTCCGAGCCGTCGGTGCAGGGTCTGCCGGAGGGCATAAGGTTCCATCGCGAACACCGGCCGTGGCTGACAGAACTGTTGGCGCAAGCCGGCCTGGGAAGTGAGCCTGGGCGGCCATGACCAGCCTTACCGCGAACCTGCCGCCGACTGGGTTCGGCGGGTTCCGGGGACTCTGGGGATCCAGCAGCGGACCGAATCGCGGTACTGCCGGAACTCGTCGCCGAACCGCTCCGTGAGGTCCGCTTCCTCAAGGGGCCGCACGGCGTAGTTCCACACCAGTGAGCCGAGGACTGCGTATCCCACGACCAGCCACGATTGCAGGATCAGGCCCACCGCGGCTCCCTGGACAATGCCCGCCACCGCCATCGGGTTGCGGATCCAGCGGTAGGGGCCGGCTATAACCAACCGGTTGGCCATCGCAGACGGCAGCGGTGTTCCGCCCCCGAGGGTGGACATCACGGCGGCAGACCAGATCCCCAACGCGCTGGCAAGGATGAGGGTTACGACGCCGGCCGGGGCAGCAAATGCGGGAAAGGCCACTGCTAGCCCCCAGCGCTGTTCGAGAACGGCCAGGCAGGCCGGTATCAGCCCCAGAAAGAAACCCCAGAACACCACAATCTGCCCGAGCGTGGCCGCCACGTGGAATCCCGCGTTGGTGCGTTTCCGGGCCGGACGGAAGGCAAACGGGCCCCGGACAATCCACTCAGTGGGAATGCGGCCGAGCAGGACGAGGCAGACTGCGGCGAGCGAACCTGCCGTGGCCGCGCTCATGGCCAGCACGCCGATGCCCGCTTGGGTTGTCACCGTGGCATAGACGGCCATGGCGACCGGCGACAGCCTGAACGGCAAAGTACGCCCTGCCCCACTGGCTCGACCGCGGCACAGATCCCCCGAATCCATTGACGCCGCGAAAGTCCGCGGCGCGTCCCAGCCTAGCGAAGGCGGCCGCGGCTCCGGCTGCGGCGGACATCGAAATGGTCCGGACTTCCCTGGGAAGTCCGGACCATTTCTTTCGCCTTAAACGGGCTGCGGCGCAGCAGCCTTGGCGTGCTCCCGGGCGCATCTGCCCAGCCAGCGCGCACTCTCCTTGGGAGTCCGTTCCTGGGTGGAGCGGTCGACGGCGATCAGGCCGAACTTGGGACCGTAGCCGAAGACCCACTCGAAGTTGTCGAACGCGGTCCAGGCGATGTACCCGCGGACGTCGATGCCGTCCGCGATGCAGGCGGCAACGCCGTCGACGGCTGTCCTCAGGTACGCCACCCGCTGTGTATCGTCCTCGGTGGCCAGGCCGTTTTCGGTGACGATCACCGGGATGCCGGCGATCCTGTGGGCCTCACGGATGGTGGCCTCCAGCGCCTGGGGGTAGATTTCCTCACCCATCTGGTTGGTGGGCACACCCTCCGGTGCCGGAGCGTGGCCGTCCGGACCGTACACGGTGCGGCCGTAGGTCTGGATGCCCACAAAGTCGTCGCCCCTGGATACCTCGAGGAAGCGCTCGTTGACATCGCGCCGGACTTGGTCCGCAAGCTCTTCGCCACCCGGGATGGCCTGGATGTCGGAGTTTGCGAGGGTCCAGCCCACCTGAAGATCGGGGCGGCGGGCCTTGATGGCAGCAATGGCAGCCCGGTGCGCAGCCAGTTTGACGGTGAAACCGGCGTCCGTGGAACAGAACTGGAACGGCGCGATGGTGGCGGCATCCACGCCCAAACGCTCAGCGGCGGCTGCCCAGACGGGCACCGAACCGCGGTTCTCCGGTGCTTCCCCGCCGATGCCGAATGATTCCAGCAGCCAGGGGAGGTTGGGTTCGTTCAGCGTGCAGGCGACGCCGATCAGGTCGCCAAGGTGCGCCATTGCCCGGTCGCAATACCGCGCAAAGAGTTCGGGCGTCCGGTCGCCCTCCCAGCCGCCGACCCGAAGGAGCCAGAGCGGTGACGTGAAATGGTGGAACGTGACCACCGGGGTGAGGCCATGCTCGTGGCAGGCCTCCAGCACCCGCTTGTAGTGGTCCAAGGCAGCCATCGAGAAGTGGCCTTCCTCAGGCTCGATCCGGGCCCATTCCAGGGAAAACCGGTAGCTGGTGAAGCCGAGGCCGGCGATCAGTGCGATGTCCTCGCGGTAGCGGTGGTAGTGGTCCACGGCATCCCCGGACGGCTCCGCGAAAATCGTCCCGGGCAGGTGCTCCAGGAACCAGGTATCGCTGTTGACGTTGTTGCCTTCCACTTGGTGGCCTGCGGTGGCCACGCCCCAAAGGAAGTCGCTGGGGAACGGTTTGGTCATGGGGTTCCTTTCGTGATGGACGCGCGCAGGCGTCCCAGGCTTCGCTGCCTTCCCTCCATCCTGTCGCCCGGCGTGACCGCCGCTACGATACTTTTTCAATCAATGACATTGTCATGTTTGGTGCCTGTGGCCCCGGCCGATTCTTGAAGGGAGCCGGCGAGCAGCCAGCCCCCACAACCGTTCCTCCGTCGTCACATCAGAATGCAAAGGCGCACTACATGAAACTTCCGAACTCCACCGCCCGTGCGAGCTCCGCCGTTCTGGCCGGTGCCCTGCTGATGGGTTCCCTGGCCGCCTGCGGCGGCGGGTCCAGCCAAACAGCCGCGAAGGCTGACACCAGCAGCCTGACCCTGGCCATCGACAGCGACTCGGCCTCCTTCGGTTTCGACCCGCTGCGCGTCTCCGCAGCCCAGCGCCAGTTCTTCGAAGGCCTCTACGACAGCCTGATGACCCTTCAGCCGGACGGTTCCGCAGGTCCGGGCCTGGCCAAGGACTTCAGCTACAACGCGGACAACACCGTCCTGACGCTGAACCTCAAGGACGATGTGACGTTCACCGACGGCTCCAAACTGGATGCCGCACTGGTCAAAGCCAACCTGGACCGCCGGTCCGATCCCGCACTGAGCGCCTACTCCGCCGTCGCCAAGGGCGGCGCCCAGGAAATCACCTCCGTGGACGTGGTCAGCCCTACCCAGGTGGCCCTGACCTTCGCCAAGCCGCAGCCCGGATTCGAGAAGAACCTGGCCTCCACCACCGGCATGATCGTGGGCAAGAACGGTGTCACGGACACCTCCAGCCTTGCTGCGACCCCCGACGGCTCCGGCCCTTACACCCTTGACCCCTCCACCATGAAGGGCAACAAGTACGTCTTGGTGAAGAACGATAAGAGCGCTGACGCTGCCAAGTACGCCTTCAAGAAGGTTGTTTTCAGCGTGGTCCAGGACCCGCAGGCCCGCGCCAACGCCCTGGTTTCCGGCCAGGCGGACGTGGCCATGCTGACGTCGCCCACGGTGGACTTCGCTAAGTCGAAGGGACTGGGCGTTTCCCAGATCGGCGGCACGGTGCACACCATGGTCTCCTTCGACAAGATCGGCAAGACCGCGCCGGCATTCGCACAGGAGAAGGTTCGCCAGGCGTTCCAGTACGCCATCAACCGCCAGGCCCTGGTGGATGCGCTGCACAAGGGTGACATTGCTTCCTGGAACGCCCTCCCCAAGGATTCGGCCGGCTTCACCAAGGACCTTGAGACCAAGTACGCCTATAACCCGGAGCAGGCCAAGAGCCTCTTGTCGGAGGCCGGCTACGGCAACGGCTTTGAGTTCACCATTGTTGGCAGTGCTGAAACCCAAACCGACCTGCAGGCCGTCCAGAAGGACCTCGCCGCCGTCGGCATCACCATGAACATCAAGATGGCCGCCTCCACCGACGAAGCCTTTGCAGCAGTTGCCACCACGCCCCTCGGCTACGCCGCACTTGGTTGGGACAACCCGGTTGGGCTGATGTACGGCGTCGTCCTCAACGGTTTCACGAATGTCCAAAAAGCTACGGATGACCAGCTGACCGCTGCGACAGGTGAAGCCGCAGCCGCCAAGGACGATGCCGCCAGGAAGGCTGCATTGACCAAGCTGAACACCCGCTTGGTGGAATCCGGTTGGATGATCCCGCTCTACGAATCCCTCACGAACCAGGGCTACAACACCAAGAAGGTGGCCCAGGTGAAGTTCGCGGGCGCCAACGCCTACCCGCTCCTCTCGTCCTACACGCCGGCCAGCTAATACCCGCACCGTCCCGGGCGGCCCTTGTCCACGAGGGCAAGGGCCGCCCGGGAGGGGCCTGACCGATGGAGGTCACCATGGCACTATTCATCACTAAGCGCCTGCTGATGGCGCTGGCCACCGTGCTGGTGGTTGCGGTACTGGCATTCCTGCTGGTGCACGCGATGCCGGGCAGCCCCGGGGCGGTGTCCCTCGGCGCCGGCGCCTCCCAGGAAGCGATCGACGAGGTCAACCAGCGGATGGGCTGGAACGATCCGCTGTTCACGCAGTTCTTCACCTGGCTCGGGTCCGCGGTCCAGGGCGACCTGGGCGTCTCGCTCATCGATGGCCGGTCAGTCAGCGCCGACCTCGCCAGCCGGCTGCCCGTCACCGCCTCGCTGGCTGCCGGCGCCACCATCCTCAGCGCTGTCCTGGGCATCGCCCTGGGCGTCACCGCAGCCGTCCGCGGCGGCGTCGTGGACCGGATCATCGGTGGAGTGGCAGGCATGGCCGTTGCCCTGCCCGCCTTCTGGATCGGCATCATCTTCGTCTACCTGCTGGCAGTCCAGTCCTCCGTCTTCCCGGCGACCGGCTATGTCCCCTTTGAAGCCTCCCCACAGGACTGGGCCCTGTCCCTGGCGTTGCCCGTGATCACCCTGGCTGTGGGTGGAGGGGCATTCATTGCCCGGCAGACCCGTGCCTCCATGCTCGAAGCCCTGCAGCAGGAACACATCCGCACGCTGCGTGCCACGGCCACCCCCACCTGGAAGATCCTCTACGTCCATGCCCTGCGCTACGCCAGCCTCCCGATTGTGGCCGGCATCGCCCTGCAGTTCATCCAGCTGTTCGGCGGTTCGGTCATCGCGGAGCAACTGTTCGCCATGCCCGGCCTGGGCCAGGCCGTCCAGAACTCCGTCAGCACCCATGACGCCCCGTCCGTGCAGGGCGTGGTGGTGATCGCCACCGTGGTGGTGGTCGCCGTGAACCTGGTGCTGGAGCTCGCCACCAAGTTCCTCGACCCGAAGTTGCGTGCCTCATGATTCCCAACGCTGCCCCCGCGCCCGCAGATCAAGAACAGCCGACGACGGCCGCGGACCTTCGCAAGACACGTCGCCAAGGCGCGCCGAAGAAGTTCACCGGCAGCAAGCTGTTCGGCTCGCCCGGGAGCATCGCAGGGGTGGCCTGGCTGGCCGCCCTCGTGGCCGCCTCCCTGACTGCCCCGCTGTGGCTGCCGTTCAAGACCGAGGACCAGGACTTCACCGCCGTCCTCTCCGGCCCAACCGCCGCGCACTGGCTTGGCACGGATGAACTGGGCCGTGACCTCCTGAGCCGGATCTTCGCCTCCGCAGCCGGCACTCTCGGAACATCAATGATCACGGTGATTGTCGCCGTCGGACTCGGAACCCTCCTTGCGATGCTGGCCGCAGCCGCCGGCGAGCGCGTGGAGAACGCCGTCAGCCGCATTACCGAGATCATGATGTCGCTACCCGGCACCGTGATCATCCTTGCCGTGATCGGAGCCGTGGGAACCAATATTCCGATGATCATGGGAATCCTGGGCTTGCTGATCTCGGCCGGCATCTACCGTGTGATGCTCGGGCAGGCCAAATCCCTTCAATCGCAGCTGTACGTGGACGCCGCCAAAGTGGACGGTGTCAGTACCGCGGGCATCAGCCTGCGCCATGTGCTGCCCGGCCTGACCAACACAATCGTCGTCCAGGCGGCGCTGATCTTCGCCGTCGGCATGCTCATCCAGGCAGGCCTGGCGTTCATCGGATTTGGCCCGCCCATCCCGCAGCCCAGCTGGGGCGGAATGATCCAAGGCGCCTCCCAGCACGTCTACGACGCACCTTGGATGATGGTGCCCACCGGCGCGGTGCTGGCGCTGACTGTCCTGTCCGCCAACGCCATCGGCAACGCCTTGGGCAAGGCACCCAACGCTGCCGCCCCGCACCTGCCCTCCGCCGCTGCCCGGCGCCAGCGCGCCAGGGCAGTTGCCGCCATCGCCTCGGCCGCCCCCGCCGCCTCCGGGGAAACGGCCAAGGGAACGCTTAGCGTCCGGAACCTCTCCGTCGGCGTCGACAGTGCTGGTGCAGGCAACGGCCTCCGCCTGGTCACCGATGTCTCCTTCGACGTCGAACAGGGCACGGTCCTGGGCCTGGTGGGGGAGTCCGGCTGCGGCAAGACGATGACCGCACTGTCCGTGCTCGGGCTGCTGCCGTCCGGTGTGTCCGTCACGGGTGGCCAGATCCTCTGGAACGGCAGGAACCTTGCCGCCACCACGGACAAGGACATGGAAGCAGTCCGCGGCCGGGAAATCGCCCTGATCAGCCAGGAACCCATGCGCGCCCTGGATCCCATGTTCACGGTGGGCTACCAGCTCACCGCCACCATCGGGCGGCTCCGCGGAATGGGCAGGGCGGAGGCCCGGGAGGAAGCCCGGAACCTTCTGGCGAAGGTGGGGATCGTTGACGCTGCACGCATCCTGAAGACTTACCCGCACCAGATCAGCGGCGGCATGGCCCAGCGCGTGGCCATCGCCCTGGCGCTCGCCGGGCAGCCGAAACTGCTGGTGGCTGACGAACCAACCACTGCCCTGGACGTCACGGTGCAGGCCGAGATCTTGTCCCTGCTGCGCGCCCTGGTGAGGGACACCGGCATGTCCGTAGTGATGGTGACACACGACCTCGGCGTGGTGGCGGACATCTGCGACCAGGTGGCCGTCATGTACGCCGGCCAGGTGGTGGAGCACGGCAGGACGGACAGCATCCTGGACAATCCCCGGCACCCCTACACCCTGGCCCTGCTTGCCGCAGACCCGCACGCCAACCATGCAAACGACATGCCCGAACGCCTCGCCACGATTCAAGGGCAGGTACCCCAGCCCAAAGACTGGCCCACCGGCTGCCGGTTCGCCGCCCGCTGCCAGTTCGCCGGTTCCGCCTGCCTGGAACCAGTCCCGCTGCTGTCCTCGGGTGCCGGCACAGGCGTGGTGCGGTGCGTCAAAGCGGACCAGCTCGCCGTCGAAGGCATGGACTGGCTCGCCACGGACGTACCCGCCGCCCGCACATTGGAGATCACTCCCACGCAGAACCAGCGCACTTTGCAGACCATCGTCGAAAAGGACCTGGCATGAGCACCGCAGTCACCGAACGCCGCGATTCCACACCGTCCTCCGCCGCCCCCATGCTGGAGGTCAAGGACCTGGTGGTCCGCTACGGCCGGGGCCGGAAGGCCGCCGCGGCTCCTGCCGCCGTCGACCATGTCAGCTTCAGCATCGCACCCGGGGAGACCGTGGGCCTGGTGGGGGAGTCAGGCTCCGGAAAGTCCACCATCGGCAAGGCAATCCTTGGCCTGCAAAAAGTCTCCGGCGGCACCATCACCTATCAGGGCAAGGACATCACCTCCGCCAGCGCCGCAGAGCGCCGGGCCCTGGGCGGGGAACTGCGGGCCGTCTTCCAGGACCCCAACTCCTCGCTGAATCCGCGGAACACCATCGGCGCCTCCCTGGCGGAACCGCTGCGCCTCCGCGGCGTGTCCGCGGCAGAGGCACGCGCCAAGGCCGGGGACATGCTGGAACGCGTGGGCCTGCCGCGCGACGCCGTTGACCGGTACCCCAGCCAGTTCTCCGGCGGCCAGCGCCAGCGCATTTCCGTGGCGCGTGCCCTCATCTGCGATCCGCAGCTGGTGGTCTGCGACGAAGCCGTCAGTGCCCTGGACCTCTCCACCCAGGCCCAAGTGCTCAATCTGCTGGCCGACCTCCGCGACGAACGGGGCCTGAGCTACCTGTTCATCGCCCACGACATCGCCGTGGTCCAGTTCCTGGCCCAGCGCGTGGTGGTTCTCTACCGCGGGCAGGTCATGGAAAGCGGACCTGCCGCCGCCGTCACCGAAAACCCGAGACACCCCTTCACCCAGGCCCTCGTGGCCGCCTCCCCGGTGCCGCGTCCGGCGGAGCAGGCGGCGCGTCGCGAAGCCCGCCAATCCCTGGGCGTCCGTACCGGGGCCGCTGCGGTGCCCGAACCAGGCGGCTGCCCCTTCCGGCTCCGCTGTCCCCTGGCCACCGACCTGTGCGCGACCGAACGGCCGGCGCTGCGCCGGGTGGGGACGGCCGACGTCGCCTGCCACTACGCCTGAACCTCCTTGCTCAACTTCCAGAACGGACCCTCCTTCCATGACTTCCACTCCCTGGCTCGCTGCCATGATTTCGCCCGCGCAGGACTTCGACGGCGCCCCGCTGCTCCGCAAGGAGTTCGCGCTTGAGGAGGGGCGCGGAGCAGTTGTGAAGGCGACGCTGCGGGCCACCGCCTTAGGCGTCTATGAGGCGTTCATCAACGGCTCACCGGTGGGGCCGGACGTGCTGAGCCCGGGCTGGAGCTCCTACGAGTGGCGGCTCCGGTACCGCAGCTACGACGTCACCTGCCTGCTCACGCCCACCAGCGTGCTGGGTGTGGAACTCGGCAACGGCTGGTACCGCGGCCGGCTCGCCTGGCACGGCTTGTCCAACCTGTACGGCAGCGAGTTGGGCTTCTTCGGCCAGCTGGACATCGAGTTCGCCGACGGCCATATCCAGACCATCGCCTCCGATTCCTCCTGGCAGGCCGGCCCCTCCGCCACCACCTTCAACGACCTCTACGACGGGCAAACCATCGACGCCCGCCGCCGTCAAAAGGGCTGGGCGGACCCCGGCTTTGGGCCGGGCACTGACTGGACCGGCGTACGGGAGCTGGCGTTCGACGCCGCCCGGCTGGCTGAGCCGGTGGGCCCGCCCGTGGTGCGGGCCGGCGTCGTGCGTCCCGTGGAAATCTTCACCTCGCCCTCGGGAAAGACTCTGGTGGACTTCGGCCAGAATCTGGTGGGCTGGCTCCGGTTCACGGTGCAGGGCGAAGCCGGGCAGGCCATCACCGTGCGGCATGCCGAGGTGCTGGAAGACGGCGAGCTGGGCGTCCGGCCGTTGCGGTCGGCCAAGGCCACGGACATGTTCATCCTTTCCGGAGGCGAGGACTCCTTCGAGCCCACCAAGACCTTCCACGGCTTCCGCTACGCCGAAATCACCGGCTGGCCGGGCGACCTCACCGAAGGTGACCTGGAAGCCGTGGTGGTCCACTCCGACCTTGAGCGCACCGGCACGTTCGAATGCTCCAATGAGCTCGTCAACCAGCTGCACCGCAACATCGTCTGGGGCCTGCGCGGAAACTTCCTGGACCTTCCCACCGACTGCCCGCAGCGTGACGAGCGGCTGGGCTGGACCGGTGACATCGCCGTGTTCGCCCCCACCGCCGCCTACCTGTACGACGTCAAGGGCTTCCTGCAGGACTGGCTGCTGGACCTCGCCGTGGAGCAGCAGGCCGCAGACGGGCTGGTCCCCATCACGGTGCCGGACATCCTGAAGTACTGCCCGCAGCCGCCGGAATTCCCGTCACCGGAATCCTCGGCACTGTGGAGCGAGGCCTCGGTGTGGGTGCCGTGGGCGCTGTGGGAGGCGTACGGGGACCTCAGCGTGCTGCGCAACCAGTACGCATCGATGGCCTCGCACACCGGCCGGGTCGAAGGCCTGCTCTCGGCGAACGGCCTGTGGGATTCCGGTTTCCAGTTCGGCGACTGGCTGGACCCCGACGCCGCGCCGGACCAGCCGTGGGCAGCCAAAGCGGACACCGGTGTGGTGGCCACCGCCTGCCTGTACCGGACCGCGAGACTGACCGCGCAGGCCGCCGGGCTGCTGGGAAAGCACGACGACGAAGCGTACTTCGAGGCGCTCGCCGCCCGGGTGCGCACCGCCTTCGCCGAGCACTACGTCGCAGCCGACGGCACCGTCTCCAGCGACTGCACCACCGTCTACGCGCTGGCCATCGCCTTCGATGTCCTGCTGACGCCGGAGCTGCGGGAGTTCGCCGGGAACCGCCTGGCCGAACTGGTCAGGGACAACAACTACCGGGTGTCCACCGGGTTCGCCGGGACGCCGTTCATCACCCACGCGCTCACGGACACCGGGCACGTGGACGAGGCCTACCGGCTGCTGCTGGAGGAAGGCTGCCCGTCCTGGCTGTACCCCGTGACCATGGGTGCCACCACCGTCTGGGAACGCTGGGATTCCATGCTCCCGGACGGCACCATCAACCCCGGTGAGATGACCAGCTTTAACCACTACGCCCTGGGCGCGGTGGCCGACTGGATGCACAAGGCCATCGGCGGCATCCGGCCGCTGGAGCCCGGCTACGCCCGGGTCCTCATCCAGCCGCAGCCCGGGGAGGGGATCAGCTGGGCCAAGACCTCGCTGAAGACCCCGCACGGGATGGTCCGGGTGGAATGGACGCTCGACGGCGACGGGTTCCGGCTTGAGGTGACCGTCCCTGCCGGGGTGGCGGCCGACGTCGTCCTTCCGGACGGTGCGCGGCATGCCATGGGCGGCGGCACGGGCTCTTTCACCGCCGAACTGGGCGCTTTGGTGAAGTAGGGCGCATTTTTCACCCGGCCCGGGCCGGAATCTGCAACGATGTACGCAGAATAGACTTCCCAGGAGGACTCATGCCGTACACCGTGGATTTCAAGAACGTGTCCACCGTCGGGTTGGAATCGTCGCCGGTTGCCGACGCGCTGGCCGGGCTGCGGGCCAACGAGGCACGCTATTACAAGAACAAATACGACCACGACTTCACCGTGGTCCCCGCGGACGAGGCGCCGGAGACGGTTGACTACGTCCACAACATCCTCTCCACCGAGCGGAACCTGGTGATCTCCTCCAAGCCGCTCGAGGTGTCCTCCTTCGAGGTGGACGGGCTGCGGATGGCGTACGTGTTCTACGAGTCCGGGCTGTCCATCAACGTCATGTACGGCATAGAGGAGGGCGGCAAGCGGGCGGTTGGCTTCAAGCTTTCCGACGGTATGGAGGTGCCCGAGGAACTGGCGGCGAGCTTCAAGTTTGCCCGCCAGAAGTCGAAACTTGCCGGCACCATCCGCGGCTCATACTTTGTGATCAAGGGCCAGTACTGAGCGGGGGATGCGGGGCACTGTCCGGTTCCGCGGGTCCGATCGGAGTGCCCGGCCCGGAACCCGGCCATGTGCTCTGGTACCGGGGCCCGGCGGAGCGGTTCGTCGAGTCCCTGCCGGTGGGCAATGGACTCGCAGGGGCCACGGTGCGCGGCCTGGTGGGCGGCGAGCGCCTCCAGCTCAACGAGGGCTCGGCGTGGTCCGGGCCAACAAGCCGGTCCGCACCCGCACTGGATCCATCCGCCGGACCGGCCACCTTGCAGGCTGTCCGCGCGGCGGTGGAAGGCGGGGACGTTCGACGGGCCGAAGAACTGCTGCTGGCATTCCAAGGCACGCACTCGCAGGCCTACCTGCCATTTGCGGCCCTGACAGTGGACGTCGCCGGCACCGCGGCGGCCGTTGACGGCGGGGCCGCCCGGTGGCTCGATCTCCGGACCGGCACCGCGGGGCACCGGTACGT
The DNA here is from genome assembly GCF_052113345.1 of Pseudarthrobacter sp. YAF2. Lineage (NCBI taxonomy): Bacteria > Bacillati > Actinomycetota > Actinomycetes > Micrococcales > Micrococcaceae > Pseudarthrobacter > Pseudarthrobacter sp. YAF2. The sequence continues at coordinate 56,008 of NZ_JBFRDA010000007.1, read as the reverse complement.
GGTGGATGGCTCCGAGGTCCGGCACCGGACCTTCGCCTCCCACCCCGACGCCGTCATCATCCACGAGATCACCGCCGACGCTCCCATCACCGTCCGGATCGGGTTGCACGCCGACGGTATCCGGCCCCTTGGACAGGACGCCGCAGAGCATGAGTGGGGGAGCGAAATCCGCCTGCGGGTGCTGCTGCCCAGCGACGTGGCGCCCGCCTTTGAGCGGACTGCCGAGCATATCCATTACGACGGCGACTCCCGCGCCGGAGCAGTCCATGCCGGCATCGCCACGGACGGGGCTACGGACCTCACCGGGGGAGTCCTGGCGGTCACGGGCGCACGTTCCGTGCGGCTGGTCATTGCCACGGGAACGGTCCTCGATCATTCGCATGCAGTCCGGCACGCGAACACTGGGGGTTCCCCTGAAGATCTTGCCGTATTGCTCACCGGCCGGCTGGCGCGAGTCCTCCAGGACTCCGCGGACGCCGTTTTCGAGCGCCACGTTGCCGACCATGCGGAGCTTTACGGCAGGGTCACGCTGGAACTCGGCCCCGAAGCCGGGCCGAGTCCTGGACCGGACTCCGGTCCGTGGAAGCCAACAGATGAGCGCGTGCGTTCCTTCGAAGAGGACCAGACCGACACCGCCCTGGTCTCCCTCCTGTTCCACTACGGCCGGTACCTGTTGATTGCCTCCTCCCGCGCCGGCGGGTTCCCGGCCAACCTCCAAGGCATATGGAACGAGGAACTGCCGCCACCGTGGAGCAGCAACTACACCGTGAACATCAACACGGAAATGAACTATTGGCCGGCGTTGCCCGCCAACCTTGCCGAATGCCACGAACCACTGCTGCAGCTGGTGGACACGCTTGCCCGCACCGGCCCGGCCGCTGCCGCCCTGTACGGTGCGCGGGGATGGGCAGTCCACCACAACACGGATCCCTGGGGCTACCCGTTTGCCGCCGGCGCCAGCGAAGGCGACTCCATGTGGGCCAGCTGGGCCATGGGAGGCACCTGGCTGGTCCAGTCAGCCTGGCAGCACTACGCCTACACCGGGGATGCCGGCCGGTTGCGGGCTTCCTGGCCGGCCATCGAAGGCGCGTGCCTCTTCGCACTGGACTGGATCATCGGGGACGCGGGCACCGGAACGCACACGTCGCCGTCGACCTCTCCCGAGAACCAGTTCGTCGCCCAGGACGGGGCGCCTGCCTCGGTAAGCCGGTCCTCCACCATGGACGTTTCCCTGCTCCGCGGACTCCTCGATTCGGCCCGGCACGCTGCCGCAGCCTTGGCGGAAGAACCACCCTGGCTGGCGGAACTCGCGGACAAGGTGCGGGCCTTGCCGCGGCCGGCCATCGGTGACCGGGGAGAAATCCGGGAATGGTCGGTTCCGGCCACTGAGCATGCACCGGACCACCGGCACACCTCCCACCTGGCGGCCGTCTATCCCCTGCGGCAGTGGAACCCGGAGGCTACGCCGGCGCTCGCCGCCGCCGCTGCCAGGACCCTGGAACTGCGGGGCCCCGAGTCCACGGGCTGGGCCATGGCCTGGCGCATTGCCCTCTGGGCGCGCCTTGGCAACGCCGCCAAGGCCGAAGAGAGCCTCACCCTGGCACTCCGGGTGGCGGGGGAGGGCTTCGACGGGCGCGGCGGGGTCTATCCCAACCTGTTCACCGCCCACCCGCCGTTCCAGATCGATGCGAACTTCGGTGCCACCGCCGGCATCGCCGAGATGCTGCTCCAGTCGGACCCGGCCGCCATCCGGCTGCTGCCTGCCCTGCCGGAATCATGGCGCGAGGGATCGGTGACTGGCCTGCGGGCTGTGGGTGGAATCGAGGTGGACATCCGCTGGTCCGGGGGCGTCCTGGACAGCGCCGTGCTGCGGTCTGCCGCGCCCGTCCACCGGGAGGTCATCTGGAACGGCCACCGGACCACCGTGCGCCTGTCCGGCATCCAGGATGTTGAGCTCCGCCGCGGCAACTTCGCGTAGCTGCCCGCGCCGCCGGCCCCGGAACGCGTTTCAACGAATGAAATAAGGCCACACGCTGGGTCGGGCCAGGCGAAAGGATGGCTGGATGCACTCCAACCCCATCCTTCCCGGCTTCAACCCGGACCCGACCATTGTCAGTACCCCGGACGGTTACTACGTGGTGACGTCATCGTTCGAATACCTCCCCGGACTGCCGGTTTATCACAGCCAGGACCTGCAAAGCTGGGAGCTGATCGGGCATGTGGCCACGCGTGAGGAGCAGGTCCACGTTGCCAACGTCCCGACGCCCGGCGGTGTCTGGGCGCCGACGCTCCGATACCGGGATGGCGTGTTCTATCTGATCGTCTCGGTGTTCCTGGGCGGCCGCGGCTGTGTCGTGTTCACTGCCACCGACCCCGCCGGGCCCTGGAGCGACGGGACTGTCATCGACGCTGTGGACGGCATCGACCCCGATCTCGCCTGGGACGACGACGGGACCGCATACGTGACGTTCGCACGGCACCCCGAAGCGATCCAGCAAGTACGGGTGGAACTTGGGACCGGGACCGCGCTCGAAAAGCCGAGACCTCTGTGGTCCGGCAGCGGCCTCTACGCGCCCGAAGGCCCGCACCTCTACCGGCGCGGGGACTGGTGGTACCTGCTGGTGGCCGAGGGCGGGACGGACAGGGGCCATGCCGTGACCGTGACCCGTTCGCGCCGCCCGGACGGACCCTTTGAGCCGGCGCCGCACAATCCCATCCTGACCGCAGCCGGCACAGGCTCGCCCATCCAGAACACTGGGCATGCGGACTTGGTGGAGCTGCCCGACGGCGGGACTGCCATGGTGCTGCTGGGCGTCCGTCCCGTGGGCCTCACCCAGGCGTTCTCACCGCTGGGCCGCGAGACGTTCCTGACCCCGGTGGACTGGGTTGACGGCTGGCCGCATCCCAGCATGCCCGTGCTGGGCGGCGTCCCGCCGGAACAGGCCCAGTATGACTTCACCGGGGGTGCCGGATTGGATGGCGCGGCCTGGATTGGAGTCCGGCGGACACCGGCGGACTTCACCACGCCAACCGCCCGCGGGCTGGTCATCAGCGGCGACGGGAGCGCCCTTGATGCACCCCGGCCCGCTTTTCTCGGACAAAGACAGCGTCACCTCGGCATCCAATTCCGGGCTGTGCTGGACGTCAGTTCGGGGACGGGCGGCATCGCCGTGCGCAATGCCGAGGACAACTGGTTCGGCATCGAAGCCACCCGGAACGGCGGCGGCGGCGTCACGATCACGGCGAGGGCCGTCGTCGCCGGCTTTGACCGCACCTGGGAGGCGACGCTGCCGCACGGCGACGTTGAACTGGCGATCCTGACCGAACCGCCGTCGCGGGACTTCAGGGCCGGGGCCGTGGGCGGCGACAGGCTCCGCCTCGTCGCCCGCGCTGCAGCGCCGGACGCGCTTTCGGAAGGCCACACTGACGAGGTCCGGCTTACAGAACTGGACGGCAGGCACTGGGCGTTCGAAACCGCCAAGGCCTTCACCGGCCGCGTCTTCGGCGCGTTCGCCGTGGAAGGGGAAATCGTCCTTCGCCGTCTGGAGTATTGCGGCAAGGACTGACCCTGCCGGCGCCGCCCCTACCCCTGCGAGTGCGTCCTGACGTCGGTGCTCACCTGCGCCTGGAAGCCCAGGTTGCGGGACACGGCCCTGGCGGCGGCGCGGACTGCCGGGGCCAGGACGTTCGGCGGCGTGGAGCCGTCCGGAACCACGATGGACAGGGAAGCCACAACGGCGCCCTGCGCGTCGAAGATGGGCGATGCCACGGACACGGTCCGGGACGGCAGGCTGCGGCGGATCATGGCGATGCCGGTGCGCCGCACATCGGACAAGGTCCGGCGCAACTGGCCCTCCGGCATCTCGGATACGCCGGGTTCGATCTCCGGCGGCCGCTTCAGGATGGTTTCCTGGAACTGCTGGTCCGCTCCGGCCAGCAGCACCAGGCCGATGGCCGTGGACCGCAGCGGTGCGCGGCCGCCCACCCGGTACGCCACCTCGGTGGCATCCTTCGCGGACAGCCGCTCGATCAGCACCGCCTGCTCGTTGTCCCGCACCGCCAGCAGGACGTGGTGCCGCGTGACCTCGAAAAGGTCCTCCAGGTAGGGGAGCGCGATCTCCCGCACCCCATGCCCGCGCGGCGACAGCGACGCGACCTCCCACAGCCGGACGCCCACCACATAGCGGCCGTCGTCGAGCCTTTCCAAAGCACCCCACGCCACCAGCCGGGCGATCAGCCGCAGCGCCGTGGGCGCCGGCATATCCGCGTACCGGGCCAACTCGGACAGGGTCAGCGCCCGGCGCCGGTCCGAGAAGACGGCGAGCAGGCTCAGCGCCCGGTCAATGACCGGCTCGCCCTGTTTTGGCCGCTTGCCGCGGGCAGGCGGGGTGTCCGTTTCGGGGGTGGCAGTCATGGCAGTGGTTCCTAGCGCCGTCGATAGTTGGGGTGGCTCGCAGTGAGCTGAACCACAATACTATTCCAACCATTGAAAGCACCCTGTGGGGGACAGGTGGTGGCACACGAAGCTGGAACTCCCAGCAACCGCACTCCAGGAGTCCCGCCGCATGACCGCCGCCACCCGGCTTCGGGCCGAACACCTGTCCGAGGCGATGGGCCTGACCATCCGCGAACCGCGGCTCAGCTGGACACCGTCCGCCGGAACCGTCCGCCAGGTCGCGTACCGGATCACGGCCGGCAACGGCTGGGACACCGGGAGGGTGGAGTCGGCTGAAAGCAGCGGCATCCCCTACAGCGGCCCCGCACTGGATTCCCGCAGCCGGTTTGAATGGCGGGTCCGCACCTGGAACATCGGCCACACGGGCACCGAAGCGGCCAGCGGCTGGTCCGAACCGATGCCCGTGGAGCTCGGCCTCCTGCACGCCTCCGACTGGACTGCGAAGTGGATCGGGCCCGGCGAAGAGGAAGTCCCCGCCCCCGGGGAGCGGCCCGGCTGGGCCCTCACCAAGAACTTCACGCTGGATGCCGCCCCGGAGAAGGCCCGCTCCTATGCCACCGCCCACGGCATCTACGAGGTCTTCATCAACGGCCGCCGCGTCGGCGACCAGCAGCTCACCCCCGGCTCCACCAGCTACAACACCACCCTCCAAGTCCAGGCCCATGACGTCACGGGCCTGCTCCGCGAAGGCGCCAACACCATCCGAGCCATCCTCACCGACGGCTGGTACCGCGGCAGCTTCGGCTACACGCGCGACGCCGACATGTACGGCACGCACACGGCCCTCCTGGCGCAGCTGGAGGTGGAGTCCGCGGCAGGCAGGCAGGTCATCGGCACCGACGCGACGTGGCAGGTGTCCGCCACGGAGATCACCAGCGCGGACCTCATGGCAGGCCAGCGCGTCGATTTTCGAACGGACGACGCCGGCCGCGCACCTTCTGGAGGCACGGCACCCGCCTCCCCGCACGCACCAGGGCCCCGTCCCGCCGTCGTCCGTCCCGGCAGCGTGGGCGCACTAGCCGGTCCCCTCGCCCCACCCACCCGGGTCACCCGCGAACTCACCCCCGTTTCCATCACCCGCCTTTCAAACGGCAACCAGGTGGTGGACTTCGGCCAGAACCTCCACGGCTGGGTCCGCCTCACCAAGCTGGCGGCGCCGGGCGAAACCGTCACACTGGAATACGGCGAGGCCCTGGGCGGAGACGGCGAGGTCACCCGGGACCACCTGCGGCCGTACGATTTCCGCACCCCCGGAGCCTTCCTCGACGCCGGCCAGGTGGACACCGTCGTCTCCTCCGGCGCCCCTGGCGAGGTCTTCGAACCCCGCCACACCACCCACGGCTTCCAGTACGTGTCCGTCCAGGGCCTTCCGCAGGACCTGCACCCCGGAGACATCACGGCCTGCCTGGTCCGGACGGACCTGGAACGCATCGGCACCTTCCGCTGCAGCGACGGGCGCCTGAACAAGCTCCACGACATCGTGGAATGGAGCTTCCTGGGCAACTCTTGCGAGGTCCCCACCGACTGCCCGCAGCGGGAAAAGGCCGGCTGGACCGGAGACTGGCAGCTGTTCGTCCCCACCGCCGCGTACCTGTATGACGTCACCGGCTTCTCCCGCAAATGGCTGCGGGACGTCCGCGCGGACCAATGGGAGAACGGCGTCATCGCCAACATTTCACCGTCGGCCGGGCCCGCCGTCACCTCGGCCGACTTCATGGGCTTCACCAACGGCTCCGCCGGCTGGGGCGACGCAATCGTCATGGTGCCGTGGGAGATCTACCTGGCCACCGGTGACGCCTCGATCCTGGCCGAAAACCGGGATGCAATGAACCGCTGGCTCGGCTTCGTCCGGACCTCCGCCGAGACCCGGCGGCACCCCGCCCGTGCTGCCGCAATCCCCGATCCGGCACCGCACGAGCAATACCTGTGGGACACCGGCTTCCACTTCGGCGAATGGATGGAACCGGACGGACCCGAGCCGGACCTGTTCGCTGCCCGCAACGCCGACCATGGCATCGTGGCCACCGCCTGCTACCGGCACACCACGGACCTGATGGCACGCATCGCCAGTGTCTTGGGCCGCGACGACGAGGCGGCAGAGCTGGCGGAACTTTCATCCCGGATCCGGGACGCCTGGGAAACGGAATACCTCGGCCCGGATGGCCACGTCACCCAACCGAGCCAGGCCAACTGCGTCCGCGCCCTGGCCTTCGACCTGGTTGGCACGGAACGCCGCGCCGGGGTCACGGCGCAACTGGGGGAGCTGATCCGGGACGCGGGCACCCACCTGGGCACGGGTTTCCTGGCCACGCCCTACCTGCTACCGGTCCTGGCCGACAACGGTGAGGTGGACCTGGCCTACCAACTGCTGATGCAGGATTCCGAACCGTCCTGGCTGGCCATGGTGGACCGCGGCGCCACCACCGTATGGGAACTGTGGAACGGCATCGACGCCGCCGGCACCGCACACCAGTCCCTCAACCACTACAGCAAGGGCGCCGTGGTGACCTTCCTGCACCGGTACACGGCCGGGCTGCGCCAGGCGGCAGGAAGCGCCGGCTGGGAGCGGATCATCATCGAGCCGCGCCCCGGTGCCGGACTGACCTCCGCGGCCACCTCGCACCTGGGGCCGCGCGGCCTGATCCAGGTGGAGTGGGCCCGGTCCGCGGACGCGGCATCCAGGGGCTTGAAGGACGACGCCGGGCTGACGCTCACTGCCACGATCCCCACCGGCTCCACCGCGGAGGTGCTGCTGCCCGGCCAGCCGGCCGTCGTCGTCGGGCCTGGAACCCATACTTTCGCTGCCGCCACCCGCGGCAGCGCTGCCAAACCCGAGCTGATGAGGAGCACACTATGACAGTGGACGACGCTACCGAGGTACTCGACCCGTCCCGCCCGGATGTTTCCCGGCCCGGCGGCAGGGACGTTCCGCCGTTCCCGGTCTTTGACGCGCCCGGAACACCGGAGCCGGTCTCGGACGTGTCGGCCGTGCACCGGGAAGTCACGTATGCCCGGGCCATCGGCTTCCGGCCCCTGAAAATGGACATCTGGCTGCCGCGGCACGCGTCCGGCCCTGTGCCGCTGGTCCTCTGGGTGCACGGCGGAGCGTTCCAGCTGGGCGACCGACGGGAACTCCCGCCCACCTTCGCGCCTGACTCCGTGTTCCGGCTGCTCAACGAGGCCGGCATTGCCTGCGCCACCGCGGACTACCGGCACTCCCTCGAGGCGCCTTTCCCCGCGCAACTCCACGACCTCAAGGCCGCCATCCGCTACCTGCGCGAATACGCGGATGAGCTCAACATCGACCCCGACCGGTTCGGTGCCTGGGGCGAATCCGCCGGCGGCCACCTGGTGGCGCTCCTGGGGCTCACGGGCAACCGCGGCGACCTGGAAGGCTGCCTCGGTGCGCAGGGGCACCCCAGCAGCGTCAGCGCCGTCGTCGACTTTTATGGTGTTTCTTCGCTGGCGGACCTTCCGCCGATGGCCATGCCCGCGGGGCTCTTCCCCGAGGCGTTGACCGCGGCCGTCCCGCCGGGCATGTCCCTGCAGCCCAACCACATGCTGGTGGGCGGCTCGAATGACCCGGAGCTGCTGGCCGCGGCCAGCCCGGTCAGCTACGTGGGCGCCGGCGCCGCACCGTTCCTGCTGGTCCACGGTGACTCCGACGGGCTGGTCCCGCATCCGCAGACCGAGCTGCTGGCCGCCGCGCTCGCCGAGGCAGGAGTGGAGCATGAGGTGGTGACCGTCAAGGGCGCCGACCACTGCTTCTTCGGCGCCGAAGACCGGATGGCCGGCATCCTCGCCGCCGGTGTGGACTACTTCTCCCGGAAACTGGGCAGGCCATGACGCCACAAACAGAACCAGCAGCAGTGTCCCCGGAGGCTTCCCCGGCCGGCGCCCCGGAAGGAGCCGCCGACGGTTTCGCCGAATACCTTGCCAGCCCCGAAGGCCCGCGATTCCTGAACCCGGACGCCGTCCGGACGCCCGGGCCTGACGTCCCCATCTGCACCGTCACTGCCGACGGGCGGCACGGGCCGGTGGCCATCCGGATCTACGGCGAAGCGGCCGGAGCCGGCAGCCCGGCGATGGTGTGGCTGCACGGCGGCGGCTTCGTCAGCGGCAGCGTGGACATCCCCGAATCGGATTACCTGGCCCGGGTGCTCGCGGACCAGGGGACGCCGGTGCTGTCCGTGGACTATCGGCTGGCGCGGGACGGCGTGTCCTACCCGGTACCGCATGACGATGCTCTGACGGGGTGGTTCTGGGCTCGGAAGAACGCCAGATCCCTGGGGCTGGATCCGGACCTGCTCTGCCTGGGCGGGGCCGGTGCCGGCGGCAACCTGGCCGTGGGCGCCGCGCTCTACCTGATTGACGCCGGCAAGCCGCTGCCGGCCAAGCTCCTGCTGGCCTACCCCTTCCTGCACGCCGAACTCCCGCCGCCGGCCGGCGGCCTGGACGAGGCGGTCATGGCCGGGCTGCCGCGGCATTTGCGGTTCACCCTGGAGGACTGCATCCGCACGGCGGAGAACTACGTGGGCGGACCTGTCAGCATGGCACCGTCCTATGCGATGCCCGGTTACGCCGACCCTGCCGGACTTCCGCCCACCGCGCTCCTGGCATGCGAGTACGACGACGCCCGCGGCTCGACTGAGCTGTTCGCCTCTTCTTTGGAGCAGGCAGGGGTACCGGTGTCCTATTTCCTCGCCCGGGGCGCGGTCCACGGCCACCTTAACCACACCGCCGGACTGCCGGAGGGGCAGGCGGCGCTGGATTTCCTGGCCCGGGAACTGGCGGCGGCGCATACAGCTCCTCGTTGACCCCGCGGCTACCCGGTGTGAGGATGGCGCCATGAACCAAATCTCCGCCTTTTACACCGGGCCTGGGAGACTTTTGGCGGCGATCAGTTCTGCCCTGGACGCGGCCGGCGTGGACCGCAAAACGCTGCGAGCGGCCGATCTCGCTGCTGTTGACGAGTTCCATATCCGTGGCCGCAGGGCCACCCTGGAAATCATCGAGGCACTCGCCCTCACTGCAGACTCCCGTGTGCTTGACCTCGGCAGCGGACTGGGAGGCCCCGCACGGACGCTGGCCGAGATGAGCGGGTGCACCGTTACAGGAATCGACCTCACGCCTGAATTCTGCGAGGTAGCGTCGGCTCTCTCAGAGTGGACAGGGTTGTCCGGCCGCACCCGCTTCCAGGTGGGGGACGCCACGGCCACCGGTCTGCCGGATGAGTCTGTGGATGCGGTGATGACCGTGCACGTGGCGATGAACATCCCGGATAAGCCTGCGCTGTATGCCGAAGCGTTCCGCGTCCTCCGGCCCGGCGGCAGGTTTGTGGTCTACGACGTACTGCAGGGCGAAGGAGGTGAAGTGCACTACCCGGTGCCGTGGGCCGCTGACTCCTCAACAAGCTTTCCCGCGACCCTGGAGGACATGCGCCGGTTGCTCCCCTCGGCAGGATTCGACGTTATTTCGGAAATTGATTCCTCGGACGAAAGCCTTTCCTGGTTCCAGCACATGCGTGCCAAAATCCAGCGCGAGGGGCCACCGCCGGTGACGTTTGCGGCCTTCCTTGGCGACAGCTTCGCGCAGATGACGGTCAACCAGGTGGCCAACCTCGCCGAGCGGCGGATCCGGACGGTGATGTTCGTGTGTACTAAGACCTGAGCTCCTCTTGCCGGACCCCAGGGTTCATTCGCCGTTGGCAGTTTCCTCGATCCAATCGACTGCTTCGTCGGAGAGGTAAATGCCCTCGGGTGTCTGGTCGCCGATCCACCAGGCGTGCGATGTTACAACTCCGCCGGCCGCCGCGATCTTGTTCACCACGTCCTCGGCAATAACCTCGCCGTTGTGCTCAATTAGCCACGCCTGCGCCTCGGAATCTAACTTGGGCCACCACTCAATTGTGTTCATATTGCAATCCTTCACCCGGGTTTGGCCGATGGAAAGGCGCTGTCAGCGAGGAAGCGTCGAGACCGCCAGTGCCGCCACACGACGAAGCGAAACTCAAAGCTTCACCGCAGCTTCATGACCGGCAGCTATATCGGCCTGCTCGGCGCCTTCGTGGGCGTTTTGGCGGTGCCCTCGCGCCGCATACATCAGCTCGCCATCCACGAGCTCCCGTTAGCCAATCGGCTAGCGGATCGGCGGGGAAGGGACCCCGCCGCGGGCTTCAACACCCACCAAAACGACTGCTCATGGGGCTGCCCAAGATCCTGTTTCCGACGCACGATCGGCACCTCCCTCTCAGCTCGAGCGTGGCCGATTCCAGCCCGGATGATGGCTCCCGCGGCTACGATGCATCTTCGCCGATGTGGCGACCCCTCAGCTCCGCAATCAGCGTGGTCATCGATTCGTCCATGTTCGATATCCGGGGCTGCCCGGATCCTCCAGTTCCCCGCCACTGGGCGCTCCACTCGGCCAATTGGTAGAGGATCGGCACGCACTGGATGCCGGCCTCGGTGAGGCTGTACGTCGCCCGCTGCCCTCGGCGCCCCTCGCCTCGCACCAGAAGACCTGCTTCGACGAGCCGAACGAGCCGATCAGCGAGGATGTTGGATGCTATCCGCTCGCGGGAGCCGAGCAGGAGCGAACGGAAGTTTCGTCGATCCTCGAAGACCACGTCGCGAAGGATCAGCAGGGTCCACCGGTCACCGAAGATGTCTGCCGCATCGGCGATATGGTCCGAAGTGCTCTCCATGGGTCCTCCTTGACACTGGACTTCAACAATCTATAGTGATTGCAACTTACAACCACTATAGATTGGTCGCGCGATGGGCCGCTTCATCTACAACATGAATACCTCTGTCGATCTGCTGATCGAGCAAGTGCCCGGCGATCACGGAGCCGGGTCGTGGCTGAAAATCGACGAGGAGCTGCACCAGCATTTCAATGACGAAGCGAGGCGCCTCGCCATGTTTGTCCAGGGGCGGGTCTTCTACGAGATTATGGAAAAGGCGTGGCCGGACGCCGCCGACGATGCGTCTGCTCCCCGCATTACGCGGGAGTATGGCCGGATCTGGGTCGCCACCCCTAAAGTCTTGGTGTCCAGCACCCGCACCAGCGCTGACTACCACACCCGGATCATCGGCCAAGGCGACACCATAGGTCAGCTCTCCCGGCTCAAGGCCGAGACCGACGGGAGAATCGCCGTCGATGGGGCCACGGTGGCGTCCCAGCTCCTGCGCGCAGGCTTGCTCGATGAGCTACTGCTCTACACCCACCCCAGCATCCTCGGTTTTGGCCGCCCGTTGTTCGACGATAACGACAGGCCGATCGACCTGAAGCTGCTGGAGCAAAAGAGGTTCTCGTCCGGTGTGACGATGCACCGATACCAGGTGCTGTCGATGAAGGAGGAACGGTGACCGATTCCGCTCGTTCGACGCACACCACCATCACCCGCCTCCGGGTGGGTGATCTGCAGGCCGGCGACCAGCGTCTGCCCATCAACGTGCACGTTCTCGATCACCAGGATGCCCGCATCCTGGTCGACACGGGGCTCACCCAGCTGCACCCTGCTGTCGCGGATATGGACCCTCGCATCCAGCCGCTGAACGAACTGCCCGGCTTCGACCCCGACAGCATCGACATAGTCGTCAACACCCACCTGCACTTCGACCATGTGGGAGGCAATCATCTTTTCCCCGGGCGGCCAATCTATGTGCAGCGGGCCGAGTACATCGAGGCGCATGCGGGCGAGTACACGATCCTGGACTGGGTGGATGCCCCGGGCGCCACTTACACGTTGGTGGACGGGGAACTGGAACTCCTTCCGGGTATTCGTCTCATTCGCGCCCCTGGACACTCGGCGGGGTCCCAGATCGTCGTGGTCGAGACAGGCCATCGTCCCTCTGTGCTCTGTGGCGACAGTGCCGTGTTCTACGGCGAACTGGACCAACCTGCAACCGAGGCGCAGCACCTTATCCGCAGCCTTGACCCGAGCGAAGTGTGGCTCTCCCACCAAGACGCTCCCTGGCGTCCGGCCGTGCCGGCGCGGGGCTGAGCACAGTGAACAAGATCCGGGTGTGCCGCGTCGTGATGATGTGCGGGCCGGGTGGTGCAGGAAAGACTACCTTCGCCAAGCGTTTGGAGCGCGAGGGCTGGACACGTTTGTCGTTTGAGGTGGAGTACTGGAATCGGGGAATCAGAACGATGCCCTCCGCAGAGGTTGTCGCCGAAGTTGCAGCAGACCTGAAGGCCCGCTTGCTGCGCCATGTCGCGGCGGGGAACGATGTCGTGCTCGACTTCGGATTCTGGTATCGACGACAACGCGACGAGTTCCGTGCACTGCTCGAGCCGCAGGGCGTTGTGCCTGAAACTGTTTACGTCGCGACGAGTCTGGAGACCATCTTGAGCCGCGTCGGTGACCGGCATGGCAAGCAAGCGGACGATTGGCCGCTAACAGAGCAGACGGCTACGGAGTACTTCAGACGATTCGAGCCGCCGACGCCCGGGGAGGGGCCGCTCGAAATCATTGGAGCGTAGCCACAGCAACGAACCCGGCGTCGCAGCGGATTGCGCTCTTCAGGTGCCCCCGGTCAGTATCAGTACCTTGCGTCGCAGCTCATGGTGGAAGGGGAAACTGATCTATGTGGGCGTATGCCGATCGACTAACGGGCATTCACCTGCCGAGATTAGCGCCGATTCGGAGACATAGGCTGAAACCATGACTGAAGTCATTCGCGTACGAAGACACGTCGACCTCGCTGCAACGGAGCTTGATGCGCTCCAGAGCCTTTTCGACAGCGAGTACCGGAACGAATTTGGCCCGTGGAACCCCGACGCACCCTACGGCTATTCGCCTGCAGATACTCACGTCCTGGCGTTCCGCGGCCAAGCTTTGGCTGCTCATGTGGGATTTCAAATTCGCCGGATCGGAGTGGGCGCCGATGACGTCGTGGTGGCCGGCACCGGAGGTGTCTTAGTCGATGAAGGCTCCCGCGGTACGGGTCTCGGGCGGCGAGTAATGCGGCACGCTCAAAAGGTGATGCGCGGTGAGCCCGGAGTCGAGTTTGGCTTTCTCGGATGCCGAAGGGAAGTGGTGCCGTTTTATGAGTCAGCCGGGTGGGTGGAGGTCTATGCCACGGAACGATGTTTGTCCCGGTTGGATCAGAGGTCCGTCGTCGTGTCTAAGTGCGGCACGAACCTGATCTGCTCCGCCAAACGCGACGCGGGTGAGTGGCCAAAAGGTGACATCGATCTGCGGGGAACGCCCTGGTGACAGAGCAGTCCCAGTGGAGGATCCTCTTCCGGGCGGCTACGTAAAACTGGAAGAACGCGTCTATCCCGGCTCCGGGCTTATGCCTACTTGTGAGGCGAAATGACCCGTACGCCTAAAGCTTCAGCACCGCTTTGCCTGGTACCTGGCAACTGTTGGGCTTGGTGGGTGGATCCCACGGGACTGGATCTAGAGTCTTCTCAAGAAGAGCTGACTGACCGCCCTTTTCATACACAACCACGTGGACGTTTCTGATCCCAGGCCACACCTCGACTACGTTTTGGGTGGATGCGCTGAAGCGCCTTCCCGCAGACTTCTCGAAACAGTCGCTCTTACCCGGGCAGTCAACCTCGAAGTCGAGGCCGTCCACGGGTTGCCCTGTAGCAGTGAAATCAATCGTGAGAATGTTTGGTTTCAGAGATGTGGAACACGACGGCGTGTAGCAGGCAGCCAGGGAAGACGTCACCACGAGTAGAAGCGGCAGTAAAGGCAAGGGCAGGATACGGGGCACCTATTCACGATAACCCTGGAAACCAGTATTGCTATCGAATGGATTTAGTGTTTTGACTGAGGTCCGCAATGCCGGCCCGGGTCCCCGCCAAAGGACCCTTTACCGGTCACCATCTGGGCTGCACCAGGCTGATTCAGATCACTCTTCGTCCTGGTTATCGCCTGAGTTCCGGTGCAAAAGAAGGTCACCTACGGCCTCGAGAGCGCCCTGAACGACAGCCACGATGACTTCCACGAGGACCGACATGCGTCCACGATACGTCTTCTCTCGCGGGCTGTCGGCGAAGCAGGCTGCCCGTATAGAGATCCCTCACTGCGGCAGCCGCGAAAGTCATGGCAGGAGAACGAAACTGCCCGGTTAGGGATCCTCCAGCGGGCGGCCTCGGACCATCTACAGCTGCATACTCAGAACTGTTCGGAAGGGGATATTCCCGCCTCGATCATCAGCGATGCGGTGCATTCCAATTTTCTCAGCCACCCGCTCTGAAGAGCGGTTATCCGGATGGATGATGGCTATCAGTTCCTTGGCTACAAGATCTTCTCGGGCGTAGTCGCGACAAGCAACGGCTGCTTCTGTCGCAAACCCTTGGCCGTGCAGCTCAGAGCGCACGTGGTACCCGACCTCAAGCTTCTGTGCGCCGTTCACCTGCTGCCAGGTCAGGCCGCAGTCGCCTATGAACTCTCCGTTGTGCGTTTCGACGATCCATAGGCCGTACCCGTGCTCCGCGTAGTTCTCACGATTCCATTGGATCCAGCTTGCTGCTTCTTCCCGAGACTTGGGTGCGGGGTAGAAGCGCATCACCTCGGGATCTCCGAGCAACGCGGCCATGTTGTCGAGGTCCGCATCCGTCATCTCACGGAATTGCAATCGATCAGTCGGTTGTGGGGTTGGCATGCAATGACTCTATTTCCAATGGCTGCTAAGCCCGCAAGCCGATCCTTCACCGGACGCGTGGATGCCCGGTCCTCGGTCGGCACGGACGCACTGGTCCTCACAGACCTACTAACCTCACATCCCTTGAGGTTCGTCGCGGCCAATGTGATCAAGTGCGTGGTCGTAATTCATCGCCAGGGTCGGCAGCCCCACATCAATCCGTCGTTGAGCCACATGGATAACCGAAACGCTTGTGTTCCTGCTTATGCGGACCACTGGCGAGCCCTCTTCGACAACTTCCCAGTGGGCTCCCGGGATGGCGTGAGTGAGGACGTCTCCGTAGAACATCCCAATGGCCACCGTGAGTCCCGTAAGGTCCTTCTTGGCCTCCGGGTCCTCACTCAAGGCATCAATTACGGCGAGGCCCTCGCGCGAGCGGGGAAGGGCTATTCCTTTCCCGCGGACGTAGTGGAGGAGTTCGTCATAGCCTCCAACATTTGTCGGTGGAGGCGACGGCTCATCGGTAGCTGGCTTGTACTCTGCATATCTCCGGGCCATCCCTGGAGGCAGTGATTGAAGCGGCTCTTCGGTTTCGTCCCGGTCAGGCATGCCGTCATGCTACCCGGCTGCGGTCCTCGAGCGGCACCGCCAATTAGGAAGGGACCAAAGGGAATTGCGGCGCTCCGTTGCGGATCCCTCACCGGGACATTTAAGGCCTAAAACTCTTCACTTATTTACAGGTTCCCTCGTTTGGTTCATAGTCGAGGCATGAGAGCGGCTGGCATTCTCCCCTCAGACGCTCCTGACCCGCGGGCCGGATGGGCCGAGCGCCTGAAGCTGATGCCAATTCCGGTGATGGGGCTCGCGCCTCAACCATCGTTGGAGGACACCGACAGCGTTGGTGTGACCTGTGGCCAAGATGATCGTGGGTACAACGAGATGACGGCGAGCATCACCTATACGCTCTGGCGAAACCCGGATGACCGCTCAGATCCGGTAAACCTCGCGGACCTCAACGAGAAGACACGCAGATCGATCGAGGAAGTTCCGCCATGGCCGCGGCCCCCTTGGCTGATCGAGTACGTGGAGCGCCTGCGTTACCCGCAACTTGAGGAGGCCGTGCGAACCACCTGGCACCGCGATCCATCCGAGCGTTCTTCGGTTCGAAGCCTGTTGGTTGACCATGTCAACCACATCCTCATGAACCAATATCGGCAAGAGCTCTGGCCGGGCAGCAACCCGTGGGACCAGCACGCCCCCACAGTCACCGGCCGGATGGTCAACAGCCAGGCCAGGACCCTCATCAACGGAGTCGATATGCCCGGTGCAGAGGTCGATACGGACCCGTTCGTCTACGGTATCGGAGCCCAACTGGCAGGCGGCGGGGTGGTGACCGCAGTGCTTCCGCGAGCCGAGCTCATGCGCATCCAGGTTCAGTTCACGACCCGGCGCTAAGACCCCAGCGCCCGTAAGCCGATCCCCAATCGAACGCGAAAACACGTCCGGTAGCCGACCGGCTTTCGGGCCCTGGCCTCTCTTTCCTCATAGTCTTTTCTCAAGATTTGGTCAGCTGGGCTTACAGCGCTTTCCTCTTTGCGTTAGAAATATTCATAGGAAGAAGACAATGAGTGGCATTGACGATCTTATGGCCGAGTCCAATGAGCGCTGGACAGTGGTCATGCGGCGAGTCGAGGGCGTCCAGGACAACGGCCTCGGTGAGGCCATAAAGACGTATTACACCCGCTACTTTCCGCTTGGATTGGTCGTCTCGGTCGCTGTGGGGGCAGGAATTGGAGCCCTGATTTTCCCGGATACTGCAGACAAAGGACCTGTCCTTCTGGGATTTGGGATTTCACTCGCCGCATGTACGGCCTTGATTGGCGAGCTGATCTACAACGCTAAGAAAGTTGTACCGGCTGTGCAGTTCGGAAGGATCGACGTGCTGCTCTCGTTGGAGAGCGACGAACGAAAGCGCATCCGCGGGCAGATCGCCGGAAAAGCACCACTAGATGCCGAGCATCTTTCGGTCGTCAGGGCCGCTGCGGTGCAACTCCGCAAGAACATTGCCGCCCAGCTACTGGTGCAACCGAAGATGCCGCCCTTCTTCATTCCTCAAGCCGTAAATTTCGCTAGACGTGGAGACAGTCTGTTCGGATGGTTCATGACCATCGGCGCTGCAGTATTGGTCACGGCCTTGGGTTCCTTGCCCGTGACTTTCGACTTGCGGCCGTTTCTTGGCAACTACCGGTTCGATATGACCACAGACATCACCCGAGACGCCTGGAGAACCTACAGCTTCAAGGGGACACTCAATGGATAATCATCCCGGAATAGTCATCGACACGGCCATGATTAAGAGGGTGAATACCGATGCACTGTTCACCCAGGGGTACCTCTGCGCCCCAACGTCGGAACCGCAACCTTCGGCAGCTGAAATGGACAGGGCGATCTCGGGAATCAGGATTACAGACCACCCCGACCAACTCTTCCACGCCGTCCAAGTGAGCCAGGGTACGGCAATCTATGTATATCCGGTCAATTCGACCAGCCATGCCCTCGACATCGCGGAAATGATCGCGGACGCGATTTCGACGGTAGGTTTCACCGGAACCGTCACAGCCTGCTCCGACAAGCTAGGGCCCAGGCCGCGAATATCAAGGAGCGCGTTCACGGCCGCAATATGCGCCGTAGATGCCGCCGTTGACAACAACGAGACGCCGCAGCGGTTCCGTGCGCGAAAGAAGAACCTGGATCGTTGGGCAACCACTACCCCTGAATTCAGGAACATCGTGGACGGTCTCGTTCGTTGGGCCGAGAGCAGTGCGACTGGTCCTATCCTCGCCGGCTTGCATTTCACCTTGTCACGATGCGAACCTCACCAGGCCGTAGAGGTGATCACTCGGTGCTGTGAAGACGTGGGATGGGCCGAACTTGTGTTTGCGACGAATGACGGTGACAGGTTCGTGCGCTTCACCGGGGAAGGCTGGATCATTCCGGGCGTCGACACCAAAGCTGACGAGGCAGAAGCACTGAAGACGCTCATCCAACTACTGGAGGAAATGGCGGCCTGCTATGACTACGCGGCCATCGTTCGGACAAGCGTTGCGGGGTCAGCGCGGAGCGTGCTGGTCCAGGCGGAAACCCCCGGTCCAAACGACTTGGTCCTGTCTTCCGACCACGGCGCTATGAAAACCTCCATACCCGGCGTCTTCGGTGCCCAGGTCCTCGGTCCCGGGCACGCCGAGCTCCAACCCCCTGAGCTCTGGCAGGTCACCAACTTCAGCGCCGGCCGAAGAATGTTTACCGCGCCGAATGCGGAGGAATGGTGGGAAGACGAAGAACGCCGCCGTCCTGAGGAGGGCTTTGCTGTGCTGAAGGCGGCGAACAGGGCGCTATTGGGCCGCTGGTACTAGCGTGGCAACTGAATTCGTCATCCCTATCGTGGCGGCCACCGTCACCACCTACGGCAGGCGTAGATCGGCAGCGAATTCAGCCAAGCAATGCTGAGTCGCCGAAGCTGATCGATAGCCGGAGATGCGAAGGGCGCCGTTATTTCAGTGCCCGGTTCATTGCGGGCATCCGGGTGACTCCACCATCGCACTTTGACACGCGTGGACCATCGATCAACATCGCGTTCGTTCAGGGATCCTCTGCCGGACGTAGGTTTCGTTCGTCGACGTTCTGCTTGGGCCGGTGCTGGACTCCCTCTGGGTGGTCCACACGTAGGGTTTTGTCCAAGGCTTCGATCAAGAGCATTGCTTAAGTTCGGACGGCAGGTCTAGCGTCGGGTAACACTTGAGGCCGGTTTTAAGAGTGTCCCCAGTTTGTTCACCTGAGGTTGGTGCGAGTCAGACGTGAAACGGCGAACCAAATTGAGATGGGCCGTCACCTTCACAGCACCCCTTATATGTGCGCTCGTTGGTTTTCTTCTGGGTGGACCGAACGGTGCCTTTATAGGCTTTGGTTCTGGACTTGCGTCAATAATTCTGATGTACATCGAATGGAGGACCGAGCCCCGCAGCAGCGGCTCAAAAATTCCAAGGAAACAGAGTCCAATCAATGGCGATGAAGACTTCGATGGAAGTACCCAGTGACAACAAGCCTGGGAATGTGGGTGCCCCTGGAGTGCCAAGTTCGGATGAGATGCATCGCTTCCCGTTCCAACCGGGCAGGAGACCCTCTGGCGTGTGAGGGATCCTCTACCGGGCAGTCCATGTGGCTCTGCTGGCTCTATACGCTGGCCCTCGAGTATTAGGATTCCGGAATGAGTCCTAGAAGCCTCTTCCCCAGCGAAGTGTTGATCATGAGGACCCTGCTTGACCACGCGTACGAACCGAAGTGGAAAGCTGTCGATGTGTCATCTTTGCGCGTTTCCGACATGAACGACGGAGGAATGGGCAGCCTCTCATTCGAAACCACTAAACCAGACCGGATGTTCGGCCGTACCCTGTCAGAGGGGTGGTTCAAGGATGATGACGGGGTCCCATGCGTGGTCGCCATTCTGCTGGACAAAGAAGACGAAATCTTTGAACTCGACAGCGTCAAAGTCGATTCCTCTCCCCGCCGCCGACTTCCCGAATCAGAGGCGGAGATACGTTTTGATAATCCCCATGGGGACTAGTTTGCTGGCATGCCGCACTGACGGACGATGCGCAGCAGTGGATGATCTGGTGCTGGGCTCATCCGGCATTCCTGCCGCAGAGCTGGCGATGGCAGTTCAGCGAGCTCCTGCCTGGGACTAATTGCGCCAGTGCCGGCATGGAGGCGTCCCGGAGAAGGATCCTCCAGCGGGCACTCAAGCGTCCGCTGAGCCACCCCCTATCGAACGGCGGAGGCGCACGTTAGGCCACCGCCTTACTGGCGGCATATCGTTTCGTGGTCTTCGTTCGGGCCTGTCCGAAGGCTGCGAAACGCTTCTGCTTGTTAAGGACCTATGTTCGGCGCACTATTGGATGAGCATCGGGCGCTGTCGCCAAAGGGGATTCAATATGAGTGGTTCTGATTCAGTGGCAAGCGATCGTTGGGCCAACGTCGAGAGGTCGGCCATCGGTGTGGCTGACTACGGCATAGCTGGGGCCGTCCGCATCTACTTCCTTGTTTACCTCCCGGTGGGAACGGCGTTTTTGATCGCCGTCGGTGCGCTTCTGGCCGTCCCGGTCTTCGGCCTTAGTCCCGATGATTGGCCCACGTATTTGGGTGTCGGCATGTCTATCGCTGCAGTAGGGGTATTAGTCGGAGGGCTGGTCTACGCCCGGAAACGAGTCAATCCCCTGGTGCGTCCCCACCGGCAGAGCGCATTTGCCTCCGAGGCTGCCGTGTGGCCGGTGGTTGTTGTAGAAGTTTAGCCATGGCTGCAGGGCGTCGGTTCGGGCTTGGTTGGACGTGAAGGGTTGGCGGTAGGCCCAGCCTTCTTGGAGGGTGCGATTGAAGCGTTCTGCTTTGCCGTTCTGCCAGGGATGGCGGGGCTTGATCAGAATGTGTTTGGCCCCGAGCGCAGCGAGTGCGTCTTGGAAATCGCGTGAGAGCCGGTAGGCGAACGCGTTGTCGGTCATGACGCGCTTGACCGGTGCTCCGTTGGCCGCCATGGCCGCTGCCGCCCGGGTGAGGAATCCGGCGCAGGTCGGGCCTTTCTCGTCGGGCAGGACCTCGGCGTAGGCGAAGCGTGTGTAGTCGTCCACGGCGACGTGGACGTAGTCAAAGCCTAGGTTTCTGCCCGAGGAGCGGTGGTTGGCCGGGCTCTGGGCCGGGTCGGTCCGCCAGCCGCCTCCCGCCGGGATGCGCCCCAGTTTCTTGACATCGACGTGGATCATGTCGCCCGGGGTGTCGCGTTCGTAGCGGCGGTTCGTGGCACGGGAAGCCCGGATCTGCACCCCGGTCACCGGGTCCAGTTCCCACAGGCGCGGCGTGCCCGTACGGGCCAGAATACGAGAGACCGTCCGGGCGCTGGTGCGGCAGCGCAAGGCCAGATCCGTCGGGCCTTCGCGGTGCTCCACGCGCTGGGTCAGGACGTCGGCAACGACTTCCACCGGAGTCGCATGCGGGCACGACCTTGGTCTGGAGCTGCGGTCTTCAAGTCCATCCCAGCCGTGGGTGCGGTACCGGCTGATCCAGCGGTGGGCGCACGTCCGCGAGATGCCCATTTCCTTGGCTACATGAGCGATAGGACGGCCGCTCATGACGCGTTCGACAAGGATTCGTCTACCGGTCGGGGTCAGGCGGGCATTACGGTGGACCATGAAGACCTCTTAGTCGTTGGCTGTGTGTGGTAACCACCAACCTAAGAGGTCTTCACCTATTCACGATGTAACCAACGTCCTGACTCAATACACCTAGGCTACTCCCGGCGCCGTTCGCCGCGGTGGACGTTGGGGACGGTAGGCAAACGACCACGAGGAAGAAAGCTCGTGATTCGGCATTTCAGAATCTGCGGAACCTCGTGCCCGTAAGCCGGTGGCAGCACGTACGATCCGACTGACCCCGTGGGCCGGCTGCTGTTCAACGTGCTGGGGATGGTGGCCGAGTTCGAGGCGGACCTGATTAGGATGCGCACCCGTGAAGGAATGGCGGTCGCTAGGGCGAAGGGGCGGTTGAAAGGAAAGCAGCCTAAGTTGTCCAAGACGCAGCGGAAGCATCTGTTTACGCTGCACGATGCCGGGGAGCACACGCAGGCGGAACTCGCGGAGCTGTTCGGAGTATCCAGGACAACGGTGTACCGCGAACTCCAACGACGGTCCACATAAGTGCGGGCTGTGCAGAGGACTTTGGACATTTGTGCAGACGACTTCGGAAAATGACACGGAGACCTTCGCATCCCGCATGGCGCACAGCAGGCTCGGGCAAGTGATGACAAAGCCAAGGGAATCCAGGCAGGCGCCTACTCCGCCGCGCCCCACAGTGCCTTGCGGAGCAGCCGCTTCAACTCCTGCGACTCCTCCCTGGACAGGACTGCCAGCTGGTCCAGCTCCGCCGCGTCCAGTGCCGCGCGTGCCTTGGTATGCATCCTGCGGCCCTCGGCCGTGGAGACGATGATCTTGGCGCGCCGGTCCTGCTTCCCCTGCGCCCTTTCCACCAGGCCACGGCGCTCCAGGTCGTCCACCAGGGTGACCACCTGGCTCGGGTCCAGGCTGAGGAAGTCCGCCAGTTCCCGCTGCGTCGGCTCCAGCCCGCTGCACGCCAGCGTCAGGACCGAGAAGGAGCGCTCCCGCAGGCCAAAGTCAGCCAGGGCCTTGTTGTTCAGCACCGAGCCGGCGGCGTGCAGTTTGGCCAGCAGCAGGCCCACATCACTGCCGATCCTCGCTGCCGCAAGGCGGGGGGTCTGAACTTCGGTGCCCAAGGTGGCCATAACAACTCCGGTGTAAAAAACAATCGTTGACTTTTTCAATGATCCGTAATTTCATTGATCCCAACAAGGATCTCACACCGCAGTGGGACCACCCCAACGGCTTCGGCCGGCGCATGCGAAGGAGCAGGCCATGAGCTTGAACGGCAAGGTTGCAATCGTCACCGGGAGCGGGCAGGGCCTTGGCCTTGCTTACGCGAGGGAATTGGCCCGCCAGGGCGCCGCCGTCGTCATCAATGATGTGAATGCTGAGACGGCCGCGCAGGCCGTGGCCCAGATCGAGGCCGACGGCGGACGGGCCACCGCCGTGGTGGTTCCGGTGGGAACCACCGACGCCGCCAAGGCGCTGGTGGCCGGAGCCGTCGACACCTTCGGACGCCTGGACATCCTGGTCACCAACGCCGGGATCCTGCGGGACAAGTCCATCCTGAAGATGACGGACGAGGACTTCGACCTGGTCATCAACGTCCACCTCAAAGGCACGTTCACCTGCGTCCGCGAGGCCTACGCCTACTTCAAGGAAAACAACATCCAGGGCCGCATCATCACCATCGGTTCACCCACGGGCCAGCGCGGCAACTTCGGGCAGACCAACTACGCAGCGGCGAAGGCCGGGATCGTGGGCATGGTCCGCACCTGGGCCCTGGAAATGAAGAAGGCCGGCGTGACGGTCAACAGCGTCATCCCCGTGGCCGCCACGGCCATGACCAAGACCGTGCCCTACTTCCAGAAGGCAGTGGAAGCGGAGGGGCGCGGCGAGGCCATGCCGGCCTTCTTCCGCCATGACCTTGGCTTTGGAACGGCCGACGACGTCGCCGGGCTGGTTGCCTTCCTCGCCTCCGACGAGGCCGCCACCATCACCGGCCAGGCCATCGGCGCCGGCGGTGACCGGCTGCAGGTCTGGACCCACCCGGAAGCAGCCATCACCGAATACCGCGAGGGCGGCTGGACCTACCAGGCTCTGCTGGAGAACGCCGGCCAGCTGTTCACCGCGGAAACCCTCCAGGGCTACGGCGAGGAGTTCCTGCCCCTGCCGGAGGACCTCAAGCCCGAACCGGCCCAGGCCCGCTGATCATGGCAACCGACCGCTACGAGCTGGGCGTCGACGCCAGCAAGCTCGATGCAATCGACATGCACGTACACCTCGAGGTGGACAGCTGCGGGCACGGCTCCCTGCCGGACGCCCTCACCGAAGCCTCGGCCAAGTACTTCAAAGCCGAGGACCGGACGCCCTCGCTGGACCGGATCGCGGAGGTTTACCGCGAACTGAACATGGCCGCCGTCGTCTTTACCGTGGACGCCCGCACCCAGCTCAAGCACGAACCCAACAGCATCCCGGAACTCATCGCGGGAGCCGCCCGGAACAACGACGTGCTGATTCCGTTCGGCAGCGTGGACCCGCGCACCGGCGAGGACGCCATCGCCGGGGCCAAGCGCCAGGCCATCGAGCTCGGCGCCCGCGGCTTCAAGTTCCACCCGTCGCTGCAGGGGTTCGATCCGTCCAACGAACGCTTCTACCCGCTGTGGGAGACGCTCCAGGAACTGGGCCTGCCGGCCATCTTCCACACCGGCCAGAACGGCATGGGCGCGGGCCTGCCCGGCGGCTACGGGATCAAGCTCGCCTACTCCAACCCGCTGCTGCTGGACGCCGTGGCCGCGGACTTCCCCGGCTTGCAGATCATCATGGCCCACCCCTCGGTGCCGTGGCAGGATGAGGCGAACTCCATTGCCACCCACAAGGCCAACGTGTTCATCGATCTCTCCGGCTGGTCGCCCAAGTACTTCCCGGAGTCCCTGGTGAAGGCCTCCAACTCCTACCTGCAGGACAAGGTGCTGTTCGGCACCGACTTCCCGCTGATCACCCCGCAGAAATGGCTCGGTGCCTTCGCGGACCTGCCGCTGAAGGACGAGGTCCGGCCCAAGATCCTCAAGGACAACGCGGTGCGCCTCCTCGGTCTGGGGGCTTGAGATGGGAAGCACGACGGCGGAAACCGGCTTGGGTGCCCGGCTGTACGAAGCGGCGGACTGGTACGACGCCGAATCCCTGCTCACCCAAGACGAGCGCCAGGTCCTGGCCCGGCTCCGGGACTTCCTGAACAGCGAGGCAAAACCCCTGCTGGCCGAGTACTGGGAAAGGGGTGAATTCCCCGAACATCTCGCCCGGCCGCTGATCGACCTGGACCTGATGGAACCTGCGGAGCTCACCGAAGACGGCCCCGCACGCGGGATCTACCAAGGCTTCCGGATCTTCGAACTTGCCCGCACCGATGCCTCGCTGGCCACCTGGTACACCGCCCAGGCCGGCCTGTTCCGGACCGCCATCCGGGTGGGCGCATCGGCGGAGCAGCAGGCCGAATGGATGCCCGAGGTCATCGATTTCTCGCTCAAAGGCGTCTTCTCACTCACCGAGCCCGAGCACGGCTCGGACATCGCCGGCGGACTCTCCACGACGGCCCGGGGGCAGGCCGACGGCAGCTGGATCCTTGACGGTGCCAAGCGCTGGATCGGCGGTGCCGCCACCGCGGACGTCCTGGCAGTGTTCGCCAGGGACGTGGCGGACGGACAGGTCAAGGCTTTCCTCGTGGACCGGCAGGCCGATGGCGTCACGCTGGAGAAGATCCAGGGGAAGACGTCGCTGCGCATGATGCAGAACGCCCACATCACCCTCGAAGGGGTTCGGGTCCCGGAAGCCATGCGCCTGCACAACGTGGACTCGTTCAAAGACGTCGCGGCGATGCTCCGGGCCATGCGCTCGGACGTTGCCTGGATCGCCACCGGCATCGCCGCCGGAGCGTTCGAGGCCGCCCTCGCCTACGTCAACGGGCGCCAACAGTTCGGCCGCAGCCTTGGCTCCTTCCAGCTGGTCCAGGAGAAACTGGCCCGCATGCTCGGAAACGTCACCGCGTCCCTGTCCCTGGTGGTCCGGCTCACCGAACAGCAGGCCAAAGGCATCTACCGCGACCAGGACTCGGCCCTTGCCAAGATGCAGACGTCCCTGTTCATGCGCGACACCGTCGCGCTGGCCCGCGAAGTGGTGGGCGGCAACGGCATCACCCTGGCCACGGACGTGGCCCGCTTCCACGCCGACGCCGAAGCCGTCTACTCCTACGAAGGCACCCACGAGATCAACGCCCTGATCATCGGCCGCGCCCTCACCGGCGAAAGCGCCTTCACCCGCTAACCAACCCTTTCCTACCCAACGAACAACTGCCAGGAGGCAACGATGCCCAATCTCGTCGTCGATTTCGACACCCTGCTCACCCTGTCCGGCAAGGACCTCGGCACCACCGACTACCGCCAAATCACCCAGGAACAAATCAACCTCTTCGCCGACGCCACCGACGACCAGCAATGGATCCACACCGATCCCGAACGCGCCAAGGACGGACCCTTCGGTGCCCCCATCGCCCACGGCTTCCTCACGCTCTCCCTGATCATCCCGTTCTGGGGCGAGCTGTTCGACGTCGAGGGCGTCACCACCAAGGTCAACTACGGCCTGGACAAGGTCCGCTTCACCTCCCCGGTCAAGGTCGGCTCCAAAGTCCGCATGCAGGCCACCATCGCCGACGTCACCGAAGTCAAGGGCGGCGCCCAGATCAAGGTCAACGCCACCATCGAAATCGAAGGCCAGGAGCGCCCCGCCGTCGTCGCCGAATTCCTCGCCCGCTTCTACAAGTAGGCCGCACTAACAGCAGTAACCCGTCACCACATCGGCGGCACCACACGGCGCCGCCGCCTCAGGCAACCCCAAAAACCCCACATTCCTCCGTCTTTAGGAACAGCCATGTCCGGACACACCACGCTCGCACCCGCGGGCACGGCCGCCAAGCGCAAGGAAGCGCGCACGGTCATCCTGTCCAGCTATTTGGGCAGCACCATCGAGTTCTACGACTTCCTGTTGTACGCCACGGCCGCAGCGGTGGCCTTCCCCAAGGTCTTCTTTGCCGGCACGGACGAATGGGTGGGCGTGGTGGCGGCCTACGCCACCTTCGCCGCCGGGTACGTGGCCAGGCCGCTGGGCGGCGTCATCTTCGGCCACTTCGGTGACAAGGTGGGCCGCAAGGGGATGCTGATCATCTCGATGGCCATGATGGGCATCGCCTCCACCCTCATCGGCCTGATTCCCGGCGCCGGCGTCATCGGGCCGTGGGGCGCCGTAATCCTGGTGCTCCTGCGGGTCTGCCAGGGCATCGCCGTCGGCGGTGAATGGGGCGGCGCCGCCCTCATGGCGCTGGAACACGCCGACCCGAAGCGGCGCGGCTTCGCGGCGTCCTTCGTCAACGCCGGCGCGCCCACCGGCGCCGTGCTGGGCACCTTGGTGATGGGTGCCTTCTCGGCCCTCCCGCAGGACGCTTTCCTTGCCTGGGGCTGGCGTGTGCCGTTCCTGCTGTCCTTCGTGCTCCTGATCGTGGGCATGTTCGTCCGCCTCAGGGTCTCGGAAAGCCCCATTTTCGCCGAAGCGGTGGCCAAGGAAAGCGCCCGGGGCGCCAAACCCAAGATCCCGCTGCTGGACGTGCTGCGCCGGCCCAAAGCGCTGATCATGATCATGTTCGCCGGCGCCGCCGGGTTCGGCCTGCAGGTGGTGCTGCCGACTTTCTCGGTCACCTACGCAGTATCCAAGGGTGCACCGCAGCAGGGCGTGCTGTACGCATTCGCGGGCGCCTCGGCCATCTCCATCATCTTCGTGCTCCTGGGCGGCCGCCTGTCCGACCGGTTCGGCCGCCGTCCGGTGATGATCGCCGGTTTAGCGCTGTTCATCGCCTACCTGTTCCCGATGTTCGGCATGCTCGGCTCGGGCAACGTCGGCCTGGTCTTCGTGGCCTTCACCGTGGCGCTGATCCTGCATTCATCCCTCTACGGACCCCTGGCAGCCTTCGTCTCGGAACAGTTCGGCACCACGTCCCGTTACACCGGGGCCGCCGTAGGGTACCAGCTGGCCACCCTCATCGGTGCAGGGTTCACCCCGGGCATCATCGCCGGCCTCTACAAGGATTCCGGCCAGAGCATCGTTCCCGTGGTGGCGTTCCTGTCCGTCATGGCCCTCGTGTCGATTGTCTTCATCGCGCTGACGCGGGAATCTAAGAACAACGACCTCACCACGGTCCGTTAGGAGAACCATGGACAACAACGGAGTTGGATCCTGGCTGCAGCGCCGCCGGCACAAATCAGGTTCCAAGGCGGCCCTCATTTCCGGCACCGGCACCCTTGGCTATGACGAGCTCGCCGAGCGGGCGGACCGGTTGGCCAACGCGCTCCGGGACAGGGGAGTGGCACAGGGCGACCGGGTGGCCTACCTGGGCGAGAACCACCCGTCCTTCGTGGAAACGTTCTTCGCCTGCGGCCTCCTGGGTGCCATCTTCGTGCCGCTCAACACCCGGCTTGCGCCTCCTGAACTCCAGTTCCAGCTTGAGGATTCCGGGGCCCGGCTCCTGGTCAACGCCGCCGCCCTGGAACCGTCCGCCTCCGCCGCGGTGGAGGGGACGGCGGTCACCCACCGCCTGGTCATAGCGGCCGACGGCGGAACGGAACCTTCCGGCGCTGAGTCACCCGCCGACGTCGAGCACTCCGTCACGGTGGCACACTACGAAGAGGCGCTGCAGGCGGCGGTGCCGGACCACCTCGACGTGCCGGTGGGGCACGACGACGGGGCAATGATCCTCTACACCTCGGGGACCACGGGCAAGCCCAAGGGTGCGCTCCTGACCCACGGGAACATCACGTGGAACTGCATCAACACCATCGTGGACATGGACCTGAACCGCAACGATGTGGCGCTGATGATCTCGCCGCTGTTCCACGTGGCATCGCTGGACATGGGGCTGCTCCCGATGCTCCTGAAGGGCGCCACCGTGGTGCTGGAGGCCAAGTTCGATCCCGCCAGGGTCCTGGAACTGATCGAGCAGCACAAGGTGACCACCCTCAACGGGGTGCCCACCACGTTCCAGCTGCTCTGCGAGCACCCGGGCTGGGCCGCGGCGGACCTCAGCACCCTGGACAAGCTGACGTGCGGCGGCTCCGCCATTCCGCGCCGGGTGCTGGATGCGTACGAGGACCGCGGTATTGGTTTCACCAGCTGCTACGGCATGACCGAAACAGCGCCGGGAGCCACCATGCTCCCCGTGGCCCGCTCCAAGGACAAGGCCGGCTCGGCAGGCCTGCCGCACTTCTTCACCGACGTCCGGATCGCCGAGCCGATGGGCGGCGCCGTGGCCCCCGGTGAAGTGGGGGAGATCCAGATCTCCGGGCCCAACGTGATCAAGGAGTACTGGAACCGGCCGGAGGGCACGTCGGCCAGCTACGCGGAGTCGGTCTGGTTCCGCTCCGGCGACATGGGCTACCGGGACGCGGAAGGCTTCCTGTTTGTCTCGGACCGGCTCAAGGACATGATTATCTCCGGCGGGGAAAACATCTACCCGGCCGAGGTGGAGGCCGTCATCGCGGAGCACAGTGCCGTGGGCAGCGTGGCCGTTATTGGCGTTCCGGATGACAAGTGGGGCGAGGTTCCGCAGGCGATCGTGACCCTGCGCGAGGGGGAATGTCTGACCGTGGATGAGTTGCGGAGCTTCCTGGACGGCCGGCTGGCCCGCTACAAGATCCCCAAATCCCTGGTGGTGGTGGCCGAGATGCCGCGGACAGCGAGCGGGAAGATCCGCAAAATGGAGCTCCGCAAACAGCTCTGACCGTTTACGGCGCCCAGCGGGAGGGTCAGGCCTGCGCGGGCTTTCCGAGCGAGGCTGTCCGGACAGTAACCCCGAGGTCGCGGATGTTCTCCTGCATCTCCTGCGGCAATTGGTCGTCCGTCACAACGCCGTCCAGCTTCTCAAGCGGGGCCACATTGAAGCGGGAAACGGTGCCGAACTTGGTGCTGTCCGCCAGCAGGAAGCACGACGACGACGCCTCCAGCGCGGCGAGTTTCACCTCCACCTTGTCCATGGAGGGAGTGGTAATTCCCCTGGACATGTTCCAGGTACCCGTGCTGAGGAAACACAGATCGATGTTGACGGCCTTGACTACGTCGGCTGCGATCCGTCCACAGCTGGAGGCGCTGGACGGATCCACGGCGCCGCCCGTATGGATGGTTTCGATGTGGGGATAGGCAAAGAGGCTGGTGACCACATAGAAGTCGTTGGTTACCACGGTGACATTCTGGCGCCCGGCGAGGTACGGAACCACCGACTGGCACGTGGTGCCGGCATCGAGGAACACCACCATGCCGTCTTCCACCATCCCGGCGGCGAGTTCTGCGATGGCCTGTTTGCGGGGGAGTTCCAGCTGCGCGCGGAATTCACGTTCGCGGGGCGGTTCCTGGCTGGTCCACTCGGCCAGCCGCACGCCTCCTTGCACCGACACCACCTGGCCTTGGTCCTCCAGGGCCGTGATGTCCCGACGTACCGTCATATGGGAGACGTTCATGTATTCCGTGAGGCCGCGGATACTCAAGATTCCCTCCCTTCGCAGCAAGCGCAGGATCTCCTGGTGGCGCTGCTCCGGGATCAGGGGACGAGCTGTTGGACTCACGTGGTTCTCCTTTGGCCGTGGCAGCTTCATCTTAACAAGTTTTAACAGAGTGTTCCCATTTGTGAATCTTTGGGCTAATCTCTTAATCGATGTTAAACAAATTTGAGACCCTTGAGACCATCGTCCGCACCGGAGCGCTCCTCATCGCGCGGCTCGACACAGCCGACGAGGCCTACCGAGTCGCCGAGGCTGCCATCGATGGCGGCATCCGTGCCGTGGAAGTGCCGCTCACTGTGCCGGGTGCACTCGGTGTTATCGAACGCCTGGCTGACAAGTACGGCGACCAGGGAATCGTGGTGGGTGCCGGAACGGTGCTCGACGCCGAGGCCGCCTACGCTTCGGTGTCGGCCGGGGCACGGCTGTTGGTCAGTCCCCAACTGAATCCCGCCATGATTGCCACGGCCAACCGTTACCAGGCGGTGACCGCCAGCGGGGCCTTCACGCCCACCGAAGTACTCAACACGCTTGAGGCGGGGGCGGACATTGTGAAGCTGTTCCCGGCCGAACTCGGTGGCCCGTCCTACGTCAAGACCATTCTGGCGCCCCTGCCCCAGGCGCCAATCATGCCGTCCGGCGGGGTCAGCCCCGCCAACGTTGGCGACTGGTTTGCCGCCGGAGTCACCGCCGTCGGCGTTGGCAGCTTCGTCACCAAGGCCGCCCAGCAGGACGGCGACTACGGCAAAGTCGCGGAGGCCGCCCGCACCTTCCTCGCAGCAATCGAAAAAGCCCGCCGCTAAGGGCGGCCCCCCAATACCGGCAGCCCGTTGCCGACAGAACACAAAGGAGTGAGCTGCATGAGCCAAGCTTCAGCAGAAATCGACGCGTCCACGGAAAAGCCCGGGCGAAACGTGCGGATCAGGTGGTACCTGATTGCGCTGCTCGTCATCGGCGGCATCGTCAACTACCTGGACCGGAACAACCTCAGCATCGCCAACACCACCATTGCCAAGGAGTTCGGCCTCAACGCCCTCCAGATGGGGCTGCTGCTGTCCGCCTTCTCGTGGCCCTACGCCATTGCCAACCTGCCGGCCGGCTATTTGGTGGACAAGTTTGGTCCGAAGAAAATGTTCGCTTGGGCAGCAGGGCTGTGGTCCATCGTCTCCATGCTTTCCTCCATGGCGAACTCCTTTGGATTCCTCTATGCGGCCCGCGTCGCCCTGGGCATCGCAGAGTCGCCGTTCTTCACCTCCGGGCTCAAGGTGGCTGACAAATGGTTCAACAAGAACGAGCGTGCACTGCCCGTCTCGATCGTTAACACCGGTTCGCAGATTGCCAACGCCATTGCCCCGCCGCTGCTGACCTTCCTCATGCTCACCATGAGCTGGCGGGGCATGTTCCTGGTCATCGGTGCCCTCGGCGTCATCGTTGCCCTGGTCTGGCTGCGGATCTACCGCGATCCCACCATGAAGGAACAATTCATCATCAAGGGCGAGGAGTTCGAGGAGCAGCTGAAGCCCAAGGAGAAGCCGGCCGGCTGGGGTGAACTGCTCAAGAAGAAGAACACCTGGTTCATGGTCCTGGGCGCCTTCGGCATCTTCTACACGGTCTGGGTGTACCTCACGTGGCTGCCCAGCTACCTGCAGACCGCCCGTGGTTTCAGCCTCAGCCAAATTGGCTGGCTGGCCGGACTGCCGTTCCTGTGCGGCATCGCAGGCGTGCTTGCCGGCGGCATCTTCTCCGGCAAAATGATTGCCCGCGGCGTCCCCGTGATCCGTGCCCGCAAGATCCCGATCGTTGGCGGAGCGCTCCTGGCCGCAGCCGCAGTGTTGCCCGTGGCCTACGTCGAGAACACGGCCCTGGCCATCGTCCTGCTGTCCGTTGGCTACTTCGCGGCCCAGGTTCCCATCGGCGTACTCTGGACCCTTGCCTCGGATATTGCCGAGCCCAACCAGGTGGCTTCCCTGGGCGCTATCCAGAACTTCGGCGGCTTCCTCGGAGCCGCGGTGGCGCCCATCGTTACAGGCCTTATCCTTGATGCCACTGGCGGCAACTACACCTTGGTGTTCCTGATTGGCGGTGTGCTGCTGATTGTGGGCGCCGCGTCATACGGCTTCTTCGTCAAGGACCGCCGCAAGCCGGCCGCGGCGTAACGCCCACGTTCCGGGCCTCCACCAAGCCACAGTCCAAGGAAGAACAAGCAGTGACCAGTACCATCCCCAAAGTGTTCTTTGTGATCGGGCCCGCGGGCTCCGGGAAATCCAGTGTCAGCCGCCATCTCGCGGAGCGGTTCGGCGCCGCGCACATCGACAAGGACACCGCCACCACCCGGTTCACCGAGCTGCTGCTGAAGCTCAACGGCTCGGACCCGAACGAGCGGGACAACAACGAGTTCTACCAAAACGTCATCATGCCGCTGGAGTATGCGTCCATCCTGGACCTGACCCGTGACAACCTGCGGGCGGGCAACTCGGTAGTGCTGGATGCTCCCTTCGGCCGGTTCTTTCCGGACGATGACTACCTGGCCAAGGTCCGGGCCGAGCACCAGTGGCCCGACGCCGAACTCATCGTGGTCCACGTCCGGCTGGCAGGGGAGGCGTTGCGCCGGCGCCTCATCGCCCGCGGGTACCCTCGCGATGAGTGGAAACTGGCCAACTGGGAAACGTTCTGGGCGGGCGCACAGGGTGATTCCTGCCGGTGGAGGGACGCGCGCCACCTGGACTTTGACAACAGCGGCGCTGCCGTTGACGTCAACGATTTCGCTGCCGCGGTGACCGCCGGGGCCGCGTAGGGCACAGCTTAAGGTCAACGGAAGGCCAGGGGTCGACGGCGGGAAGGGCCGCCGTCGACCCCTGGCCTTTTTGCTTCCCGGGGCAGAGCCGCCAGCACCCGGGCGTTTCCTGTTACCCGTTCCGGTCATCAATTGGCGGAATCCTATAGGACAGTGCCACGATGATTGGATGCTTGAGGCAACTAAACCCCACAATTCCCCGGACGGGACGCCCGTCAACCCGGCACTGGAAGCGGAAAGCAGGATCGCCCGCATCGCGGTGACGGTGTTCCCCATCCTGGTGGTCGTCGCCGGCATCGCCGGCTTCCTGCTCCCCGGCGTCTTCAAGCCCATGGGACAGAGCGTGCCTTACCTGCTGGGCATCATCATGTTCTGCATGGGCCTGACGCTGACCCCGCCGGATTTCGCGGCGGTGGCCAAGCGGCCGTGGGCGGTGGCGCTGGGAATCGTTGCGCACTACGTCATCATGCCGGGTGCAGGCTGGCTGATTGCCGGCGCCCTCAACCTCAGCCCCGAACTCGCCGTCGGCGTCATCCTGGTGGGCTGCGCACCCTCCGGGACCGCCTCGAACGTGATGGCGTTCCTGGCCAAGGGCGATGTGGCCCTCTCCGTGGC
Source organism: Pseudarthrobacter sp. YAF2 (assembly GCF_052113345.1). Classification (NCBI taxonomy): domain Bacteria; kingdom Bacillati; phylum Actinomycetota; class Actinomycetes; order Micrococcales; family Micrococcaceae; genus Pseudarthrobacter; species Pseudarthrobacter sp. YAF2. Next base: position 22,748 of record NZ_JBFRDA010000007.1, on the reverse strand, counting down.
AGTAGCATCCGTTTCCACCCTGATCGCCCCGATCGTCACCCCGCTGCTGGTGCTGTTCCTGGCCGGTTCGTACCTCCAGATCGACGCCGCCGGCATGGTGTTGGACATCGTCAAGACCGTGCTGCTGCCGGTGGTGGCGGGCCTCCTGGCCCGGCTGTTCCTCAAGAAGGCCGTGGCGAAGGTCCTGCCCGCACTGCCGTGGGCCTCCGCCGTCGTGATCTCCCTGATCGTGGCCATTGTGGTGGCCGGCAGCGCCAGCAAGATCATCGATGCCGGGGCTATCGTGTTCCTCGCCGTGGTGCTGCACAACGGCTTCGGCCTGGGCCTGGGCTACCTTGCCGGAAAGCTGGGCCGCCTGGATGACAAGGCGCGCCGTGCCCTGGCCTTCGAAGTGGGGATGCAGAACTCCGGCCTCGCATCGACGCTGGCCATCGCCCACTTCACCCCGCTGGCCGCGCTTCCATCCGCCGTGTTCTCCCTGTGGCACAACATCTCCGGCGCCATCGTCGCAGCCTGGCTCGCCCGGCGCCCACTGACGGACAAGAAGGCCTAAGGGGCCCGTTTCCCGCCATCCATTCCGGGTACGGAAGCGGTAGGGGGCAGCGCCGCCCGCGCGTTCCCCGCCAATTCCGAACGGGAGAGGGAGAGATGGCTCGAGTCGACCGAATAGCTGAACCCTGGGGAACGCGGACACCATACGGCAACGGCGGCGACTGGCCGGTTCGCGTGGACACCCACCTGGCCGAGGGGGTCGTCCCGGAGGACGTGGACAGATGGGTCCAGACGGCGTCGCTCCTGCACTCAAACGGCGACGCCATGGACATCGCCGTCAAGGACAACAGGATCGTCGGCGTGCGGGGACGGGCCGTGGACCGGGTCAACCACGGAAGGCTGGGGCCGAAAGACCTGTACGGCTGGCAGGCGAATGCCTCACCGGACCGGCTCACCAGACCCCTGATCCGCGAGGGCGGCAAGCTGGTGGAAACGGACTGGGACACGGCCATGCAGCGCGTGGTGGACCGATCAAAGGCGCTGCTGGCCGAACAGGGCCCCAGCGCAATCGGCTTCTACACCACCGGCCAGCTCTTCGCCGAGGAGTATTACACCCTCGGAACCCTCGCCCACGGCGGCATCGGCACCAACCACGTGGACGGCAACACCCGGCTGTGCACGGCGACGGCGGGGGAGGCGCTGAAGGAATCGTTCGGCTGCGACGGCCAGCCCGGCTCCTACACTGATGTGGACCACGCCGATGTCATCGCCCTGTACGGGCACAATGTGGCAGAGACCCAGACCGTTTTATGGGCCAGGATGCTTGACCGGCTCGCCGGCCCCAACCCGCCCAAAATCATTTGCGTGGATCCGCGCCTCACACCGGTGGCAAGGGTGGCGACAGTGCACCTGGCCCCGCGGCCCGGCACCAACGTGGCCCTGATGAACGGCATCCTGCACGAAATCATCAGTAACGGTTGGGTGGACCGCGAATACATCCAGGCGCACACGGTGGGGTTCTCTGAGCTGGAAAAAGAGGTCAAGAACTATCCGCCCGACCTGGTGGCGGAGATCTGTGGTGTCCCGGCGGAGGAGATCCGGGAGGCCGCCGGCATCATCGGCCACGCCGAGCGGCTGCTGTCCACGGTGCTGCAGGGTTTCTACCAGTCCAACCAGGCCACCGCCGCCGCCGTGCAGGTCAACAACGTCAACATCATCCGCGGCATGCTGGGCAAGCCCGGCTGCGGCATCCTGCAGATGAACGGACAGCCCACGGCGGAGAACACCCGCGAATGCGGGGCCGACGGCGACCTTGCCGCCTTCCGCAACTGGTCCAACGACGCGCATATCCAGGACCTGGCGAGGGTCTGGAACGTGGACCCCATGTCGATTCCGCATTACTCGCCTCCCACCCATGTCATGCAGATGATGCGGTATGTGGAGGACGGCTCCATCCGGATGCTGTGGGTCAGCGGCACCAATCCTGCCGTTTCGCTGCCGGAGCTGGCGCGCATCCGCAGCATCCTCCAGCAGGACCGGCTGTTCCTGGTGGTGCAGGACATCTTCCTGTCCGAGACTGCCCAGCTGGCCGACGTCGTCCTCCCCGCCGCAACCTGGGGCGAAAAGACGGGAACCTTCACCAACGCGGACCGCACGGTCCACCTCTCGGAAAAGGCCGTGGATCCGCCCGGTGAGGCCAAACCGGATCTGGAGATCTTCATTGACTATGCCCACCGGATGGGCCTGCAGGACAAGGACGGGCAGCCGCTGATCAAGTGGCACGATCCCGAGTCCGCCTTCGAAGCGTGGAAGGAATGCACCCGCGGCCGGCCCTGCGACTACACCGGCATCACGTACAGCAAGCTGCGCGGCGGCTCCGGGATCCAGTGGCCGTGCAACGACGATAACCCGGACGGCACCGAACGCATCTACGCCGACGGAAAGTTTTGGGCACACCCGGAGTACTGCGAAACCTACGGCCGGGACCTGATCACAGGCGCGCCTGTGGAACCGTCCGAATACAAGGCCCTGAACCCTGAGGGCAAGGCCATCATCAAGGCCGCCGAGTACGTCCCGGCGCATGAGCTGCCCAGCCAGGACTTCCCGCTCCAGCTCATCACCGGCCGCACGCTCTACCAGTTCCACACCCGTACCAAGACAGGGCGGGCGCCGGAGCTGCAGGCGGCCGCACCCGACGTGTGGGTGGAGTTGTCAGCGGACGACGCCGGCGCTTACGGAATTGCCGAGGGCGACCTTGCGGAGGTGGAGACACCCCGTGGCTCAGTCCGTGCGCGGGTCCGGATCAGTGGGATCCGCAGCGGGGTGCTGTTCCTGCCCTTCCACTACGGCTACTGGGACACCGCCGGCGGCCATCAGCCGGACGGTGCCGGCCGGGCTGCGAACGAACTGACCATCACTGACTGGGACGCCGCATCCAAGCAGCCCATCTTCAAGACAGCGGCGGCGAGGATTACCCGGATTTCCGCCGGCGACGGTCCGTCCCCGGCGCCCACCACCACGGCATCGGCACCGGTGGGAGACTTTCCCGAGGCGGCCAGGACCAGGGGAATTGCCACCGCGTTGGCAGATGAATCCACCGGCACTCCAGGAGGGGCGCGATGAAGTTCGGGATTGTCCTCAAGGAAATGCACCGCTCCGAAAACGACCTTGCGTACCACCTGCTGGTCATCTCGGAGCGGCACAAGGTGGACCACGAGATCTACCACCTGGCACGGGACCTGGCGCGGTGGTCCCAGCAGCATGTGCGGGACATCGCGGCGATCGCCGGGAACTACGGCCAGGACTTGGATCCGGAGCCGCGCGGCGAAGCGGGGCCTATGGAAGCGCTTCGCGAGAAGGGCAGTGAGATGGTGGGCCGGCGGCCGGAAACCGGAATGCTGCTGCTGCGGGACCTCCGGGAGCTGTACCTGAAGGCCTGTGGTGTCTCGGCCGACTGGGAGCTGCTGGCCCAGGCTGCCCAGGGGATGAAGGACCAGGACCTGCTGGCCTTGGCGCAAAAATGCCATCCGCAGACGATCCGCCAGATGAAGTGGGCCAACGGCAAGCTGAAGGAGTCCGCCACGCAGATCCTGGTCAGCTGATCTTCCGCGCTGCATCATCCGCACACCCGTACGACCCCGCACTGCCCTGATCCAGTTTCATTCAGTGAAACTGTCGGCGCGCGCAGTGCCGCCGATGGCCCAGAGTTGAGTCCATGAACGCGGACCGCACCATGGTCCCGGTCCCGGCATGCCGGGTAGAGACAACAGGACAGAAACGGCGCGGCACATATGGAGTCAACGATGACGGCACTGCGGATCCTCCGGGGGATCGAGTTCGCCCGGCCACAGAACGCGGGCCCGCTGCTGCTTGACCTCTACCTTCCAGAGACGGCGGACGCGGGGCCCGTGGTTGCCGGGGACGCAGGGAAAGGCCGGCGCGGGTCCGGCCTTCCCGCCGTGGTCCATTTCCACGGCGGCGGATGGCGGACGGGGGAGCGCTCCTCCCTCGGGCCGGGCGTGGACGGGTTGGGGCTCAGCCCCATCGAAGAGCTGGCCGGGGCCGGCTTTGTGGTAGCCTCGGCCGATTACCGCCTGACGGACACAGCCACCTTCCCGGCGCAGCTGCTGGACGCCAAAGCGGCGGTCCGCTGGCTCCGGGCCCACTCGGCTGACTACGGGGTGGACCCGAACCGGATCTACGCCTGGGGTGACTCCGCCGGCGGCCATCTCGCCTGCCTCCTGGGCCTGACGGCCGAAACCATTGCGTTCGGTGCGCCAACGGGCACTCAGGACCCTGATGGCGACGACGCCGTTGCCGCCGTCGTGGCCTGGTATCCGCCCACCGACCTGCTGCGGATGGGTGCGCAGGCGCGGCCTGATGCCGTGGCAAGCGCCGACGACCCCGGCTCCCGTGAATCCCTCCTGCTGGGTGCGCAGCCGGCCGATGCCCCGGACAGGGCCAACGCCGCCAGTCCGGCCACCTACGTACACCCGGCCGCGCCGCCCTTCCTGCTGATCCATGGCACGGCGGACCGCTTCGTCCCCCTTGCGCAGTCCACCACCTTCGCCGCCGCGCTGGAAGCCGCGGGCACCGCCGTCGAACTCCTCCTGCTGGAGGACGCGGACCACATGTGGCAGCTCCCGGACCGCAGCACCACGGCCGTGGAACAGGCCACCGCCGCCACCATCGAGTTCTTCCGCCGCCACGCGGACCAGCACTGAATTCCAACACCACGCCCGGAGCGCACGCACCAGGGAACCGGACCTGAAAGGCCCCCATGCAGTTCATCGGCATCACCCACCACGGCGAACCCTGGGCAGCAGCCCTCGCCGGTACCCGCATCCTCCCGCTCGTTTCCGTCACCGGATTCTGGGCCGACGCCGAGGGCTGGCAGGACAAGGCCGCGGGCCTGGTTGCCGGCGCGGCGGAAAATGGCACGTCCGACGCCGGCGCCTGGCTGGAGCGCGGCAGCCTCACCGAGGTGCCGCTGGTCCCTGCGTCCGCCCGGGTTATCTGCGTCGGGCTGAACTACAAGGCGCACGTTGCCGAAGGCAGCTTCAAGGACCAGGAACTGCCGCCATACCCCACCCTTTTTGCCCGGTGGACGGCGTCCCTGTCCGTGGGCAATGTTCCAGTCCCGGTCCCGGCGGGGGAAGACGGGCTGGACTGGGAGGGCGAGGTGGCCTCTTACATCGGCCGCCGCGTCGAATCCGCGGACGAACCCGCCGCGGCGGACGCAGTCTTTGGCTACTCCACGTTCAACGACATCACCTCACGCAAGGCCCAGAAGCTCACCTCACAGTGGACCCTTGGCAAGAACGGCGACTTCAGCGGCCCGCTGGGGCCCCTGGTCAGCCGCGACGAAGTGGGCGACCTCCGCGATGGCCTCCAGGTCCGCACCCGCGTCAACGGCATCGAAGCCCAAAACGGCAACACCCGGGACATGATCTTCTCCGTCCCCGCCATCATTGCCCTCATCAGCCAGACGTTCACACTTCACCCCGGCGACGTCATCGCCACCGGAACCCCCGAAGGCGTGGGGTACGCCCGCAACCCGCGGTGGCTCCTGCAGCCCGGCGACACCGTGGAAGTGGAGATCGAGAAGCTCGGCACCCTGACCACGCCGGTTGGGGACCTCTCCCTTCGGAGCCGTGCCTGATGAATGCCTTCCAGCGCGCTGCGGACATTCCGGCGCAGGCCCAGGTCCTGATCGCCGGCGGCGGCCCCAGCGGGTTGTTCCTGGCATTGGACCTGGCCTCGCGGGGCATCGCCAGCACCGTCATCGAACCCCGCACCGCCGTGGACCACACCCGGCCGCGGGCCAAGACCACCAACGCCCGCACCATGACCCACCTGAGCCGGCTGGGGCTCGCGGACCTGCTCCGGGACGAGGCGCCGCTGCCGCTGGAGTACGGGCAGGACGTCATCTTCTGCACCGGGCTCACGGGCCCCTCCGCCCACGAGCTGCGCCGGTTCCGCAACGCCTTCCAGCTGGTCGCCGGCCGGTACGGCCCGCAGCCGGAGTGTGGCCAGCAGGTTCCGCAACCGGTCCTCGAGGACGTCCTGCGCTCCGCCGCAGCGGACAACCCCCTGGTTACGTTCGTGACCGGGTGGGCCGTAACTGACGTCAGCCCTGCCGGCGGCGACGCTGCCACCGGGCCGCACGCCGTCGTCGTCACGGATTCCTCCGGTGCCCGCCGCACCATCACCGCCCGGTTCCTCATCGGAGCCGACGGCGGGTCCTCCACCGTGCGCCGCAGCCTCGCGCTGCGGCTGGAGGGCGGCTCCGCGGCGCTGTCCAACGTCAGCATCCTATTCCGTTCGCAGTCCCTGGCATCCGCCATCGCACTGGATCCTGCCGTCCAGTACTGGGTGGTGGGATCGAAAACCTCCGGCATGGTGGGGCCCATGGACTTGGCCGGCACCTGGTGGGCGATCGTCCAAGGCGTGGATCCGGCCGTCAACGTCACCACGGAAGACGCCGCCGCGATGGTCCGCTCACTCGTGGGCTCGGAGGTGGACATTGATGTGGTGGCCACCGATCCGTGGACCGCCCGGATGCTGCTGGCCCCGGAGTACAGCCGCGGCACCATCTTCCTGGTGGGCGACGCCGCACATCTGAACCCGCCGTGGGGCGGCCACGGCTTCAACACCTGCATCGGCGACGCCGCCAACCTGGCCTGGAAGCTCGCCGCCGCCATCAACGGATGGGCCGGGCCGGAACTGCTGCCCAGCTACGGGGAAGAACGCCGGCCGGTGGCAGCCCGCACCATCCGCGACGCCGCGGAAAACGGCAAGGCACTGGCCTACCACTTCGCCGATCCGCACCTGGCGGCCGCAGGACCCCGGGGCGACGCCGCGCGGCAGGCTGCCAACGCGGCGCTGGCCGTGAAGCGGAGCGAGTTCGACTCCCTGGGCCTGGTGCTGGGGTACTCGTACGCGGACTCGTCGCTGGTGGTGCCGGACGGCCTGCCCGTACCGGCGGAGGATCCCGTCCACTACGTTCCCTCCGCCACCCCGGGCGCCCTGCTGCCACATGCCTGGCTGGCGGACGGCGCCTCCCTGTACAGCCATTTGGGGACCGGATTCACCCTGCTGGCCGACGCCGGCGCGCTGGGTGGGGTGCCGGCGTCGGAGGTTTTCCGGCCGGTGCTGGCGGCCGCGGCCCGGACGGGCGTCCCGGTGACCGTCGCCGTCGTCGGACCATCCGACGACGGCGCGCAGCTTTCCGCCGTATGGGGCGCCGGTATCCTGCTGGTCCGCCCGGACCAGCACGTGGCGTGGCGGGGGAATTCCGCCGCGGCCGCGGGCGCAGCCTTGTCCGCGGCGGCCGGTTGGTCGCCCACTTCACTTGAGACCACCAGGAGCATCCGTGCAGACGCCGTCCTTCCGTGACTACCTGTTCGCCCCAGACCACCCGCGCGTGGCAGGGATCCGCGGCCTTGATGCCCGCGAGTACGCGGCAGCGGCGAAGAGCGATTCGTTCGCCGGGCCCATGATCGAGGGGTGGCAGCAGCTTTACCCGCAGCCCTTCACCGGGATTACCAGCGACGGCGTCCGGCGGGAAAGCTTGTACCCGCTTGCCCCGGCACGGCAGGGCGAAGAGGTGCCCACCGCGGAGATGGTGGCTGCGGCCCGCAAGCTCCTGGATGCTGCCACTGCGGACCAGGCCCGGAAGCTGGGCTACGCCGTGGACGCCCCCGAATGGCAGAGCTGGGCCAACCCGGAGTTCATGCAGCACGACACGGGTCTCCGGCTCGATGAGCTCGAGCCCGCGGTGCGCGACGCCGTGCTTGGCGTGGTGGAAGCCAGCCTGAGCGCCGAAGGGTTTGCGCTGCTGCGCAACCTGATGCGCATCAACGGTTTCCTGGGTGACCTGGTGGAACTGCCACTGCTGATGAACGAGTTCAGCTATAACTTCGCCCTCTATGGCCACCCCTCGGAAACCGAACCGTGGGGGTGGCAGCTCTTTGGCCACCACGCGGCGCTGAACTGCCTGGTGGCGGGGACGCAGCTGGTGATCTCACCGGTATTCATGGGCGCCGAGCCGGACGTGATCGACGCCGGCCCGCACCGGGGCGTCAAGGTGTTCAAGGAGCGCATCGCCCTGGCCCGGACACTGATGGGTGCCCTGCCAGCGGAACTGCGGTCAGGCGCTGTTGTGTACGGGGCAATGGTGGACCCCGCTATGCCGGAAGGCCGCCTCCACCCCGGGGATGAACGGCATCTGGGCGGCTGCTTCCAGGACAACCGGGTGATCCCGTACGAGGGCGTCCAGGTTGCCGACATGCCCTCTGGGGCGCGTGACTTGCTGGACGCGGTGGTGGACGACTTCATCGCCTACCTTCCCGACGGCCCGCGCGCAGCCCGCCGGCGCGAAATCCGCGAGCACTACGGCGAGACGTACTTCAGCTGGATCGGCGGCTGGGAGGGGGAGGACGCGTTCTACTTCCGGCTGCAGAGTCCCGTGGTGGTGCTGGAACTGGACCACCATACCGGCGTGTTCCTCAGCAACGACCAGCCGGCCCCGTTCCACATGCACACCGTGGTCCGCACCCCCAACGGGAACGACTACGGCCGCGAACTGGTGAAGCAACACCACTCGATTGCTCCGTAACTGTCGTTTTGCATGCCGAAAACGACACCTACGGAGCAACGGATTGATTATTAGGCCTATTGTTTCCCGTATTTGCGGTGCACTGCCTGCTTGCTGACGCCCAGGCACAGGGCAATCGCTTCCCAGGACAACCCGGCCTGCCGGGCCCGCCGGACCAGGGACGCCTCGGTGCGTCCCACTTCCTTCTGCAGCTCGGCCACTGCGTACAGGGCCTCCGCGGGCCCTTTTCCATCCATTGATGCCACCAGTGCCTTCATCCGCTCCACCTCCATGCCGTCAACTTTAGTTGACACGCAAAGGCCCGTCAACATATGTTGACGGGCCGTTTTGTCCGGTGCGATTACAGGATGTCCAGGGCGGCGCGGCGCTGCGGCGGAGGCCCCACGACGGTCAGGTCCATCTCGGCCTGGGCGCGGCCGAAGCCTTCCATGTCCATGTACGGTTCGCCGCCCTCGGTGTACATGTAGTCCTCGGTGGGCTTGTTGAAGTACTCAAAGAACCCGTTGAAGACCGAGGGCGTCAGGAAGCCCACCATCTGGGTGTTGTGGGCATCGAGCGCGAACGAGTGGACGGTCCCGGCGGGGGCGTGCAGGAAGTCGCCCTTGGTCAGGAGCACCTCGCGGCCGTTGGCGTAGAGCCACATCCGGCCTTCGGTGCAGAGGAAGTTCTCCGTGTGCTGCGAGTGGAAATGCAGCGGAATGTAGGGGGATTTGGCGCCCTTGGTGTGCACGGCGAAGTAGTTGGAGCCGGTATTGGCGGGCCGGGACAGGTAGGTGAACATCGTCTGGTAGCTGGCCAGCCGCTCACCCTCGCCGGCACTGAGGAAGTAGGGGCTCTGTGTGGGCGGCAGGCCGGCGTCGTGCTTGAACGACGGCGCCACGCGCTCAACGTCGGGGAAGGTGATCCCGAACTCGGCGCCCACCTCGGCCTGCTGCTGCAGGCTGGCCTTGTGCCCGGGCCGGACCGGCGGGACGTGCGAATCGATGGGGGTGCCGACCCGCTCGTAGTAGGCTTCGCCGCCGCCGGGAGTCATCCAGTTCAGGAAGCGGGTGTAGTGGCTGGCCATCCTGTAGGCGTGCGGGGTGTTCGGCGGGATGACCACCGAGTCGCCCGGCGTGAGGATCCGGCTCTCGCCAGGCAGCCAGACGTGCAGGATCCCGTCGAACACGTACAGCGTCTTGTGCTCGATGCTGTGGCTGACGAAGGGGGACTCGGCCCCCATGCCGCCGGAAATATAGGCTGCGCTGAAGATCCCTCCCGTATCGGCGGCGCGGGCGATGACCGTCACCAGCTGGCCGTTGATTTCGTAGCGTGCGCCTTCACCGGACGCCATGTAATACGGGACTGCCTCACCGGGCAGCGCGTTGGCCACCGGGAGCTGCTTGTTCATTTCCTCAACGCTGAGGGACATGGTTTCCTTCTTTCCAGTCGGCCGGCCAGTGCCGGAGCGTGACCTACATCATGGCTGTCTCCCGCCCTGTCCACGAGCCTGGATTCCAATGGTTGAAATCCAAACCTGTCCTGCTATCCCTCACATTCCTTGCAGTACTTCTTGCCGTCCTTCTCCCGGGCCAGCTGGCTGCGGTGGTGGACCAGGAAGCAGGACATGCAGGTGAATTCATCCGCCTGCACCGGTACCACCTGGATGAGGAGTTCCTCGTTGGAAAGATCGGCGCCGGGCAGCTCAAAACTGTCCGCGAGGTCCGTCTCGTCCATGTCGGGACCGGCCTCCCGGCGGCCGGACTTATCGGACTTCAGCTCCTCCAAAGCGACGTTCGGCTCTTCCTCGGGAGTAACCCGCGGAGCGTCGTAGTCAACTGACATGTGGTGTTTTCTCCTGTCGAGCTGCAGTTGCCCAGATTGTTCTGGACAGATCGACAACGCAGGGGCGCGTCAACAAATTCCCTGCCCGGTACTCCGGCCCGTCCGTTGCCGTGCAGGAGGTGCTCACGCGAAATCCGTACCGGCCAGGCGGGCGCAGGCCTCCCACAGGCGCTGCCGGGCCTCCGGGTCTGAGCCCATGCCCGGGGTGGGAAGTTGCTTCCGCTTGGCCCACAACTTGCCGGTCACGGCTGCAGCCTCGGGCGAGGTCGCCAGCCACAACGGCGTGTCCGCAGCCCGATCCGCCGTCTTGCCCAGCGTGTTGGTGATCCAGCGGAACGGACCGCCCACGTCCTGCAGCAGCCCCGTGCTCCGCACCAGCCCCGGGTGCACGGCGTTGGCCACCACGCCCGTGCCGCGCAGCCGTTCGGCAAACTCCTGCGTCAGGAGGACCCGGGCCAGCATGGTGGGCGGTGTGGAACGGAGAAAACTATATTTACCCGTGGCGGTCTGCAGGTCATCGAACGGGAGCCGGACATTGCCGTATCTGGAGGCGATATTGACAATGCGTGACGGCATGGCGGCCGTGGCGCCCTTTTTGAGGGCGTCCAGCAGGAGCCCGGTCACCAGGAAATAGGACATCACGTTCGTGGCGAAGGTGAGCTCCAGCCCTTCGGCGGTTTCATGGCGCTCCTTGCGGAAGACACCGGCGGTGTTCACCAGTACGTCCACCCGGTCATGACGGGAAACCAGTTCCGCCATAGCCTCACGGATGGACGATTGCAGCGACAAGTCACATGCCAGGGGCTCCAGCTCCGCGGCCGGGACGCGGGTCCGTATATCCGCCATGGCCGCCAGGGCGCGGGCCTGGCTGCGGGCCACCACCACGACGGCGGCCCCTTCGCGGGCGAGGCCGGCAGCCACCGCCCGTCCAATGCCGCCGGCTGCCCCGGTCACCACCGCAATCCGCCCGTCCAACCGTGCCATCGCCATCGCCTCCACATCGCCAGCAGTTGCCGCCACTATCCCAACACTTATCAGGGCAGCTGGCCAGAGCCTCCCGGGCCGGAACCAGGGTACCTGGGTTGCTACGGTGCAGCGATGCCCCTGGTCAGCTTGCGGATCTCGTCGTGCTTCAGGCCGGTGGCTGCGGCCGTTGAAGCCCGCCGGCGTGCAGCAGCCAGCCGAAGCGGCCCTGTCGACAGGAAGACCTCTTAGTTGTTGGCTGTGTTGGTGCCGTCACTAAGAGGTCTTCACTTGTTCACAACGGAATCAACGCCGTGGGACGTACAGCGAGTCCGTGATCATCTCAAGGGAGAAATCCTGTCACCCTGTTTTTCGGGCTAACCAGCGAGGCCGCGGGCAGCTGAGCTTGGGGACACGGTCGCGGCCGTGAGGACGGACGTTTCCCGTTCGCTTTGCTGTACCTCGTCGAGTTCCTTGAGCGTGTACTTTTTGGTCTCCTTGGCGGTGAGGGCCGAGATTCCTGCCAGGACCATGAACCCGAGGGCGACCATTGACGGGCCGACCCAATCTTTCAGGTCCGGGCCAGCGAGTGCTGTCGAGAGAACGGGGCCGATGACGCCGGAGATGGCAAAGCCGATCTGGGTGCCAAGAGCGAGCCCGGAGACGCGCAGCCGGCCGGGGAACATCTCTGCGAAGAATGAGGGCCAGGATGCGTTCACCATTGAGTAGAAGAGGGAGTAGTTGATGATGCCGAACAGGAAGATCAGCGACCAGTTGCCGGTCGTGATTGACCACAGGTAGGGCACCATGGTGACGCCCACGCCGCCCGTTGCGATGAGGAACATCGTCTTGCGGCCGATCTTGTCCACAAGGAATCCTGCCAGGGGCGTGATTCCGAGCGCGATCACTGCCGAGACGGTAGTCGTCAGAAGCATGGTCGGCTTATCCAGCTTGTATCCGGCGGTCCCGAATGCTACCGAGAAGGTCTGCATCATGTAGCTCGTGCCCGCGATGAGCGCACAGAATACGATCCGCAGCACCGCGCGCCAGTGGAAGCGCAGAAGATGCCTGAGGGGGGCGACGTTCACCTTGGCGGCCTGGACCTTTACGAACTCGGGCGGCTCCTGGATGTGGCGGCGGATCAGGTAGGCAGCGACGACTACGAAGGCGGAGGCCCAGAACGGAAGCCGCCAACCCCAGCTCAGCAACTGCTCCGAGGGCATAGCGGCGACAGGGATGAAGACCAGCAGGGTGAGCAGCGTGCCTGAGGAGGAACCCAAGGTGGTGAAGCTCGCGAGGAAACCGCGACGGCCCTCGGAAGCGTGCTCCAGGCTCATGGTGATGGCACTGGGCTGCTCGCCGGAGAGGCACAGTCCTTGGATGACGCGGATCAGCACGAGCAGGACGGGAGCAAGGGGACCGATCTGGGCGTACGTGGGCAGGCAGCCGATCAGGAAGGTGCAGCCGCCGATGCCGAACAGTGTGATCATCATGACGAATTTGCGGCCACGTCGGTCACCCATCGGCCCAAGGATGAGGGAGCCGAGGGGGCGTACTGCATAGCCGACCGCGAAGGTGATCATGGCGAGCAGCACGCTGATGCCCTGGGGCAACTCGGGTGAAAAGAAGAGGACATTCAGAACCAACGCCGACGAGGTGCCGTACACCGCGAAGTCGTAGTACTCCAACGTCGTGCCGATCCAGGCCGCGACTGCGGCCCTAACCGGGGTCTTCCTGGGAACTGTGGTTTCTGTCATTTCGTCTCCGTGGGTGATGGGTGAACACCGGTTGCCGCTATACCTGGGCTCTCGGAAAGAGATCTTGAGTGGAATGTCCGGTTGGTCCTGCTGTGAGCTCTCTCGCAAATCGTGTTTACGGCTTTGCGGACCGGCCCCAGACATCAAGTTAACGTTTGCGGTATGGGTCACACAAAGTCGGCTTTTATGTACCTACATAGCGATTTGTTATGGCTTGGAGCCGAAGAACCGGAGACCTTGGACAACAGGAAGCACTCCATGGGAGAGCGGAAGGCCGCCGGCAGAGGACCAGTCGGGACGATTACTGCGGTTGGGCCACACGCAAGCCGACGCCCCTGGTCATTTTGCGGATTTCGTCCGACTTAAGGCCGCTTGCCCCGGCAAGTTGGTAGTCGTCAAGGAGCCGGGATTTCCTGGCCAGGGCCAGTACCTGCGTTCGTTGTTCTTCCGCGTCACTCCGAGCGCCTTCGGCTGCCGCCAGCTCCGAAGCCAATCCCGCAATAAGGTGAAGATGGCCGCTTCGGGTTTGGCTGGACGGGTACAGCTCGCCGCGTGCCAGCGTGGCAGACCGGATACTGGCTGCAGGCTGTCCGGCGGCCTTCGCGACGGCGGCAACCTTCACGCCATCGCACACGGCCTGGGCAAGGCAATCACCCAGCTCGGCGGTGAGGGCACGTACCCTGCTGGACCGAAGTGCGAGGGTCCTCCTCAGCTGGGCCAGCATGGCCAGGGCTTGTTGGGCCCGGGCCGTGGCGGGGTCCGGCTTCGGGACGCCGCGGTACCGGTACGCTGCTACGCCGGCCGCGCCCGTTCCGGTGCTGGCTGTACGAGGAGGTATCCGATCTTGAATTTTTCTGCCGGCCACCTCTGCTCCTTGTCTCCGTTGGTGTTTCCATGCCCGCACGGCTTCCCGCCGGCAGGCGTACCTCTCCTGCGGTTCGGCCCGTCGGCCTTGAAGGCGTAGCGGGGGCCGACGCTGTGCCTTCATTGGGCCCGTTATCCACCCTGCAGGTTACGCATCAGGCAAGCCGGTAGGGCAATACCGAAAGTGCGTGGAGCAATAGGCGAAAGTTCTAGGTGCTCCGTCATAAGGGCTGCTTATCTGTCCACGCACTTTAGGTCTTATCCAAGGGGGCGGCTCCTTCCCTAGGCTCGATTGAACCACCCTCATCCGTACCGGAAGCCTGGAAGACACCATGCCTGAATTCGTGCCCGCATCACGCGTAACTCGTATCAAATCCTCACCCAGCGTTGCCGCGGCGGCCCGTGTCCGGGAGCTCAAGGCCGAGGGCCGCCGGATCCTGGACCTGACGGTCGGCGAGCCGGATTTCGACACGCCTCAGCACATCAAGGACGCTGCCGTCGCAGCCATCGACCGTGGTGAAACCAAGTACACATCGGTCACCGGGACGCCCGAACTGCAAAAGGCCATCCTGCAGACGCTGCACCGCAAAACCGGGCAGCAGTACACCGCCGGCGAAATCACCATCGGGGGAGGCGGCAAGCAGGTCATCTTCACCGCGTTCATGGCCACCCTCGATCCGGGCGACGAGGTTGTCATTCCCGCACCGTACTGGGTCTCCTACCCGGACATGGTGCTCGCCAACGAAGGCACCCCCGTCATCGTTTCCTGTGGTGAGGACACCGGTTTCAAACTAACCCCTGAGGCACTGGCAGGCGCACTGACGGAGCACACCAAGTGGGTCATCCTCAACACGCCCTCCAACCCCACAGGAGCGGTGTACTCCCGCGAAGAACTGGCAGGCCTGGCCGCCGTCCTCAAGGACCACCCTGCCGTCTATGTCCTCACTGATGAGATCTACGACGAGATCCACTTCGGCGAGGAGCCCATCACCAGCCTGGTGGCAGTTGCCCCTGGGCTCAAGGACCGGGTGCTGGTCACCAACGGGGTCTCCAAGGCCTACGCGATGACCGGATGGCGGCTGGGTTACGCCGGCGGACCGGCGCCCCTGGTGGCCGCCATCAACAAACTGCAGTCCCAGATGTCCTCCTGCCCGTCCTCCATCAGCCAGGCCGCTGCCGCCGAGGCACTCACCGGAGACCAGGCATTCGTCCGCGAAAGCGTGGATGTGTACCGCGAACGGCGTGATGCGGCAGTCTCCGGGCTGAACGCCGTCAAGGGCCTGCAGTGCACGACGCCGGATGGCGCCTTTTACGCCTACGTCAACTGCGCCGGGGTCATCGGCAAGACAACGCCCGATGGCAGGCAGATCACCAACGACGAGGACTTCACGCTGTACCTGCTGGAAGCAGCATCTGTTGCCGTCATCCAAGGTTCGGCCTACGGGCTGAGCCCTTATTTCCGGATCTCCTACGCCACCGGGCTGCCGGTGATCGAGGAATCCATTGCCGCCATCGAAAAGGCCGTCACGGCGCTGGCCTGACCCATCCACTACTTTGCCCACGCTTTCTACAAAACAGGAGCACCCCATGATCCACGTCAAAACGAAATTCGACAGGCCCTCGGAAGACGCCATTCAGCGCCTTTCCAAGTTCTCCTCTGCCACAGTGCATGAAGCGCAGGGCCGCAAGGGCGCCTTGAGTTCGAAGATCAAGCCGATTGACCGCAGCATGACGTTCTGCGGACCCGCAGTCACCGTGGTCTGTGCACCGCGGGACAATCTGATGCTTCAGGTGGCCATCCACTACGCCCAGAAGGGCGACGTTGTCCTGGTGGCAGCCGGTGAGTACGAGGAAGCCGGGACATTCGGCGATGTGCTCGGCAACGCCATGAAGGCGAAAGGCCTGGCCGGCATGGTCACGGACTCCGGCGTCCGCGACACCAAGGACCTGATCGACCTCGGCCTGCCGGTGTTCTCCGGCAGCGTCTGCATCAAGGGGACCGTCAAGGAAACCATTGGCCCGGTCAACCATCCCCTGGTGTTCGGCGACGAGATTGTCTACCCGGGCGATGTCCTGCTGGGCGATGCCGACGGTGTGGTGGTGGTCCGCAAGGATGAGGTCGAGGAAGTCATCAAGCTGTCGCAGGCACGCGTGGACGCTGAAGACGACCTCATCCGCCGCTACAAGGAAGGCGGCACCACCATCGAGTTGTGCAAACTGACCGACGTGCTGAAGGCCAAAGGCCTGCTGGTGGAGGACGCCGAACTGGAGCCAGCGCTGTAGCTTCACACCCATCGACTGCTGAGTAACTGCCGTTTTGACCCCTCATAACGTCAATTACTCAGCAATCGATGGGGTTAAACCACAGAGGCCCGGCGTTCCTTCTGGAACTCCGGGCCTTCTCTTGGCCGCCGGCGGTGCGGTGGTTCAAGCCACCTCAGTTCATCCCGGGAAGAAGGTACGCAGGCGGCCCCACCTGGGAGTCGTCCAGGTACCACATGGTGGATCCCCGCTTGCCCGGCGGCATCATGCTGCCCTCGAAGACAAACACCGGATCCGAGGCAGCACCGTCTTCGGCCCGCCAGAAACCATTGGTGGGGCAATGCGAACCGGTGCTGGCCTTAAGGTGGATCCTTCGTTCCGGGGATTTCCGGTATTGCAGGCTGGTGATCTTTTTCATGCTGGGCTCCAAGGGAATCATTTGTGCCGGGTAAACGCCATTGGCGAACCTTTATGGCTTTTATCCTAGGACGCAGCCAATTCCATGGATAAGACTAATGGAGCGTGACCTGATAAGGGCCGCTTATGATGCATCCGCGGCAGCGGAGGGGGTTTCGCTGGAAAGCGGCTGGTATTTGCTGCGCAGCATTTCCTGGAGCATTTCCTTCAGTACCAGCAGTACGGCGGAACCGGCCTCTGAGAGCGGTTCGTGGTCCGGAGTGCACAGCGCGATCTTGCACTGCAGTGCAGGCCCGGTGATCCGCAGGACCCGGAAGTCCTCCTCATGGAACAGGGCATCCGCGGCCGACTTGGGCAGGATGGTCGCACCCAGGTCGCTGCGCAGCAGCCTGGTCAGGGACGGCACCGATTCCACTTCCCCCACCAGATGCAGCGTGAGGCCCTTGCTGTCGAAGCCCGCCTCCACCACCTGGCGCAGGGTGTGGATCCGTTCGGGCAGGAACAGGCCCAGGGTGGCCGCCGCTTCCAGGGCGATGGTGCCGGCCCCGGGGTCCACCGGAAGCTCCCGTGCGGCGTTGACCACCAGGTACAGGTCCTCGACGATGAGGGTGGTGAATTGCACACCCCGAATGGGCCCTGGTTCATAGATGAGTGCCATGTCCAGTCGCCCGTTCTTGATGGCCTCGCTGAGCACGCCGCCGTAAATCTCGGTCAGGTGCAGCACGATGTCGGGGTAGCGCCGCCCTACTTCGCGAATAATCCGCGGAGTGAGGCTTGAGGCCATGCTGTAGGGAGCGATTGCTATGGAGACGCGCCCGGAAGGTGCCGCTCCTGAAGCTGCCACATCGATCCTTGCCTGCTCCACTTGGCGCAGGATGGTCTGCGCGTGCCGGTACAGGGTATGGCCAGCCGCCGTGGGCTCCACGCCCTGCTTGCTCCGGATCAGGAGCCGCTGCTTCAGCTCCGTTTCCAGGGCCGACACCTGCTGGCTCAGCGCCGGCTGGGCGACGTGGAGGGCGGCGGCCGCCTTCGTGATGCTTCCTGAGTCGACGATCTTCACGAAGTACGCCAGCTTCCGGGTGTCCATAGCGCTCCTCTTTTCCAGCGGGGGACGGCACAGCATGCGGGGTCATACGTTGGTGCTATGGCGGGACAGGCAATACGTCTTTGTGTGATCCGAGTCCCGGGCATAGGTTAATTGCAGATGACTTTCCAATGACCAGAGCATTCTATCCCCACCCAAGCCATCGCCGGTTTTGATGGCGGCATATGTTTTGTGCATAAATAGGGAAACAATTTGTGGAAAGGCCAGTCTTGTCGTCACGAAACAATGGCCGCCTACATTTTTTGGATCGCCAATAGCGCCTCTTAAGGTCATAACTGTTCCCTATAGCGTGATACCGCATTCGTCTTTGTGTGGCTCATATACCGGTGCCACACTTATTTACGCCCGCAGCACCAGCAGAGGAAGGCCCGCAATGCCCACAGTTGATCTCGTAGCGGATCTTGGTGAAGGTTTTGGCGCTTACTCGATCGGCGACGACAACGCCCTCCTGGAAATCGTGTCCAGCGCCAACATCGCCTGCGGCTTCCACGCAGGGGACCCTGACATCATGGACGCCACCGTGGCTGAATGTGCCAGGACGGGAGTCGGCATCGGCGCCCATCCGAGCTTCCCGGATCTTCGCGGCTTCGGCCGCCGCGCCATGGACCTCACCGCTGACGAAGTCCGCAACGACGTCATCTACCAGCTGGGAGCCCTGTCGGCGTTTGCCGCCTACCACGGCGGTACCGTCTCCCACTTGGCTCCCCACGGCCGCCTGGGCAACCTGGTGGCCACCCGCGCGGACTACGCCGGAGCCGTATCGGATGCCGCCGCCCGGGTGGACCCGAAGCTAATCATCCTGGCGCAGGACGGTGAACTCGCCACTGCGGCGGCGGAGCGCGGCCTGCGCGTGGCCATCGTTGGCATCGCGGACCGCGCCTACCAGGATGACGGCACACTGGTGCCGCGCAGCCGGCCCGGCGCCGTGATCCACGACCCCTCCGTCATTGTCCAGCGCACTGTGCGGATGGTGACCGAAGGACTCATCGAAACAGTCTCCGGCAGCGACATCGCCATCCATGCCGACACGGTGCTGCTCCACGGCGACAACCCGGGCGCCGTCGAACTTGCCCGCCTGATTCGCAGCGAACTGATTGCCGCAGGCGTCACCATCGCCCCGTTGGCACAGGTGCTCGCCGCAAAGCAAAAGGTTTCCTGACCATGGCCGCCCCAACGACAACCAGCCAGACAACGCTGGACATCTACGAGTCAGGCGACGCCGCCCTGCGCGTGGTGGCACAGTCCGGTGACGCAGAATCCAACTGGGCAACGGTCCACTCCCTGGCCGGCTGGCTGACGACCGCCGGCGTCGAAGGCATCCATGGCGCCGTTCCCACTTACGATTCCGTACTGGTCGAATTCGATCCCTACCTCACCTCCGCCCGCCAGGTCAGGGCGTTCGTCCTCCTTGGGATGCGCCAGCTGGACTTTGTTGGCACCAACCTGCGCGAGCCGCGCCGCTTCGAGGTACCTGTCGTGTACGGCGGCAGCTACGGGCCGGACCTGGAAAGCGTGGCAGAGCACCAGGGCCTGGATGTCCAGGACGTGATCGCCCGGCACACGGCCAAGACCTACGTCATCCGCTGCCTCGGAGCGCCGGCAGGCTCGCCCATGATGGACGGACCGGACTTCCCGGTCCCCGTCCCCAGGCTTAAAGACCCGCGGCTGTCCGTACCCGCCGGTGCAGTATCCGTGGCCGGACGCCAAGCCGTGATCGCGCCCGCAGTCGCACCAGGAGGCTGGTGCGTCATCGGCCAGACCCCCCTGACAATCCTGGACGCAGCACGCGAACCCCTGGTGCCCTACGTCCCCGGCGATGAACTGCGCTTCTACCGCATTCCCGCGGAGGACTTCGGAAACCACGAGGGGCAGTTCCTTGAGGCGCGGCCATGACCGGGTCACTTGTCGTCCTTCAGCCCGGACACTCCGTAGTCACCGACCTTGGCCGGACGAAGGGCCCTGCATTCGGACTTCCCGTCAACGGGGCCCTGGACCAGTTTTCGGCCAAGGCCGCGAACATCCTGGCCGGCAACGGGGACAACGATCCGCTGCTGGAACTCACCGCCCTGGACTTCAGGATGCGGGCCACCACGGACCTGCTGATCGCCGTGACCGGCGCGCCGCTGGACCTCTCGGTGGGCGGCCGCGACTGCCCCCAGTGGGAGCCCGTCTCCGTCCGGGCCGGCGAAACAGTGACTGTCCGCGGAATCCGCACCGGTCTCCGGGCCTACATCGCTGTCCGCGGATCTTTCACTGTCCCCACGCTGCTGGGCAGTTGCGCACCGGACACAGTGGTGGGCTTCGGACTGAAACTTGTTGAGGGCACCCGGCTTGCAACGCAAAAGACCACCGCACCGATCACCCAGCCATACTTCGGCCTGCCGCTGTTCCGGCTGGGGCTGGCAAAGCCGGAATTCACCACCCATCCGGTCATCGACGTCACCGACGGGCCGGACGTAGCCGAATTCGGCGACACCGGAGACCTGCTTTTCACCACGCAGTACACCGTGAGCCCCCGAAGCAACCACATCGGACTCCGGCTCGGCGGCGCACTGCCTGAACGCCAGCTCACCTCCGAGGTCCTCTCCCGCGGTGTCCCGGTGGGGGCTATCGAGGTTCCGTCCCGGGACGAACTGCTGGTCCTGCACCGGGGACGCGGCGTAACGGCGGGCTATCCGGTCCTGGGAGTCGTCACGAGCCGCTCCCTGGATGTCCTGGCACAGTCCAGGCCTGGACATACCGTCACCTTCAGAAAGACAACCGTGGCCGAAGCAACAGCCATGTACCGCTCGGCCTGCCTGGAACTGGACAGACTCCGGAACACCATCAACACAGTCTTCGGACTCCTCGGGGTCGGCGCCGGCCAGCGCTGGTACGAACTCAGCCCAGCGTCAGGAGCCTGAACATCATGAATGCCCGTCCCACCGCCCAGGACCGCACCCACAAACCGCTGCGCGATCCCTAACCTCCCTGCCAACCGGGGGCCACTACGTCCAGCCCATTGCCGGACGCAAGAGCCTCACTTCCCACTTTTGGAGTACCTGTGCCTTTTTCCGACTACACCACAGCCCTCGTCACCGGAGCGTCCACCGGCATGGGCGCCGCTATCGCCGAACGGCTCGCCAAGCGCGGACTGACCGTGCACGCGGTGGCCCGCAACGAGGAACGCCTTGCCGAACTGGCCGACCGCACGGGAGCAGTCCCGCATGTGGTGGACCTGACCGACACCGCCGCCCTGGCCGGCGTCGTCCGTGACCTGAAGGTGGACGTCCTGGTGAACTGCGCCGGCGTCTCCCGGCCCGGCAACATCCTGGATTCCTCCGAGCAGGACATCGACGAACTCATCGACGTGAACCTGCGCGGCCTGCTGCAGCTGACCCGGCTGGTGCTGCCCGGCATGGTGGAGCGGGACCTGGGCCACGTGGTCAATATCAGCTCGATCGCCGGGCTCTATAACTTCTACGGCCACACCGCCTACCATGCCACCAAGGCCGCCGTGCACCAGATCTCCCGGCAGCTGAGGAACGACACCGTGGGCAAGCGCATCCGCGTCACGGAAATCTGCCCGGGGCGGGTGGAAACAGAGATCTTCGGCCGCAACATGGGTGGAAGCCCCGAAGCCATGGAAGAAGCCTGGCAGACCTACTACGAGGGCTACGAGTCCCTCACCACGGATGACATCGTCAATGCCCTGGACTACGCCATCGAGACCCCGCGGCATGTGAATGTTGGCATGCTGGAACTCATGCCCACCTTCCAGGTCCCGGGCGGCCTGACTTTCGACCGCCGCGAAGCATAACGATCCGCCCGCAGCACCTTCCCACCATCAACCGATAGGCCCTACCGATGCAGTTAGTACAGACCGTCAGTTTCCCCGAACCCCAGCTACTCGCCGACCTTTCGCCGCTTCCCGAAGGACTCCGCGGCGTCGTGTGGGACATGCAGGGGGCACCGGACGAGACCCACGGAAGCATCGACGGCGTCATCCTTCCGTACATCGACGCCGGGGCAGTGCTGGGTTCCCTGGGTAAGGTCCCGGACCTTAAGTTCGTGCAGACCCAGTCAACAGGGTTCGACGGCGTCCGCGAGGCTGCGGGGCCGGGCGCCGCAGTGGCAAACGCCTCAGGTGTCCACGCGGCTGCCACCGCAGAGCTGGCCGTGGGCCTCATCCTGGCCAAGCTGCGGGGCATCGACCAGGCCGTCAAGGACCAGCAGACCGAAAGCTGGAAGCCGCAGCGCCGACAGTCCCTGGCCGACCGGAAGATCCTGTTGCTGGGCATCGGCGGGATCGGCAAGGAACTGGCCCGCCGGCTGGAGCCGTTCGAAGTCACGGTGACCCGGGTGGGAAGCTCAGCCCGGACGGATGCAGACGGGCACGTCCACGGCCCGGACGAACTGCTTGAGCTTGCCGCCGGCCACGACATCCTGGTCTCCGTCCTGCCGCTGAACGACAAGACCCACCACCTGGTGGGCCGGGACGTCCTGGCCGCGCTGCCCGACGGCGCCTTGGTGGTCAACGTGGGCCGTGGCGCCGTGGTGGACACCGACGCCCTGACCCGGGAAGTGGTGTCCGGCCGACTGCAGTGCGCCATCGACGTCGTTGATCCCGAACCGCTGCCCGCAGGCCACCCGTTGTGGTCGGCGGAGAACGCCCTCATCACACCGCATGTGGGCGGCAACGCGTCAGCCTTCGAACCACGAATCCTGAAGCTCCTGAAGCGCCAGCTCGAGGCCCTCGCAGCCGGTGAAACCCCGGCCAACCTGGTCCAGCAGGGGCCGTTCGCATGAGCGCGCTCTTTGATTTGTCGGGCCGGGTTGCGTTGGTGACGGGTTCGAGTCGGGGGATTGGCAGCGCGTTGGCCCGGGCGCTGGCCGATGCCGGCGCAACAGTGGTGTTGAACGGTGTGAACGGGGAGCGGCTCAAGGATGCCGCGGCCGCGATGGC